>CAZDGP010000001.1:0-10427 GCA_964505085.1 uncultured Thermoplasmatales archaeon
AACGCCTAACGCTCGAACCCCCCATCGTCGAGCCCCATGATCCATCTGGAGGACCTCTTCCAAGCCCAACGCGTCCTCGTCCTGGGCATCGGAGGCGGCGGCGACATCGTGGGATGCATCCCCACCCGGGACCTCCTCCAAGCCCACGACGTCGACGTCCTCCTGGGCGGGCTCACGTGGGAGCGCGTACCCCACGACCCTCAGCCGGGTCCCCGGAGCCTGGAGGAGATCAACGACCACACACCCATCTCCGACACCGTGACCTGGTGCCACCCAGGTACCAGGACCCACAACGGCGCCACCTTCGCCGAGAGCATCGTGGCCGAGACCACCGGCGAGGACACCCTCCTCCTGGACATCAACCGGGGGCCCGCGGCCACCGCCCGGGGCCTGGCCGTGGCCATGGAGGAGCTGGGGATCGACCACGTGGTGGGGTTGGACGCCGGCGGTGACGTGCTGGCGCAGGGTCACGAACCGGGGATCCGCAGCCCCCTTGCCGACGCCGTGACCCTCAGCGCCCTCACGCGGCTGGACCCGACGCCTCTCCTGGGGGTCGTAGGGTGGGGAAGCGATGGGGAGCTCACCCCCCGGGAGCTTGAAGCCTCCTACGCTCGCATCGCCCAAGCCGGCGGCCTCCGCGGCGCCTGGGGCATGACCCCCAGCACCATGGAAGCTCTCCGCCCCATCCTGGCGCAGGTGCCAACGGAAGCCAGTCGCATCCCCTGGGAATCCGCCCTAGGGGAGGTGAGGGAGCGCACCATCCGGGAGGGGCGACGGAGCCTCCACGTGGGCGCCTGGAGCCACGCCACCATGTACCTCGACGCCGGCATCGTGGCCGAGCAGAGCCACCCTGCGAAGCTCGTGCACGACGCCCAGAGCGTCGAGGAGGCCGATGAGGCGCTCCTCGCCGAGGGGTACCGCACGGAGTACGCCTACGAGCGGGAGTGGGTCGCCGAGCAGGAGGACGGGGCCCCACCGGAACCCACATGAGGCCCCCCGTGCCTCCCGCCGCCATGCGCGTCGTGAGCCTCGTACCCAGCTGGACCGAGACCCTCCACGACCTCGGCGCGTGGGACGACGTGGTGGGCGTCACGAGCTTCTGCGTCCACCCCGACACCGCCCTGGAGGAGAAGACCGTGCTCGGCGGCACCAAGAGCCCCAACGTGGACAAGGTCATCGCGTTGGAGCCGGACCTCGTGGTGGTGTGCAGGGAGGAGAACCGCCGGGAGGACGTGGAGGCCCTGGAGGATGCAGGGTTGGAGGTGCTCGTCACCGACCCCCGCACCCTGGAGGACGCTGCCCGGGAGACCGTGCGGTTGGGGGAGGCCGTGGATCGCAAGGAAGCGGCGGAAGGCATCGCCCGGGACATCCGCGAAGCGGTGAACGAGGTCCAGGATGCCGTGGCGGGCACCCCTCCCATCCGCGCCTTCGTCCCCATCTGGCGGGACCCCTGGATGACGTACAACGGCGACACCTTCGCCCAGGCCGTGGCCTCCCTCTGCGGGTTGGAGAACCCCTGGGCCGACGCATCCAAGCGGTACCCCGAGACGACGCTGGAGGCCGTGGGGGACGCGGAGGTGGAGGCTGTGCTCCTCCCCAGCGAACCCTACGCCTTCACCGAGGAGCATCTCACCCTCTTCCAGGACCTGGACCCGGAGCCCGAGGTGGTGCTCCTCGATGGGGAAGCGCTCACGTGGTACGGGTCCCGCACCCCCTGGGGCCTCCGGGAGGTGCACCGCACCGTGGAGCACGTGCGCCAGCGCCTCCCCACAACGCAGGGGAACCGTTAAATAGGGGACCTCCGTTGTGGGGTTGAAGCCCGTGACGTCCCCGCGGTCCGGGGACAGAGGCAAGGCGACACGTTTTGCCGGCCAAGGGCTACCCCCCACGGAGGTGCCGTATCACATGGCGATGTACGTCCGGTTCGAGATGCCGCAGGAGCTGCAAGACAAGGCCTACGAGGCCATCGAAGGCGCCCGGGACACCGGGTCCATCAAGAAGGGCACCAACGAGGTGACCAAGGTCGTGGAACGCGGGCAGGCGAAGCTCGTGGTCATGGCCGAGGACGTCACCCCCGAGGAGGTTCTGGCCCACATCCCTCTTCTCTGCGAGGAGAAGGGGATCCCGTACGCCTACGTACCCAGCAAGACCGAGCTTGGCAACGCCGCGGGGCTGGAGGTATCCACCGCGAGCGTCGCCGTCACGAACCCCGGCAAGGCCGGGAGCCTCGTGGAGGAGCTCGGGGAGAACGTGGCCTCCCTCCGCGCCTGAACCAGAGGTGACCACCTATGGCAGACGAGGAAGAAGGGACCGTGGACCGCGGCATCCCCGCCGAGGTCGTCGAGGTCATCGGCCGCACCGGCATGACCGGTGAAGCCACGCAGGTGAAGGTCCGGGTCCTGGACGGTCGGGACAAGGGCCGCATCATCACGCGGAACGCCATGGGCCCCATCATGGAGGGTGACGTCCTCATGCTCCGTGAGACGGCCCGCGAGGCCAAGAAGCTGAACATCCGGTGACGCAGATGCCTGAACACGCGGAATGCAGCTTCTGTGGAGAGGCCATCGAGCCCGGCACGGGCAAGATGTACGTGAAGCGCGACGGCAGCATCTTCCGGTACTGCTCCAACAAGTGCTTCAAGAACCACCAGGACCTCGGACGCATCCCCCGCACCGTGCGGTGGACCGAGCAGTACGATTCCGAGCGCGCGGGGTGAAACCATGACCCAGCGAACCTTCGCCATGGTGAAACCCGACGGCGTCCAACGCGGCCTCGTGGGCGAGGTCGTGAACCGCTACGAGGACCGCGGGCTCAAGCTCGTGGCCCTCAAGACGATGCAGGTGCCCCGCGACCTCGCGGAGGAGCACTACGCCGAGCATGAGGGCAAGCCCTTCTACGGGCCTCTCGTGGACTACATCACGAGCAGCCCCGTGGTCTGCATGGTCCTCGAGGGCCCCGACGCGGTGACGGTGGTGCGGAGCATCAACGGCGCCACGGACCCCGTGGAGGCCGCCCCCGGCACCATCCGGGGCGACCACGCCGTGGAGATCGGGCGCAACGTCGTCCATGGCGCGGACAGCCCCAAGAGCGCCGAGCGGGAGATGCGCATCTACTTCGAGGAGGACGAGCTCCTCGCGTACGAGCGCATCGACGAGACCTGGCTCACCGAGTGACCCCGGGTCTGACCCCGTTCCCTTCCCCCCACCGCACCCCCGACATCCCCCCGGAGGAGCACCCATGACCCGTACCACGCGACAACCCATCGTCGCCGTCCTCGGTCACGTGGACCACGGCAAGACGAGCCTCCTCGACCGCATCCGCGGTTCCGCCGTGGCAAGCCGCGAAGCGGGCCGCATCACCCAGCACATCGGTGCCACGGAGGTCCCGCTGAGCACCGTGGAGGAGGTGTGCGGGCCTATCCTGGGAGGTCGATCCTTCAGCGTCCCTGGGCTCCTCTTCATCGACACCCCCGGCCACCACGCCTTCGCGAGCCTCCGAAGCCGGGGCGGCGCCCTGGCGGATATCGCCGTGCTCGTGGTGGACGTCACGGAGGGTTTCAAACCCCAGACCAAGGAGGCGCTCAACATCCTCCGCCGCAACCGGACCCCCTTCGTGGTGGCGGCGAACAAGACCGACCTCCTCCCCGGGTGGGACGAGGCGGGGGACGTGCCCTTCGTCGAGGCCATGCAGGATCAACCCGACTATGTAGCCTCCCGGCTGGACGAGGCCATCTACGAGCTCGTGGGCGACATCCACGAGATCACGGGGCAACCGGCCAACCGCTACGACCGCATCGACGACTTCACGCAGAACGTTGCCGTGGTCCCCATCAGCGCCGAGACGGGGATGGGCATCCCCGACCTCCTCCTGGTCCTCATGGGGCTGGCTCAGCGCTTCCTGGAGAAGCAACTAGAGACCGATGTCGCGGCCCAGGGCCAGGGCACCGTCCTCGAGGTGAAGGAGGAGAAGGGCTTCGGCCTCACCCTCGACACCATCGTGGTGAACGGGACGCTCCGACAGGGGGACCACCTCGTCATCGCTGGCGCCACCGAACCCCACGTCACCCGGGTGAAGGCGCTCCTCAAGCCCAAGCCGCTCTCGGAGATCCGGGAGTCGAGCCAACGCTTCGAGCACGTGGACGAGGTGGCTGCTGCCGCGGGTGTCAAGGTGGCAGCCCCGGACCTCGAGGGCGTCACCGCGGGTGCGCCCTTCCGGGTCGCCACGGAGGAGACGCTGGAGGCGGTGCGGGAGGAGCTCCAGGAGGAGTTCCGCCTGGAGATCGACCTGGAGGACGACGGCGTCGTCATCAAGGCCGACACCCTCGGGAGCCTCGAGGCTCTCGCCCAGGAGCTGGAGGACCGCGAGATCCCCATCCACGCGGCGGAGGTGGGGGACGTGTCCCGGAAGGACGTGGTGGTGGCGAACACCATCAACGAGCCTCTGAGGCGGGCCATCCTGGGGTTCAACGTGGAGGCGCTGCCGGATGCCGACGGGGCGCGGGACGAGGACACGTCGCTCTTCACGAGCGAGGTCATCTACGAGCTCCTGGACCAGTACGAGGTGTGGGTGGAGCAACGTGAGAAGGACCTGGAGGAGGAGCTCCGGGCCGACGTCGTGCATCCCGGCCGCTTCGAGATCCTGCCCGACCACGTCTTCCGCATCAGCAAACCCGCCATCGTGGGCGTGCGCGTGCAGGCGGGCCGTATCCGGCCAGGGCAACGTGTGCTCCGTCGCGACGGGCGGGTGGTGGGCCATGTGAAGTCCATCCGCGTGGACGAGAAGAGCCTCCCGGAGGCCCAGGCGGGGGACGAGGTGGCCATCGCCCTGGCGGGGGTCACCGTGGGTCGGCAGGTGGAGGACGGCGAGGTGTACTACGTGGACATCCCCGAGGGGGATGCGAAGTACCTCTTCCAGGACGGGAACCTGAACCACGACGAGATGGAGGTCCTGGAGCAGGTGGCCATCATCAAGCGCGAGGACGAGAAGTTCTGGGCCATGTAGGGGCCCTCGCGGCTGATCCGCGGACCATCACCCCGACCAGTCTGTTAAGCTGGCCCCTTTTCCTCTAAACCCTAGGCATTGATAGTTCTCACGGGCGTGGAGCCGAAGCGGCGAAGCCGCTGAGGCCCGCTTCCTCGACTCTTCAGCAGCGCAGCCCATCCGGGTCTAGGGTGGAGCCGGAGCGGCGAAGCCGCGGAGACCCGCTTCCTCGACTCTTCAGCAGCGCAGCCCATCCGGGTCTAGGGTGGAGCCGGAGCGGCGAAGCCGCGGAGGCCCGCTTCCTCGACTCTTCAGCAGCGCAGCTGCTGAAGGGAGAGGAAGTGGAGGGCGCGTCACCACAGTGGGAGGCTGAGAGAACGTCGGGAGGCTGGCTGTGGGGACGCGATGACCGGCCTCGGTGGCACGGCAACACCCTCCATCACCAAGACAAGTCCGCGTCCTACTTCAACCTTTCCCCAATTGCCGGGAGGTCTCACCCGGTGCGCGGATATGTATGGTGACGTCGCCGACACTGATAGAAGGTGGAGGATTAAGACCTCATGGTTGAACCTTCAGCCCTCCCTGTGGAGCCGTCCCTTCCTCCGCGCGAGCTTCTTGACGTCGGCGCGGTTGGACCGGTTGTAGAAGCGTTGCTGCACCTTCACGCTGTGACCGGCCACGCGCGCCAGGAGCTTCGTGTCCTCCCGCTCGTGGAGGAGCTCCCGCTCCGCGGCCTCCCGGATGGCGTGGGGTGTGACGGCGCGGCGCTCCTGCCCGGAGCCGTTGTCGGCAACGTACCGGGCCTGGATCCCCACCTCCTTGGCGTACTTGTCGATGATGTAGCGCGCGCCCTGCTCCGTGAGGCGGCCGAACTTCGAGACGAGAAGAGGGGCCTCCGGGCGCCAGGTATCACTCCGGCAGGAGCGGTACTCGGCGAGGGCGTCGCGGGTGCGTTCCGTGATGGGGGCCCATCGCTTCTCCACGACGCGCTGACCCCACCAGGGCATCCGCACCTCCCGACCGTCGGGGAGTCGCCGGGTGCGGTGGTGGATCGGGGCATCCTCGGGGATCTCCGATGGGTCCCGGGCAGGCCGCCACACCACCTTCACCTTCGGCTCCTCGACCCACAGGAGGGGTTCGGAGGACTCGAGGTCGTAGAGATGCTCCACGTTGGCGGCAACGAGCTCGCCCACGCGGGCCATGGTGTCGTCCAGGAGCCCCAGGAGCACGCGGTCACGCCAGACCATGCGGCGTTGGAACTCCGTGGGCTCCGCGGGCAGCGCGGGGGCGTTGCGGAGCGCCTCGATCTCGTCCCGGGTGAGGCTCGGCCGCTCCGGGTAGACGATCCCGTCGTCCTGCGATCCGTCGAGCTGGGGGCGGTCCGGTGCCACGGTGCATCCCGGGGCTCGCAGGGGCGCCTCTCGTACTTGAAACCCACGGGATGTGACCTTTTCTGCGGAGTTCGTATAGTGGAACTCCTCAGAACGTGGCCCCATCGCTAGCTCTATCAAGGTTGCACGATTAGACCTAAAGGAAGGGCATTCACGGGACGGCGGAAGAGGGGTGATGGTCGGGGGGAGCGGCGGGGCCCGTGGCGCCGGCTACGCCCTTCTCGCACGGAAGGGCGTTCGTGGGACGTCAACCCCGGTCCTTCGCCCCCCATCCCGCCCATCCGTTAGAATCAACGTCTGACCTTTAGTGGACAAGGCTCCACCTTAGCGCTTAGTAATCGAGGACGTTGCCGGACTTCATGACCTCGCGGAGCACGCAGGTCGCGTAGGCACCCTTCGGCAGGAAGAACTCGAGCTCCACGAAGGCTCCGTGCGCGTCCTCGCCCCCGTCCACGTCCACGTCCGAGAGCGGGACGCGCAGCGCGCGGCGCGTGCCGGCGGCATCGGCCTCCGGCAACGCGTAGGATCGGAAGGCGTCGGCGTCCACCCCCTCCTCCGCCACCACGTCGCGCTCGATGGTGCCCATGGTGCCCTCGGCGAGCTCCACGTCGTACCCGTAGAGGACGCCGCTTGGGAAAGCGCGGTCACGCCGGCACATGCGAGCCACGCGGGAACGGTTCCGATCCGTCACCGGGATGAATCGGGAGGCGTCGGGGATCCCGTCCTTGTCCGCCGGGAGCACGAGGTCCCCCGCGAGGGGCTCGCGGATGTCGAGACCCTCGCCGATGCGCCTGGAGACCATCCGGTTGAAGAGCAGGCTCTGGTACGCGTAGACGAACATCCGGAGGAGGTTCCGGGGGAACCCCCGGAGCGCGTGAGCCGGGTCGTCCGGCCGCTCCGCCAGGCGCTCCAGGAGCATCCGCTCGTTCCGCAGGTGCCCGGGGTAGTAGGAGAGCGCCTCCTGCGGGTCCTGCTCCTCCTCGAACCGTGCCCGGGCCTCCCGGGTGACCTCGGGCTCCCCCGGCTCGGGACGACCCACGTAGGCCGTCACAGCCCCCATGAGGTCCCCCTCGACGATGCGCTGGCCCACGATGTGGGTGATGGGACGGCGGCTCCCGAAGCGCTGCACCCCGAAGAAGTTGGGGACACCGACCTCCGCCAGGGTCCCCATGGTGGCCCGAGCATCCGCCAGCGCCTCACCGGGCTCAGGGTCGAGGTCGCGGAGGCGGATGCGGAAGCGGTTCCCCCGAAGCTCCCCGAGCTTGGGTGCGCGGTTCGCACGGTAGGTCTCCAGGACCTCCACACCCTCGAGGTCCACAGCCTCCACGGCATCCTGCGGGGCCTTGATGGCCAGGTGCTGGGTGGTCACCGCGCGCTTGTCCTTCGTCCCCGTGAAGTAGATGGCCTCCCGGTGGACGCCCACCTGCGTGGCGAGGTACCGGACGAGACGGTTCGTCTCCCAGTTCCGCGCGCGCACCCGGGCGATGGTGTACTTCCCCGTACCATCCGCGGGTGGTGGGTCGTTGGGGACCTCCTCCACCACGAAGTCCTCGGGCACGGTGCGGAGCTTCCCGCCGGTGCCGGGGGTGTCGGTGAGGAAGGTGGAGATGCCGATCCGGTCCTCCACGGGCGCCACGTCGGGGGCGGCCATGGGGACCTCGAGGGAGGGTTAGTCCTCGTCGGGCGCGAGCTGGTCCCGGAGGGCTCCGAGGCGCTCCTGGAGGTCGACGCTCGCCGCCGCCACCGCGTCCCGGGGGTCCCCGCCCTCGGTGACCTCGATGCTCAGCCTGGGCTCGTCCAGGGTGGGGTGGCCGGAGAGGAAGGAGGCGGAGGCCACGTCGTCACGGTCGAGGAGCGCTTGCTTGAGGAGGTTGAGGAGGGTGGCATCCTCGCCGGCGAACTCGATCTCGGCCTTGTTCCCCTCACGGGACGTGAACTTGAGTTCCATTGGATCATCACTCCGGTACGAGTTGGCCCTCGCCGTAGTCCTGCGAGAGCTTCCCCCGGGCCTTCCACTCGCATTCGGGGTCGGGGCACTTGAGGCCCTTGCCCTTCCGCTCCATGGGTGTGCGGCATCGGGGGCAGTAGCGTTTGAGGACGCCGAAGAAGTCGTGCTTCGTGGTGACGTCCAGGGCGGGGTCGGACTTGATGACGCCCGTCCGGATGATGTCACCCACCTGGAAGACGTCCTCGAGCTCCTCCACGTAGAAGTCCGCCACGTTGCTGATGTGCAGGGTGGCGTTGGTCTCCCCGCTGATGGCGCGATGGGGGTCCTTGGTCACGCAGGATTCCGCCTCCACGATGACCATGGACTTGCGGATGCCCTTGACCTTGCCGACGACGACGTCGCCGGGTTCGAGCACCACGGGCACGGACGTCCGGGGCGTCACCTCCACGGTGAACTCCTCCGTGTCGTGCTCCACGGAGCCGATGCGGTCCGCGTACACGCGTCCATCCTCCTCGTAGGCGCCGTCGCCGGGGAGGAACTCCTCGGCGATGCCGATCTCGTCGCCGGGGAACACAAGGTCCTGTGCCGTCATGGAAGTGCCTCATCGCACCCTGGGGGGTGGTTGGTCCGGAATCCCGCCCCTCTCTTTTAAAGGTTGTGCTTGTCTCGGGCCCTCGGAGCTCCAGACTAGTTAAGTCCACCTCTTGAGAGCTGAACGTTGAACCTTCACTTCGACTACGTCGTGGTGCGGAGGAGCACCACGTCCACCACACGTTCAGCCTCCTCGTGGTGGCGGAAGGTCCTCGGCACGGGGAACCGCACCGCCCACGCGTGGGAGACCTCCCCCCCGAGCTCCCCCACGAACCGCTCTACGAAGTCACGGGTCTCCGCCAGGTGGAAGCTGTAGGTCACGGGAGCGGACCGGAGCGCAGTCTTCAGGAAGGGACGGTCTGCCCCGCGGCGCTGCGCACCGAAGGGCGGGTTCATGAGGACCGTGTCCGCGGGGACGTCCACGTCCCGGACGTCCTCCACGTGGAAGGTGACGTCGGCCCCCAGTTCCTGAGCGACCTCGCGGGCCACCGCCACGCTTTCCGCGTCCACGTCAACCCCGTGGACCTCCGATGCTCCCAGGAGGGATGCACCGATGGCGAGGGTCCCCGTGCCGCAGCCGAGGTCCAGGACGCGCCGGCCCTCGATGTCCCCCAGGTTCCGGGCGCTGAAGAGGGTCCGGGCGGCGAGGTCCGCCGGCGTGGGCACCTGCTCGAGGCGCGGGTCCGGTTCCGGATGGGGTGGGACCTCCTGGAGGAGGATCTCGAGGTCGCGTTGGCGCACAGCGGGGGAGGGGGTTCCCGTGGTTTGGTCCTTCCCCCGGTCAGCGCTCGAGCCACGTGGGGTTGGCGAGGTAGACCGAGCTGGCAACGAGGGTCCCCACCAGGACCACGACACCCACCGCCAGCATCGGGGGCGAGAGGGTAAGCGCCGGGGAGGGCCCGAGCCCGAGATGCGCGAGGAGGAGCAACCCGAAGATGCTCACCACCAACGCCACCTCCGCGTTGGGTCGGCGGTGGGGGCCCTGGAGCGCCAGCCTGGCCAGGAGATGGTACGCGCCGACGCTCACGAGGAACGCTCCGCCGAGGGCCAGGGTGAAGCTGGCGTCTGCCCCCCAGGGGGAGGTCCCCACGATGGACCAGCCGTAGGTGATGAGGCCCACCACGAGGACCACGGAAGCAAGGAACGCACCCCAACCCCCCACCTTGGATACAATCTCGTTGTGGCTCATACAAAAAGCCAGGGGTTCCCACAGTACTTCATCTTGTCGGTGGGAGCCATGCGTGGAGTGCTCGCATCGTCACCGTTAAGGACGTCCGGTGGCATCCCGGCGACGGTGCTGGCTTGGTGGACCTGCCGGAGCGCGTGGGACGGTTCGTGAGCGACCACCCTCTCATCGTGGTGCTCCTCTTCGGAGGCCTCTTCCTGGCGAGCCTCCCCATCCTCTCCCAGATGAGCGTCTACATCAACGTCTACGACCTGAGCCCCCGCACCGAGTACTACGATCACTACGAGACCCTGAACCAGGAGATGGGGTGGGACAACCTCGCCTTCGTCCT
>CAZDGP010000001.1:10527-93191 GCA_964505085.1 uncultured Thermoplasmatales archaeon
ATCACTACGAGACCCTGAACCAGGAGATGGGGTGGGACAACCTCGCCTTCGTCCTCGTCACACCCCAGAACACGAGCACCGTGCTGGAACCCGACGCCATCCGGGAGATGGAGGACGTCTCCCAACGCTTGAACGACCTCCCCTACGTGGAGGGGAGCATCGGGATGCATACCGTGGTGAAGATCTTCCACGAGGCCGCCACGGGCAACCACGAGCTCCCACCGGACAACGCCGCCGGCGACGAGCTCATCCGGGGGTACGTGGACGCCTCCCTGAACCAGTACGGGGACAAGTTCCACGGCCTCATCCTCAGCAAGGACCACGAGGCCGCCATCCTCATCGTGAGCATGACGAAGGGCGCCCCCATCCAGGACTACCGCGGGTGGGGGGAGGAGCTCATGTTCGTGGGGCTCGAGGTGGACGACGCGAACCCCCACCAGGACGCCACCGAGATGCGGCCCCTGAGCCTCGATATGATCTGGCTCTGGATCGAGAAATCCACCGTGGAGGAGGGGCCCCTGTGGGTGGGGTTCGCAGCTCTCGTGGCTACCCTCAGCCTCTACGCGCTCTACCGGAGGGTGCCGGAGGTGCTGGCGAGCCTCGTCACCCTGGGCCTCGTCATGACCGTCACCGTGGCCGCCGCCTACGCTGCGGGGATCCGGTTCAACCTCCTCAGCATGATCATGATGGCTCTGGTCTTCGGCCTCGGCGTGGACTACTGCATGCACGTCACGAGCCGGTTCCGTGAGGAACGCGCCCTGGGCCATCCCCGGGATGAAGCCGTGAGCACGGCGGTGGAGCACGTGGGAGCGGCCCTCTGGATGAGCGCCGTCACCACCACCGTGGGCTTCGCGAGCCTCTACTTCAGCCTCATCCCCGCCATCGGGCAGTTCGGCATCATGCTGGGAGCCGGCATCTTCAGCGCGTACCTCGCGAGCATCCTGCTCCTCCCGGTCTTCCTCGTATGGATCGACGGGCGCCGCGACGAGTTCCCCGAGCTCCACGGGGACGCGAAGGAGGTGGAGGCCCGCCGCAGGGAGCTCACGGAGGAGCTCCGGGACAAGCAGAGCGACGCGTTCATGGGTCGCCTCGCCGGGTGGTGCCACGACCACGCCCCCGCGGTCCTCACCTCCACCCTCCTTATCCTTGGGCTCCTCGCGGTGCCCCTCGCCGCCGACGGCGTCGAGGTGTGGACGGGCTCCTACACGCGACCCCACCCGGTCCTCGCGGAGGACACGTACCCCATGGAGACCCTGCTCAAGGCCGAGGAGGTCTTCGGCATCCCCGTGGACATGAGCGTCATGATCTACGGTGACGCCACCGACCCCGAGACCCTCCAGGTGGTGAAGGACCTCGAGCAGGACCTGGAGGGCGTCCACGGGCGCCTCAGCACCGAGACGGTGCTCTTCCCCCTCGAGTACTACCTCAACCTCACGCCCGAGGGGCGCTCCTGCAACTGCGACCAGGACGGGAACGGCATCCCGGACACCCGGGCGGACGTGGAGGCGGCCTACGCGTTCCTCCGGGACGACCCCGCCATGAACGTCGTCATGAGCCGCGTGCTCCACGACAACGACGACATCACGGCCCTGCGCCTCGCCATCAACCCCCAGGGCACGGTCCTGGACCTCGGCACCGACATCGCGAACTACCGGGAAGCGCGAGCGGAAACGGAGCGCATCGTGTCCCAGTACCAGGAGGAGAACGACTCCACCGCCACCCGGGAGCTCGAGTTCGCCAACACGGGCCTGGTGGTCCTGGGGGTGGAGGTGGTGGACGCCATCGTCCGGGGGAACACCGCCAGCATCGGCATCATGCTCGCCGTCATCACGGGACTCATCACGTGGTTCTGGCGCCGCCCGCTCCTCACCCTCGTCACCATGGTCCCGGTGCTCGTGGCCATCCTCACCCAGTACAGCTTGACGACGATCCTGGGGTACCAGGTGACCTACGTGAGCCTCATCGTCACAGGCGGTGCCACCGGCATCGGCGTGGACGACGGCATCCACTTCGTAAGCAGGGTCCGGGAGGAGATCACGAACGACCGGGGCGTGCGGCGGGCCGTGCACCTTGCCGGGAGCGAGATCGGTGCCGTGCTGGCAGGCACCACCATCACGGACATCAGCGGCTTCGCTCTCGTGATCCTGAGCATCGTCATCTGGGGCGCCCAGACCGCCATCATCGTCATCCCCACCCTCATCGCGGCGTTCCTGGGCACCGTCGTCGTGCTCCCTGCGGTGGTGCGTTACCACGCCTCCCGCTACCCCGAGCACTACCGGATCCCGGAAGCGTAGGAGCGGGTGTGGAGGAGGAAGAGCGATCGAACCCTGAGGTCAGGCCACCTCGGGGCCGCGGTGGCCGCCGCCCCCGCTTCCCTTCTGGTCCTCCTGGAACTGCACCTGGGGCAGGGGGATCGGGGGTGGGAGGTTCAGGTTCTTCGCGATGCCCACAGCCTCCGGGACGCAGCTCCGCATGACCGCCGTGTGGATCTCCGAGGCCACGTTCGTGGGCATCTCGTTGGAGGCGCTCCACCGCTCCTCCAGGGACGCCGCCTCCCCATGGAACGCGAGGCCTCCCTCGATGCGGATGATGCCCATGTTCCCGTAGCTGGCGGTGTACCGGAACTCGATGTCCGCCGTGTCGGCGTCCCGCTGCTGGACGAGGGTCACGGTGCTGTTGTGGTCCACGCGGACCTGCCCGGGTTGCTCACCGGGTTTGGAGAAGCGACGAGCGTCGATGCTGGTGAGGTTGACCTCGGTGACGGGCATGGGTCTCGGGCCACCTACGGGCTGCCCTCCTTTCAAGCTTACGACGGTCCGCAAGGGGGGTAGTTTCGGTCTCCCCCGGTGCCAAGGACCAACCCTCCCCGTATCGATAGGCACCCCATGGACCAGCTCGAGTGCTTCCAGCCTGCCCGGTGCGCCACCTGTTGGCACCACCGGGACGAGGAGGGATGCACCCTCCAGGGGATGGTCACGCGTCCCCGCCGCCGTCGGTCACCTCGACCCTCCCCAAAGGGTCTCCAGGTCACCCTCACGAGCCTTGTGGGGGAGGCTAAAGCCTAGCGGGTGAAGGTGTCCCGGATGGCATCCTTGACGCCCTCCAGGAACCCCTTCCTCCGCTCCACGCCCTCGTGGTCCGCCAGCTCCTCGAAGAGCTCCCGGAGCTCCGGCGTCAGCTCCTCCGGCGTTGCCACGTGCACGTGCACCAGGATGTCCCCCCGCGACCGGTTCCTGAGACCCGGCACCCCCTGGCCGCGCAGACGAAGCACCTGACCGGACTGGACGCCCTGCGGGACCTTGACGGAGGCCGTCCCGGTGAGCGTGGGGACGTCGATCTTGTCCCCGAGAGCCGCCTGGCTGAAGCTCACCTCGAGCACCGCGTGGAGGTCGCGACCGTCCCGCTGGAAGACCTCGTGGTCCGGCACCCGGACCTCCACGTAGAGGTCCCCCCGATGGCGTCCGTCGGGGCTCGCCTCACCCTCCCCCTGGATGCGGAGGCGTTGACCATCCTCGATGCCAGCGGGCACGTCCACCGTGAGCTCTCGCGTGACCCGCTCCAGGGCGGATCCGCCACAGGCGTCGCAGGGGTCCACGACCTCCTGCCCCTGCCCCTGACACTCCGGGCAGGCGGTGACGTTCCGCACCACGCCGAAGGGCGTGCGTTGCTGGCGCCCCACCCGGCCCTGCCCCTTGCAGGTGCCGCACCTGCGCCGCTCCCCTCCGGTCCCGTCGCAGCTGGGGCAGGGTTCGTTCCGCGTGAACTCCACCTGACGCTCGGTCCCCCCTGCCACCTCCTCCAGCGGCACCTCGATGCGAGTGACCACGTCCTGACCCCGCTGACCGCCACCTCGGCCCCCGCCGAAGGGGTTCCCGCCGCCGAAGAACATCCGGAAGATATCCTCGACACCGCCTCCGCCCATGCCGCCGAAGATATCCTCGAAGTCGATGTTCTGGTAGATGTCCTCGGCGCTGTACTGGCCCTCGACCCCCGCGTGACCGAAGCGGTCGTAGGTGGCGCGCTTCTCCTCATCGCTGAGGACACCGTAGGCCTCGCTCACCTCCTTGAAGCGCTCCTCGGCGTCGGGCTCGTCGCTGCGGTCCGGATGGTACCGCTTCGCGAGCTTCCGGTACGCCCGCTTGATCTCGTCCTGGCTGGCGTCCTGGGCCACACCCAGGATATCGTAGTAGTCGCGCTTCGTCACGGCGATAGCCTCGCGGGGTCCTCGTCACGGGGGCGGAGACGGTTGGGGGGAAGAAGGGGGAGGATGTGGGACGGGAGCGTCTCAGGTCACTCCTCGTCCTGGACCTCGTACTCCACGTCCACCGCGTCGGGGCCCTCACCCTTCTTGGTGCGCGTGGTGGAACCCGCCTCGGGTCCCGCTGCTCCGGGGCCTCCAGCGACTCCACCGGCCCCCGCGGCCTGGGCGGCGGCCTGGGGGTCCACCTGGTCCCCCGCAGCCTGGTACGCGCTGGCACCGAGCTCCTGGAGCGTCTCGGAGAGGGTCTCGGTGGCGGCCTCGAGCTCGTCGAGGTCCACGTCCTCATCCTGGAGGAGGTTGCGCACGTCGGCCACAGCGGTGGTGACCTCGTCCTCGAGGTCCGGGTCCACGTCGTCGAGCTCCTTGAGGGTCCTCTCCGCGGTGTACGTGAGGCTGTCGGCCTCGTTCCGGGCCTCCACCTCGCGCTTGCGCCGGAGGTCCTCCTCCTCGTGCTCCTCGGCCTCCTGCTTCATCTGCTCCACCTCCTCGTCGCTCAAGCGCGTGGAGCCCGTGATGGTGACGCTCTGCTCCTTCCCCGTGCCCTTGTCCACGGCGCTCACCTCGAGGATGCCGTCGGCGTTGATGTCGAAGGTCACCTCGATCTGGGGGACGCCCCGGGGTGCCGGCGGGATGCCATCTAGGTGGAACCGGCCCAGGGACTGGTTGTCCCTGGCCATGGCGCGCTCCCCCTGGAGCACGTGGACCTCGACGCTGGTCTGGTTGTCCGCCGCGGTGCTGAACACCTTGCTCTTCTCCGTGGGGATCGTGGTGTTCCGCTCGATGAGCTTCGTGAAGACACCCCCCTGCGTCTCCACGCCCAGGCTCAGGGGCGTGACGTCCAGGAGCAAGAGGTCGTCCACGTCCCCCGTGAGCACGCCCGCCTGCACGGCGGCACCGAGAGCCACGACCTCGTCGGGGTTCACGCTCTTGTTGGGCGTCGTCCCCGTGAGCTTCTCCACGATCTCCTGCACCCTCGGGACCCGGGTGGAACCGCCCACGAGGATGACCTCGTCGAGGTCGCTGGGGCTCACGCCGGCATCCTTCATGGCCTGCTCCACGGGACCGCGCGTGCGGTCGAGCAGGGGCTCGATGAGCTGCTCGAAGCGAGCCCGCGTGAGGTCCACGTCGAGGTGCTTCGCCCCCTCGTCGTCCGCGTGGATGTAGGGGAGGTTGATGTTGGTGGACTGGACGGTGCTGAGCTCGATCTTCGCCTCCTCAGCGGCCTCCTTCAACCGCTGGAGCGACTCACGGTTCTCCCGGAGGTCCACCCCATGGTCCTCCTCGAACTCATCAGCGAGCCAGTCCACGATGACCTCGTCGAGGTCGTCGCCGCCCAGGTGGTTGTCGCCGCTCGTGGCCTTCACCTCGAAGACCCCATCGCCGAACTCTAGCACGGTGACGTCGAAGGTGCCGCCGCCGAGGTCGAAGACGAGGACGGTCTGCTCCCGCTCCTCGTCCAACCCGTACGCCAGGGTGGCCGCGGTGGGTTCGTTGAGGATGCGCTCCACCTCGAGACCCGCGATCTTGCCGGCGTCCTTCGTGGCTTGACGCTGCGCGTCCTCGAAGTACGCGGGCACGGTGATAACGGCCTTGTCCACATCCTCGCCGAGCACCTCCTCGGCGTCCCGCTTGAGCTTCTGGAGGACGAAGGCGCTGATCTCCTCCGGCGTGAAGGTGCCGTCGGCGTGGGGGAGGTTCACGAGGATCTTGTCGTCGTCGCCGCGCTCCACGTCGAAGGGCACGCGGTCGATCTCGTCCTGAGCTTCGCTGTAGCGGCGGCCCATGAGCCGTTTGATGCTGAACACCGTGTTGACGGGGTTCGTCACGGCTTGCCGCCGGGCTACCTCACCTACGACGCGCTCGCCGTCCTTGGTGAAGGCGACGACGCTCGGGGTGGTGCGGTTTCCCTCTGCGTTGGGGATGATCTCAGGCTCGCCGCCCTCGATGACGGCCACTGCGGAGAACGTGGTGCCAAGGTCGATTCCGATGGTGCGTCCCATGGTTCCACCTGTAGGGTTGGTCCGGTTATTCCAGAACTTCTATATAACGTTTGGGTGGCGGGTTGGGTCAGGCTTCCCCGCTGGGGTCCGTGGCCACCTTGACCCGTGCCGGCCGGAGCACGGCCCCCTCGCGACGGTACCCCGGCTGGAGCACCTGGAGCACCGTCCCCTCCTCGGCCTCGTCGGTCTCCTCCCGCAGCACCGCCTCGTGGAGCGTCGGGTCGAAGCGCTCACCCTCGGGGTCCACGCGCTCCACCCCCTCCCGCCCCAGGAGGTTCGAGAGCTGCTTGCGAAGGAGCTCCAATCCCTCCACCGCGCCGTCACCCTCGCGCCCGTCCCGGATGGCGCGGTCGAAGTTGTCGATGACGTCCAGTAGCTCCACGAGGACAGCATCCCGACCCTCGCGCCGCGCCGCCTCGGCCTCCCGCTCCTTCCGCTTGCGGAAGTTCTGGAACCGCGCCTGCAGGCGCTGGAGGCGCTCCCGGAGGTCGTCCGCCTCCGCCTCGGTGGCCTCGAGCTGGCTCTCCAGCTCCTCCACCCGCTCGAACGCTTCGTGGGCGTCATCGAGATCCACCTCCGGAGAGGCATCCTCCGCGGGGTCGTCCACAACGGTATCGGAAGAGGCGTCGGGGGTCTCGTCGCTCACCGGAACCACCGGCCAACCCAACCCCCCTGGGGTTGAAAAGCGTTGCGCCCCCTCATCGGGAACAGAAGGGTTTAACATCCATCCCCGGCGATAGGGCGCCAGCATCCTCCGATGCGCGGGGAACACCAGGCCATGCAGCGGGACGTGGACGCCCTCACGGAAGGCGAGTTCGACGTGGTGGTCGTGGGGGGAGGCATCAACGGCACGGGCATCGCCCGGGACGCCGCCCGACGGGGACTCCGCGTCGCCATCGTGGACAAGACGGACTGGGGCTACGGCACAACGAGCCGCTCCACCCGCCTCATCCACGGAGGGATCAGGTACCTCGAGCTCCTGGACTTCGGCCTCGTGCGGGAGTCCCTGCGAGAGCGCAACCGGCTCCTCCACAACGCACCCCACCTCGTGGAGCCCATGGAGTTCCTCGTCCCCATCTACGAGGACCTCACCCCCGGCCGATTGAAGATGCGTGCCGGCCTCGTGTTGTACGACCTGCTATCCTGGGGGAAGCGCCTGCCCCGCCACAGCTTCCTGGATGCCGAGGAGGCTCTCGCCACCGAGCCCGCGCTCCGCGACGAGGGACTCAAGGGCGCGGCGGTGTACCACGACGCGCAGGTGCCCAACGTGGAGCGGCTCTGCGTCGAGAACGTCGTCGATGCCGTGGCCCACGGGGCCGTGGCCACCAACCACATGGAGGTCGTGGGCGTAACGCAGGACCGCGACCAACGCATCACCGGGGTCAAGCTCCGGGACAACCTCACCGGGAACGACCACGAGGTCGCCTGCCGCGTCCTCGTGAACGCCACCGGACCCTGGCTCGACGGGTTCCTCACACTCGTCACCGGCGAGACCCGGCCCCGCATCCGCACGACGAAAGGCATCCACCTCATCGTGCCCAAGGTGGTGGACCACGCCGTGGTGCTCTTCGCCACCGACGGGCGCCTCTTCTTCGCCATCCCCTGGCGGGGCCGCACCCTCGTGGGCACCACCGACACCGACTACGACGGGGACATGGACGAGGTGGCGGCCACCGCCGACGACGTGGCGTACCTCCGGGAGAGCTTCCAGCGGTTCTTCCCAGATGTGGACCTTGGGACCGTGCTCTACACGTACGCGGGCGTCCGCAGCCTCCTCCGGGTGGAGGACGTCGACGAGTCCGACGTCTCCCGGAAGCACCTCATCCTCGACCACGGCCACGTGGAGGACATCCCGGGGCTCGTGAGCGTCATCGGAGGCAAGATCACGAACCACCGCCAGGTGGCAGAGGACGTGGGCGACGTCGTCACCGGGTACCTGGACGTGGAGGCACCCACCGACACCGTGGAGGCCCCGCTCCCCGGCGCCTTCCCCGGCCACGGGATGGAGCGGGAGGCCTTCGCCGACGCCGTCGCCCCGGAGCTCGCCGACGAGTACGGGGTCCCCGACGCCACGGTCCGGCACCTTCTCCACCTCTACGGGACCCGAGCTCAGGACGTGCTCCAGGCCGCCGGCGAGGACCCTCACCTCCTGGAACCCGTCTGCGAGCATGGACCCACCCTGTGGGCCGAGGTGGCCTTCGCCGTGGACCACGAGATGGCCGTCACCACCGCCGACGCCATCTTCCGGCGCACCACCCTGGGCCAGGACCCCTGCCAGGGCGAGCACGTGGCGGAGGAGGTGGCGCGGTTCCTCACCGAACGCCTGGACCGCGGGATGGAGGCGGAGCAGGCGGACCTCGACGCCTACAGGCGGGAGCTCCGCCACCGGCAACCCGAACCCCAACAGCCCACCGTGCAAGGCACCACCTAGTCACGACGACGCAGGGTCGGCACGGCAAAACCTATGCGGTTGGAGCACCTTGGTGGGCGCCCGTGATGACGTGCGCTTCGTGATCGTCACGGGCGGTGTGCTCTCCGGCCTCGGGAAGGGCATCACCTCCTCAAGCATCGGAAGGCTTCTCAAGAGCCGGGGCCTCAGCGTCACCGCGGTCAAGATCGACCCCTACGTCAACGTGGACGCGGGCACCATGAACCCCTTCGAGCACGGGGAGGTGTTCGTCCTCGACGACGGCAGCGAGGTGGACCTGGACCTCGGCAACTACGAGCGGTTCCTCGACGAGCCCCTCGCCTGGGAGAACAACCTCACCACGGGCCGCGTCTACCGCAGCGTCATCGACCGCGAGCGCCGCGGCGACTACCTGGGGAAGACCGTGCAGATCGTGCCCCACGTCACCGACGCCATCCGGGACCACGTGCTCCAGGTGGCGGAGGAGAGCGAGGCCGACGTGTGCCTCGTGGAGCTTGGAGGCACCGTGGGCGACATCGAGTCCGCACCCTTCCTCGAGGCCATGCGGCAACTTCACCTGGACCTGGGTGACGACCACGTCGTCTTCCTCCACACCACCCTCGTGCCGGTCCTCGGGGTCGTGGGGGAGCAGAAGACGAAACCCACCCAGCACAGCGTGAAGGAGCTCCGGGCCATCGGCATCGAACCCGACGTCATCGTGGGCCGGAGCGAGGACCCCCTCGAGGACTCCACGAAGCGCAAGATCGCGCTCTTCTGCGACGTCGACCCCGAGGCCGTGGTGAGCGCCCCCGACGCCGACACCATCTACGCCGTCCCCATGATCCTGGAGGAACAGGGGGTGGACTCCTGGCTCATCCAACGCCTGGGTTTGGACCCGGGCACGCCGGACCTCGAGCCCTGGCGAAGCTACGTGGACCGCATCCGCCACCCCGACCACGACGTGGAGATCGCCGTGGTGGGGAAGTACACGGACCTCGCGGACAGCTACCTCAGCATCAGCGAGGCCTTCGTCCACGCCGGCGCCGAGCTCGACACCCGCGTCGACGTGAGGTGGGTGGACAGCGAGGACCTCGAGGACCCTGCCACCACAGCCGCCGACCACCTCGAGGGCGTCGACGCCGTCCTCGTGCCCGGCGGCTTCGGCGAGCGGGGGGCCGAGGGGAAGGTCCGAGCCATCGGGTTCGCCCGGGAGCAACGCATCCCCTTCCTGGGGATCTGCTTCGGGTTCCAGCTCGCGGTGGTGGAGTTCGCCCGCCACGTCCTGGGCCTCGACGGCGCCCACAGCACCGAGCTCGAGGAGGATACGCCCCACCCCGTCATCGCGCTCCTGCCCGAGCAACAGGAGGTCACGGACATGGGCGGGACCATGCGCTTGGGCGCGAGCCCCGTGGAGGTGCAGGAGAAGAGCACCGCCCACGACCTCTACGGCACCACCGGGATCCACGAGCGCCACCGCCACCGCTTCGAGGTGAACCCCGAGTACCACGAGGCCCTACGGGGCGCTGGTCTCGTCTTCAGCGGCACCGATCCCACGGGCCGACGCATGGAGATCCTGGAGCTTCCCGAGCACCCCTTCTTCGTGGGGAGCCAGTTCCACCCCGAGTTCAAGAGCCGCCCCATGGACCCGGCGCCTCTCTTCCACGGCCTCGTGGAGGCCGCACGCACCCACGCCACCGCCCGCGATGCGGAACCATGACCATCCTCGCTCTCACCGGCACCCCCGGCACCGGGAAGACCACCATCGCCCGGAGCCTCGGTGACCGGGGTTGGCACGTGGTCCACCTTGGGGACGTGGCCGAGGAGGCCGGGCTCCTCACCGAGGAGGACCCCCACCGCCCCGGCACGCGGTTCGTGGACGTCGACGCCGTGGCGGACCACGTCCACAGCGACATCGAGGACGCCCGCGCGGGAGGAGCGAACCTCGTGCTCGAGTCCCACTGGTCCCAGGACCTCCCCAACGTGGACGCCGTCTGCGTCCTCCGCGCAAGCCCCACCACCCTGGAGGAGCGCCTCAGGGCGCGGGGATGGCCCCGCCAGAAGGTCCGGGAGAACGCCGAGGCCGAGGCTCTGAGCGTCATCGCCCACGAGGCCGGTGACGCACCGGTCGCCTTCGAGGTGGACACCACGGACGAGGACCCCGATGCGACCGTGGAGACCATCCTCTCCACGCTTCGCCAGCCCGTTCACGCGGACCCCCCCGGGACCCTGGACTGGATCGCCCGGGAGCCAGGGTGGTTCGGCACCCCGGACGGATGATTCATAACCCATGGGGCCCTTGGCGCAACCATCCCACCGAGGTGGAGCCATGCTGGAACGATACCGCGATGACGCCGAACGCATCTTCACCCCTCTCGCACGGGGTTTCCAGGCCGTGGGCCTCACCCCCAACATGCTCTCGGCCATCAGCCTCCTCATGGCTCTCCTGGCCGGCGCCGCCTTCTACAGGTCCAGCCCCTCCGCCAACGCGCTCCTCCTCCTGGGGGCCCTCCTCGTGGGCGTCAACGCCTTCCTCGACGGCGTCGACGGGCATCTCGCCCGCATGACGGGCCAGGCCGGGCCCCGAGGCGACTACCTCGACCACGTCATCGACCGGTACGCGGACCTCGCCATGATCACCGGCATCACCCTGAGCGCGTGGACCACCCCCATCGTGGGGTTCTTCGCCATCATGGGGACGCTCCTCACGAGCTACATGGGCACCCAAGCCCAGGCCGTGGGCGTGGGACGCAACTACCGGGGGCTCCTCGGTCGCGCCGACCGCATGGGGCTCCTCGTGGCCGTTCCCCTCGCCCAGTGGATCGTGCTCCAGCGCGCCTGGACGGTGCCCTGGGGCACGAACCTCATGGAGCTCCTGCTCCTCTACATCGCCGTCATGGGGAACATCACGGCGATCCAGCGCTTCGTCCAGGGATGGTCCGCCCTGGACGAGGAAACCTGAGCCCCGCCCTCCCTCTCCGACCCGTGGAAAGCTTCATGTTGGAACCCCGCGGTCCACCCACGTAGGTGACCACCATGGGCAACACGCTGCGCACCATCGGCCTCTTCGGCCTCATGATGCTCCTCTTCATCGTCGTGGGATGGCTCGTGGGAGGCCTCTTCTACGGGAGCCCCATGGTGGGCATGGGGTTCTTCCTCGCCATCGCCGCCGTGCTCAACGTCGTCTCGTACTTCTGGAGCCACAAGATCGTGCTCTGGAGCCACGACGCCGAGATCGTGGACGAGACCCAGGCCCCGCGGCTCCATCGCATCATCCGGGAGCTCAGCCACGATGCTGGCATCCCCATGCCGCAGGTGGCCATCACACCCAGCAACACACCCAACGCCTTCGCCACCGGTCGCAACCCCGAGAACGCGGTGGTGGCCGCCACCCAGGGCATCCTCCAGCTCCTGGACGACGACGAGCTCCGGGGCGTCATGGCTCACGAGCTCGCCCACGTCCAGAACCGGGACATCCTCGTCATGAGCGCCGCCGCCACCCTCGCGGGCGCCATCGCCTTCGCCGCCCGCAGCGCCATGTGGGGGGCCATCTTCGGCGGCGGCCGGGACCGGGGCAACCTCGTCACCATCATGCTCCTGGCCGTCACCGCGCCCATGGCTGCCATGCTCGTGCAGGCCGCCATCAGCCGCAACCGCGAGTTCAAGGCCGACGCCACCGGCGCCCGCCTCTCGAACGACCCCATGAGCCTCAGCCGGGCGCTCCGGAAGCTTGAAGCTGGGATCGACCGTCGACCGGACCAGGACGGGAACCCCGCCCACAGCCACCTCTACATCGCCAACCCCTTCCGCGGCGGCACCATGGTCCGTCTCTTCAGCACCCACCCGCCCATGGACGAGCGCGTGGAGCGCCTCCAGCAGATGGCTCGGGAGATGGGGCAGGCCTTCTAGCCATCAAGACCCTACCCTCCCCGGACGCCCTCTACCGCGCCCTGACCCACCCCTAAGCACCGTCGCCTTCCATGGGGAGGAGGCCCAGGGCGGCCTCACGATGCACCAGGACCTCGCTCACCACCGTCCACACCATGAGCGGCGCGGGTCCCAGGCTCACCACGCGATCCGCGATCCCGGCCAGGTCCGCGTGGAACCCACCGGAGGGGAAGGCCCCCACCACGACGGTGGCATCCTCCTCCCCCAACCCCTCCAGGAGGGGTCCAGGCGCCACGGGCTCCCCCTCCGGGCTGAAGGCAACGACCGGGCCCGTGGACCCCTCCTGGAGCACCCGCTCCAGGCTCCACCCCTCCTCCACCACCATGAGGGGGTCATCCCGCCGGGGGGGGACCTTCCCCCTCCTGAAGAGCTGCTCCATGAGGCCCACGAAGCGGGGGTAGTTCCGCATGATGCGCGTCTCCGGGGCCACACGCACGAGCTCGTCGTTGCGGGTATGTACGAGGACCCGAAGCTCCTCCCGCTTGTTCAACACGCTGTCCAGCGCCATGAGCAGGGGCACGTGCACGAGCTCTGGGCGACCCCGGCGCTCCCCCTCGGCCACCTCGTCCAGGGCGTCGTGGTGCTCGCTGGCATCCAGGAGCGTACGACTGGGTCGCGTGTTCCGTCTCCGCGCCGACGCCCGCACCGACGGGTGGGATCGCGCCTCCTCTGGCACGATCTCGAGCTCCGCCTCCGCAAGGACCAGGGTCAGGACCATGGAGACCCCACATCCCCCGGGGGTCATGAAGGGTTCGGCGACGCGGGGGAACCTCGGGAGGATGTGGAAACGTTTACGTATCATGGGGCAGAGAACCCCCGTAGGCCCCCGGAGCCGGGGAGCGGCCGGGGGCACGAGGGTCACATGGAAGACCACGGCGACAAGGAGCACCTTTGGGCCAGGCTCACCGAGCCCAGCCCACTGCTTACCGACCCCATCGAACGCCGCCAGGCCAGGGACCTCTCGAGCCTCCTCCTGATGCTCAGCATCCTCACCCTCATGGGAAGCGTGCTCGCCCCCTTCCTCATCCCTCCAGGCGCAGCCGTCGACGGGGTGCGGGTGAGCCAGGTTGGCATCCTCGCTACGCTTCTCCTCGAGGCGGGGTACTTCCTGAGCCGCACCCGGAACGTCCGCGACGCCAGCCTCCTCATGGTGGCTGTGGCCGAGGGCACCGCCTGGGGCGCCGTCCTCCTCTCCCCCCTGGGCACCGGCCCCACCCTCGTCCTCGTCCTGGTGGTGCCGTTGCTCCTGGCGAGCCTCACCCTCCCCACCGCCTACACCATCGCCCTGGGCACCGTGAACCTCATGGGTCTCGCCGTGGCGCCCCGGTCGGGCATCACCACGCTCCCCCTGGACCCCTTCCCCGTGGCCCTCCTTGGCATCGTGACGCTCCTCCTCACCGTCACCGCCCTCTACCGGAACCGGGACCTCGTGCACATGGAAACCCAGAGGAACCGCCTCACCGAGACCGAGGACCGGGTGAAGACCCTCTACGAGGCCACCTTCGAGGGCATCGTGGTGCACAAGGACGGGAAGGTCCTCGACGCGAACCGGTCCCTGGGACCCATGTTCGGGTACGGGATCCGGGAGGTCGTGGGGATGGACATCCTGGAGCTCTTCAAACGCGGGTACCGTGAGGAGTTCGAGGCCTCACCCCCCTGGGGGAAGGGCGGGCGTCAGGAGGCCCAGGCCCTCCACCGGGACGGGTCGGAGTTCGACGTGGAGTTCCTCAGCAAGCCCCACACCATGGACGATCGGCAGGTGTGGATCACGGCCTTCCGTGATATCACGGAACAGAAGCGGAGCCGCCGCGTCCTCCTGGAGTACATGGCCCGGTTGAAGCGCAGCAACGACGAGCTCGAGCAGTTCGCCTACGCCACGGCCCACGACCTCCAGGAACCCCTCCGTGACATCGGCCGGTACGTCCAGCTGCTGGAGCAACGGTACGGCCACCTGCTGGACGAGGAGGGGCAAAGCTACGTCGACACCGCTGTCCAGGGCGCGAACCGCCTCCACGCGCTCCTCAACGACCTCCTGGAGTACCTCCACGTGGCGGAGGAGCCTCCCGAGATCGAGAGCGTGGACCTGGAGGAGGTCATCCCCTCGGTCCTGCGGGAGCTCGAGGACGAGATCGACCGGGCCCACGCCGCCGTCACCGTGGGGGACCTGCCCGTGCTCCAGGTGGACCGCCAGGACATCACCATCGTCCTCCGGCACCTCATCAGCAACGGGCTCAAGTTCCACGCGGGAACGACGCCCCGCGTCCACGTGGACGGGGAGCGGGGGGACGGCGCATGGCTCGTCACGGTGGAGGACAACGGCATCGGCATCGCGCCCGAGTACCACGACCGCATCTTCAGCCTCTTCCGGCGCCTCCACCAGCGGAACGAGTACCCGGGAACCGGCATCGGGTTGGCGGTGGCGAAGAAGGTGGTGGAGAACCACGGCGGCACCATCCGCGTCTCCAGCCGCCGGGGCGAGGGAAGCCGGTTCACCCTGCGCATCCCCGATCCCGGCAACAGGGACCCCTCCACGCCCATCGAGGACATCAACCTGGAGGAGCTCCCCGACGCATCCGGCGTCATCGGCCCCAGCAACATCTGATGCGCGTCGGCCTCACGCGGGCTCGAACGTGCTCGTGAAGTGCCGCAGGGTCGGTGTCTCCTCGTCGAAGGCCAACCCCGGGATGTCCTCCCGGCGCTTCCACACATCCACGACGGTCTCCACCACGTGCTCCAGGTGGCTCCGCGTGTAGGTTCGGGCGGGGATGGCCAAGCGCACGAGCTCCATCTCAGGATGCACGTTCTCCCCCGTGTCGGGGTCGCGTCCGCGCAGCACCGTCCCGATCTCCACCGTACGCACCCCACCCTCCCGGTAGAGCTCCACCGCCAGCGTCTGGCCCGGAAGCTCGTCCCGGGGGAGATGGGGGAGGAAGCTCAACGCATCCAGGTACACGGCGTGGCCTCCCGGCGGCGAGAGCAGGGGGATCCCCCTCTCGCGCAGGGTCTCGTGGAGCCACGAGACCTGCCCCACGCGGTGGGCCAGGTGCTCCTCCCCCACGCCCTCCCGCAACCCCACCGCCATAGCCGCCAGGTCCCGCCCGGCGAGACCTCCGTACGTGGGGAAGCCCTCGTGGAGCACCGTGGGGGGCACGAGCTCGTCGAACAGGGCCTCGTCCCGCACCGCGATGAACCCTCCGATGTTCACGAGGGCGTTCTTCTTCGCGCTCATGAGCACGCCGTCAACGAGCCCCATCATCTCCCGTGTGATCTCCTCCACGGACCGGTTCCCCTGCCCCTCCTCCCGCTGCTTCACGAACCACGCGTTCTCCGCGAAGCGCGCCACGTCCAGGAAGAGACGCACCTCGTGCTCCCGGGCGAGCTTGGCCACACCCTGTAGGTTCGAGAGGCTCACGGGTTGCCCTCCGAGGCTGTTGCACGTCACCGTCACGAGAACGTACGCCACCTCGCCGCCGCGGTCCCGCAGCACCTCCTCCAGCGCGTCGAGGTCCACGTTCCCCTTGAACGGGTGGTGCTTGGCGGGTTGGCGACCCTCCGGCACCGTCACATCCACCACGCGACCACCCTTGTCCTCGATGTGCCCCCGGGTGGTGTCGAAGGGGGCGTTCCCCACCACCAACCGCCTGCTCGACCCCTCCAGCAGCACCCGGTTGAACACGTGCTCCGCGCCCCGCCCCTGGTGCATGGGCAGGACGTGGGGGAACCCCAGCACGTCCTCCACGGCCTCCTGGAAACGGTGGAAGCTCCGGCCCCCCGCGTAGGACTCGTCCCCCGACATGAGGGCACCCCACTGTGCGGAGCTCATGCTCCCCACGCCGCTGTCCGTGAGAAGGTCCACGTAGACGTCCTCGCTCGCAACGTCGAAGAGGTTGTACCCCGCCTCCCGCAAGGCCTCCTCCCGCTCCTCCGGGGAGGGGAGATGGATGGGTTCCACAGCCTTGATGCGGTAGGGGGGTGGAGTACGCTTGGACCCGGGCATGGACCCGCCCAAGCGTTGTACAGGTTTATGCATTTCCCCTGGAGGGTGTCACCGCGATCGGCTGCACCTCGCCGGGGCATGACCCAGGGGACCCTGGACCAGGGTCGTCTCCGGGCCCGTTGGACCTACGGGGTTACGTGTCGAAGACGTCGCCGAGCAAGCCGGCTTCCGCGAGCTCGTAGGGGTCGTCGCCCGCATCACCCTTGGAGCGGACCACCCGCATGACGCGGGCGCCCTCCTCCACGGCGGCGGGGACCTTGAAGCCGACGTCGCTCCCGGGCTCCGCCTCCCGGGCGGGTCCGCTGGGGAGCTGGAGGGTCTCCACGCGGTCCTCCACGTCGGTCCCGGGCCCCGTGATGTGGACGAGGTCCCCCGACCGCAGCCCGCCCTCCTCCAGGTGGACGCGGGCGGCGCCCAGGTCCGGGTCGTACTCGACGACGCGTCCGATGGGCTCCTCGTGTCGCGTCATCGCTAGTCCATGGACCGGACCTGCTTGAAGAAGCTTGGGGCCCAGCAAGCTCCGGTGCAAGGGTGGAGGCACCCGGTGCGGTCGTGGAGGTCTACGTGCACACCTGGTCCAGCTCACCGCGCTTCGCCGCCACCTTGATCTCCTGGGCGATGCGGCGGCCGGTGCTGAGGTCCGGCTGGATGAGGTCGCTGTAGGGGCTCCCCGTGATGTAGGGGTTCGTGCCGGCGACGATGCGGGCGCTGATCTCGAAGACCTCGAACTCCAGCTCGTCCGTCACCACCGTCTCGAGGCAGAAGGAGCCGTTGACGCCTCCGAAGAGGTCGAGGCTCTCCTCCACCACCCGCTCCCCCATGTCGAAGGCCTTCTTGAGGAGGGACTCCCGCATGACGAGGGGGAAGTTCCCCGTGACGACGAAGGTGGGGGTGATGCCCATGTGGTACTCCAGGTCCGCGATGCTTCCGAGCCTATTGGCTTCGTCGATGTTCGTCTCGTCGCGGCGGTCCACGCTCAGCATCTGGAGCTGACCCAGGTCGTCCCCGGTGCTCCAGCCGTCGCGGTCACGCTGCGCCAGGACGCGGTAACCGTCCTCCGCCAGGGGACTGTAGAAGTAGTGGAGGTAGTACCGCGTGCCCAGGACGAACTCCTGGATGGTGTGGGGTACCGACTCGTCCACGCGGTTCTTGTAGTCCTGGTAGTTCTTGCAGATGAAGAAGCCCTTGCCGCCCTTGGCACCGTGGTACTTCACGATGCAGGGCTGCACGATCTCCTTGGGGTCCTCGATCTCCCGAGGCATCTTGATGCCGGCGCCCTCGAGCCACGTCCGCTCCTTGTCCCGGTCGCTCTCCCAGTCCAGGACGTTCCGGTTGCCGAAGGTCGGCACGGGAAGCTCGGCGAAGCGGTCCGCGCCCATGTACTCCACGAAGCTCCCGTGGGGCACGATGATGACGTTGTCGTCCACGAGGTCGTCGGCGAGCTCCGTGAGCTCCGCCCAGGTCTCCAGGTTCAGGAACTCGTCGGGCTTACCCCGGGGGTAGGCATCGTAGAAGCGGGGAGCTTCGCCCTTCGTGATGCCCAGGGTCTTGAACCCCTCCTTGCGAGCGCCATCGAAGATCTGCAGGCTCGAGTGGCTCGTGACGGTCGCGATGGTGATCTCCGCGGGGTCGTAGTCCTCCAGGAGTGAGTGGGCATCGAAGGGCATGAGGGTCACCTTGAACGGCTCCGAACGTGGTGACCCGTTGTAAATCTTCCTCCGAACGGGGCCCGTGCGACGCTGGCAGGGTGGCCGCAAGCCCTCAGCGGAGCGCGTCCAGGGCGTCGGGGAGGAGGGTGAGCAAGCGGCCGATGGTCTCACGGCTCGCGGCGTAGCTCAGGCGGAGGTGCCCCTCGCCCTCGCTCCCGAAGGCGCTCCCGGGGGTGGTGGCGATGCCCGCGGAGTGGAGCAGGTGCTCGCTGAGCTCCTGGCTCGTGGCGTCCACGTCGAAGCGGGGGAAGGCGTAGAAGGCGCCCTCGGGCAGGGGGCAAGAGACGCCGTCGACGTCGTTGAGGCCCTTCACGAGGAGATCCCTCCGGGCGCGGAACTCCTCCACCATGGCGTCGAGGGGCGCAGGGTCCATCTGGAGGGCCGTGACGCCGGCTCGCATGGCGAAGGTCGTGGGGTGCGTGAGGGTGTGCTGCTGGAGCTTCACCACCTGCTCCAGGAGCTCTCGCCGGGCCACCACCCATCCCAGGCGCCACCCGGTCATGGCGTAGCCCTTGCTGAAACCGTTGATGGTGAGGGTTCGCTCGAACATACCCTCCAAACTCGCGGGGGAGAGGGGCTCCCGCTCGTACGTGATGCGCTCGTAGAGCTCGTCGCTCAGGACGTCGAAACCGTGGTCCCGGGCGAGGTCCGCCACGCCCCGGATGTCCTCGTGGGTCATCATGGCGCCCGTGGGGTTGGAGGGGCTCACCATGATGAGGAGGCGGGTGGCGTCCGTGACGTGCTCCGCCACGCGCTCGGGGGTGAGCCGGAACCCCACGTCGGCGCCGGCTGGAACGCGAACCGGGGTACCCCCGGCGAGGTTCACGAGGGGCTCGTAGGAGACCCACCCGGGGTCGGGGATGAGGACCTCGTCGCCCTCCTCCACGGTGCCGAAGATGCTGTAGAAGATCGCTTGCTTGGCGGGGGCCACGAGGACGTGCTTGGTCTCCGCCGGGATGCCGTTCTCCTCCCGGCTCTTCTCGGCGATGGCCTCCCGGAGGTCCGGCAACCCCCAGGCGCTCGTGTACCCCGTCTCCCCGTCGTCCAGGCTCGCCTTGGCCGCGTCCTTGATGACCTCGGGCGTGTCGAAGTCGGGTTCCCCCACGTTGAAGGCCAGGACCTCCCGGCCCTGGCTTCGCAGGTCGTTCACGATGTCCGTGATCTTCACCGTGCCGCTGGCGGCCACCCGGTCGAGCCGGCTTGCATGGGGGAGGGGCATGGGGTTCGTGAGGGGGAACCGCGGGTGGGAACTTGAAGCTTCCCCGACCCTCAGATGTCGGCCAACCCGTGGAGGACGCGGGCTACGGCGTCCACGGCGTAGGCCCCCCGGTCCACACGGGCCTCCGCCTGGTCCAGGGTCTGCCCGGGCCCCGTCACCGCGAAGCCCACGGGCTTCTCCTCCCGGAGGCTCACCTGCGTGAGGGCGTGGGCGGCGGCGTGGCCTATGAGCTCGTCGTGTCGCGTTTCGCCCGTGACGATGACGCCCACGACCACGACGCCGGCCACGTCGTCCCGTCGGAGCAACCGTTGCGCGGGAAGCGGTGCGTCGTACGTGCCGCTCACACGCACCACGGGGTCGGGCACGAACCCGAGCTCCTCCGCGCGCTCCCGGGCATCCTCCAGCATGGCGTCGGCGATCTCGCGGTGGAAGTCCGCCACCACGAAGCCCAGGCGGCGGCCCTCCCCAACGGCGGGGATGGACGCGGGGGAGCTGCTCGGTTCCCCCATCCTAGCGTCCCTCCGCCGGGCCTGCATCGCCAACGCCCCCGTCGCCCCCCCGAGCTTCCGGGTCCCGTGCCGCGCCGGCCCGTGCGGGACCGGCGTCCTCGAAGCCCTGGCGCTGCCCCGTCCCCGCCTGGCGCCGGAGCTCCTCCGGGTCGTAGACCATCCAGTACGCGTTCTCCGCGTGCTCCCGGGTCCGCTCCCTCGCGAGCCACGCGAGCCCCTCGTCATCGTCGGGGTCCACCTCGTCCATGTGGACGAAGACCTCGAGGAGCGGCCGACCGAAGAGGACGCGAAGCCCCATGAGGCCCAGGCTCGCCTCGTGGCCGCAGGTCTTGTCCACCTCCTCCGGCCCCACCATGCCGCAGGCCATGACGAGGTCCGCCCCCTCGTCCAGGTGCCGCCTGCAAGCGGCAGGGAGGTCCTTGACACCGGGGACCGTGTCCTGAAGGATCGTGGCGTCGGGGGCGTGCTTCTCCAGGGTCTCGCGGGCCACGCGGCCCATGTTCACGCGGCTGAAGGTCGTGTCCACGATGGCGATGCGGGGCATGGGTTCACGCTCGGGCAGGAGGGATCATTCGGGGGTGGAGGGAGGGTCCTCGAGGTCCGTGAGGAGCCCTCGCTCGTGGAGGTCGAGGATGCGGCGGATGATCTTGCGGGTGCCGTCGATATCGTGCTCGAAGCGGTCCGCCCGCGCCACGCGGATGCCCTGGAGGTCGCGTCGTTGGAGCTCCGCCTGGACGTCCGCCTCGCTGTGGTGGTCGTCGTGGCCGAGGACGATGACGTCGGGCGCCACCTCCTCCACGGTGAGGTAGTGGTCCTGCTCGTGACCCAGCACGGCCTGGTCCACGACGTCCAGGGCCTGCACCATGCGCACACGCTGGTCCTCGGGGAGGACCGTGGGGCGCTTCCGCTCCCGGACGCTGGCGTCGGTGGCCACCACCACCACGAGCTCGTCCCCGTGCTTGGCGGCCTGGGTGAGGTAGTGGACGTGGCCCAGGTGGAGGATGTCGAAGACGCCGGCGGCCATGGCGCGGGTCATGCTTCCACGATGACATCGCGCTCGCCCGATTTGAAGGTTCTCCAGGCTTCGAGCACGCTGCCGCCCTTCAGGAGGACGGTCCCGTGGTCCCGGGCCCAGGCTTCGGCGGCGTCCAGGGGGAGGGCTCCGCCGTCCTCGTGGAGCATCTCGCAACCGAGGACCACGGGGGTCACGTGGGCCATGCGTGCCAGGGTGAGAGCGAGCTCCGTGTGCCCCCGGCGTTCGTCGAGAAGCCCCTCGGCGCCGAGGCAGAGGTGCACGTGTCCGGGAGCCCGGAACTCGCGGGCGAACCGAGCGCGAGCTGCGGTGTCGGTGAGGTCCGCGAGGTCACCTGCGAGCTCGGCGAGGCGCCGGGCCGTGAGGCTCCGGTCGTCATCGGTGATGCCGGTGAAGGTATCCCGGTGGTTGAGGGGGATGCTGAAGGAGCTGCGGGCATCGTAGGGAAGGCTCCCGGGCACGAGGTCCGAGAGCACGGGGTGGGTGCTGCTTGCCTCCTCCAGCACGTCGTGGAGGAAGGGAAGCTGGAGCCGCCGACCCACCTGGGGGTCCACGGCGAGGAAGACGAGGCCCCCGGCGTCCTGCCGGAGGGTCCGTACACGGGGGGGTGTCGCGTGCTCTGCGGCGACGAAGAGGTCCACCTCCTCCTCGCGGCCGTCCTCGTCGTACACGAGGATGGGGTCGCCCGCGCTGAGGAGGTCTAGCGCCGTCCGGATGGAGGAGGATCGGGTAGGGTCCACGGGAGGGTCGCTCCAGCCAGCCCAAAGAAGGGCGGCGAGGACGGCATCCCCCCCGAGCTACATAAAAGTTAGGTAGTTACCGAGCTAGGCGTTCCGCTCGCCCTGCTCCACGAGGCGGGTGACGTAGCCTGCGATGCGGTTGCGGAGGACCTTACCCCGGGTGTTGGTGAGCTCACCCACCATGTGCTTGTTGTGCTCGAAGTCCTCGTTGAACATGTCGGAGTGCTCGCTGAGCAGCTTGTGCGCCACGCGCTTGATGTAGGTGGGTCGGATGTTCCCCATGGTATTCTCCCGGGTTGCGTCCCTGAAAACCTGTTCATTATAAAAACTTTGTCCAGTCCCGCGGATCACGCGAGGAGCGCCTCCACCTTCTCGATGGCTGACAGCCGCTCCTCCAGCCGCTCCTCGAGCTCGGTCCCCAGGTCCTCGAGGACGTCGCTCCAGGGGACGCAAAGGCGGTAGTGGTGCACGGGACGTCCCTTCCCACCCTGCGTCCGTGGGTCCGCTTCAACCCACCCCCGGTTCCGGAGCTCGAGGGTGGCCACCGACACCTCGGGCTGTCGCAACCCCAGCGCCCTCTGGAGGTCCCGGCTCCGGGCCTCGGGCACGGCCTGGAGGTACGCCAGCACCTTCGCCACGCGGGTCTCCACCCCCGTCTCCTCCAAGAGACTAGCCACCCGCTCAAGTTGGGTGCTGAAGGGCGGGAGGTCGTCGGGTCGGCTCAGTCGCGTCACCGTTGAAGGTTGAGGCCCCGGGGTATATCCCCCTTCGCCTCCTTCCCCGCCGCGCGTCACCCGATGACGAGGCCCTCGGGTTCGGGGCGTCGGCCGTCAGCGAAGCGAGCGAGGTCGAAGGGCTCCAGGTCCACAGGGGGTGAGCGCCCCTGGACGAGGGCGGCGTTCACCTGGGCCACCACCGGATGGATCATGAACCCGTGACCGCTGAACCCGTGGGCCTGGAGGAGGTTCCCCACCTCCGGCGCGGGTCCCAGGATCGGCTTGTGGTCAGGGGTCACATCGTAGAGACCCGCCCACTGCCGGAGCACCCGCAGGTTCCCCATGCGGGGGAGGATATCCTCGAGGGAGCGCGCGATGCGCTTCAGGAACCGGAAGCTGGAGCTCATGTTCACACCCTCCTCCTCGTGGGGGTCGCCCAACCCCGCCACGCACTCACCGCGCATGTCCTGGTTCACGTAGAGCCCGTTCCGGAGGTCCACCACCATGGGGTCCAGGAAGGGCCGGATGCTCTCGGTGACCATGATCTCGTGGCGCACGGGGACGTTGGGGACCTCCACCCCCGCCATGGCCGCAACCTCCGGACTCCAGGCGCCGGCGGCGTTCAGCACCCACTCGGCCTGGATGGTGCCCCGGTCCGTCACCACCTCGGTGACGCGGTCCCCCTCCACGTGGAGGTCCGTGACCTCCGTGAAGGTGTGGACCTCAACGTCCATCTCCCGGAGCCTCCGCACGTACCCGTGGACGACGCTCCAGGGGAACACGATGCCGTCGATGGGGCAGTACGAGCCCCCCACGAGGTCCGGCACGTGGAGGTCCGGAACCAGCACCTGTGCCTCGTCGGGGTCCACCAGGCGGCTTGGGACATCGTGGTCCTTCTGGAAGGCCACGGCCTCCTCCAGGTCCTGCATGTGGTCCTCCTCGAAGGCGAGGAAGAGGTACCCGCCCTGGCGGAACCACACGTTGAAGTCCAGCTCGCGGCTCAGGTCCTCGTACGCCGCGATGCTCTCCCGGGCCAGGTGGATGCTGCTGGGGCTCGTCCACTGGGCGCGGACGCCGCCGCCGTTGCGGCCGCTGGCCCCGTAGGGGATGTAGCGGCTCTCGAGGACCACGATGTCCTCCACGCCCTGGCGTGCGAGCTCGTACGCTGTGCCCAGGCTCGTGACGCCGCCGCCGACGCACACGACCCCGGCCCGCGTCGGAAGGTCCCCCTGCGTGCTCGGGATCACGGCTCCTCCCCCTCGTCGGTTCCATCGGCAGCGAGCTTCCCCAGCTCCACGGGCTGGATGGGAGGCCGGTGCGTGATGGTGCCCAGGTCCACCGGCTCCACGCTCGTCATCTCCATGAGGATGCGCCGCGTGTGCAGGAGGCAGGCCTTCCCCTGGCAGGGGCCCGTGGCGAGACCCGTGTACCGCTTGAGGCTCTCGATGTCCTGGTAGCCCTCCTCCACCGCGTGACGGAGCTCCTCCTCGATGACGTCCTCGCAGGGGCACACCAGGGTCTTCCCGGTAGCTATGCGGACCCCTCCAGGTGGTGCGTGAGGCGCTCGAGAAGCCGCTTGCTCTCCTCCGCGAGCTCGGAGGCTCCCCCCGCTCCCGCGGCAGCCTGGAGACCGGCTGCGCGTCCCTGGAGCAACGCCAGGTGCGGGGGTTTGCGTCCAGCGACTTCCCCTGCCACATGGCACCACGGGACGGGGGTGGTGCCGTCGGGGCGTGCCTCCGGGTAGAGAGCTCCCCGCTCGTCCCCTCGCGTCAGGGGCACCCCGGCTTGCTGAAGGAGCTCGACTCGCGGGTACCGCGTTCCCGTGACCACCAGCGCGTCGCAGCTCCTCCGCTCCTCGCCCTCTGCCGTCCGGAGGGTGACGCCCTCCAGGAACCGCCCACCGTGGGCCTCGACGACCTCGGTCCCGGGCTCGGCCACCACCTTGGCCCCGGCATCCTCCAGAGCGCGAGCCACGGTCGCGGCGTCGCCCCGGGGCCCCGTCACCACCACGACCCGTCCGGGGAGCACGCCGTGGCGGAGCAGGAGCCTCGCGCCTCGCCCTCCCATGATCCCGGGGAGGTCGTTCCGGGGGATGGCCGGCGGAGCCTCGTGGGTGCCGGGCGCGAGGACGATGCGCTCGGCGTGGACCTCGAGGAGGCGGCGGGGCGCATCCACCACGAGGGTCCTGTCGGGGTAGAGGCCCACAGCCGCGGCCTCGGTCTCCACGCGGACGGCGGTCCGGTCCTCGAGGGTGGTGGTCAGGGTGCGGGCGGCCTCGGGCCCTGGCGACCCGCTCCAGGGCGTGTCGCCCTCAAGGGGCTCTTCGTGGAGCAGAAGCTCCCCGCCAAGCTCCGGGGCCTCCTCCACCAGCAGGAGGCGTTCCACCGTCTCGCTGGCGGCATGGGCCGCGGCGAGACCCGCGGGGCCACCGCCCACCACCGCCACGTCCACCTGCACCTCCTCCATGGGTTCGTGGTCCGTAGGTTCCGGTGTGCGGGGCGGCGGGTCGCCGAAGCCGGCGAGCTCCCGGATGACGCGGTTGTAGACGGGCACGAGGGCCTTCGGTCGGAGGAAGCGCTCGTGGTAGTCGAAGCCCCGGGGGAAGATGCGGTCCACGGCGCCCAGTACGTCGAGGTCCGCGCTGGGCCAACCCGATTGGCGTTGCACGTCCATCCCGGGCTCGATCCGTGTGGTGCAGGCGCGGACGTTGGGGTCCCCGTTCACGCGCACGAGGCAGTTCCCGCACTTCCCCACGCCGCAGAAGTAGCCCCGTGGGCGGTGGTACCTGATACTTCGGCCCAGAACCCGTATGCCCCGCGCGTGGAGGGCGCTTGCCACGGTGTCGCCCTCAAGGCCCTTGACCTCCTTGCCATCGAGGGTGAAGGGCACCGTGGACCCCTCGTCGTGCCCGGGTACGCGCAGGTCCTCTCCCACGGGTGGTGCCCCCTGTGGCGGCCGGTATGCCAGGGCGCGTACTTGAGGTTGTCGCCCTGGCGTCGTCAGAGGCCCCGGCGCGCGTCGAGGAGCTCCGCGTTGAGGATGCTGCCGCCGGCGGCACCTCGGATGGTGTTGGACCCCGTGGCCACGTACTTGAGGTCGAGGATGGGGTCCCTGCGGAACCGGCCAGCGCTGGCGGCCATCCCCCTCTCGATGCCCCAGTCCCTGCGGGGTTGGGGGCGGTCCGCCTGGTCCATCACGTGCACGGGGACGCTGGGGGCCGTGGGAAGGTTCAGCTCCTGGGGTTCCCCCCGGAAGCCACCGAGGACCTCCGCGGCCTCCTCCGGAGAAGGGTTCGCCTCCGTCTCGATGGCCACGCTCATGCCGTGGCCCTCCTGCACGGGGACGCGGGTGCAGGTGGCGCTCAGGGTGAGGTCCGCGTGCGCCACCTGTCCCCCGTCGAGGGTGCCGAGAAGGCGCTGGGGCTCGGTCTCGATCTTGTCCTCCTCCCCCCCGATGTACGGGACGACGTTCCCGAGGATGTCGAGGCTCGCCACGCCGGGGTACCCGGCGCCGCTCACCGCCTGCCACGTGGTGACGTGCACACGCTGGAGGGTGAAGGCGTCGTGGAGGGGTTTCAGGGTCATGGTGAGGACGATGCTGGAGCAGTTGGGGTTCGTGACGATGAACCCGTCGTGGGGTTGCTCGTCCACGAGGTCCATGTGGTCGGGGTTCACCTCCGGGATGAGCAGAGGCACATCCTCGTCCATGCGGTGGTCCCGGGCGTTGCTGAAGACCTTGTGACCCCGCTTGGCCAGGTCCGTCTCGATGGGGCCAGCCTTCCCGCCGGGGACGGCGCTGAAGCACACGGGGCTCTCCAGGTGCTCGCTCGCGAGCTGCACCTCCAGGTTCGCCACGTCCTCGGGCATGGGATCGTCCAGGATCCAGTGGGCGGCGTCCCCGTACCGCTTGCCGGCGCTTCGCTTGCTGGCCACGACCTCGGCCACGCGGAATCGGGGGTGGTCGTCGAGCAGGCTCACGAAGCGTTGGCCCACGGCGCCGGTGGCGCCCAGGACCGCAACGTCGATGCGTGTCATGGGGATCCGTTCTCCTTGAGGAATGCGTCGTGCAGCGCCTGGAGGCACGCTTGGGCGTCCTCGGTGCGCACGACGAAGTTGAGCGCGATGTCGCTGGCTCCCACGCTGATCATCTCCACGTTGATGCCGGCGCCTCCCACGGTCTCGAAGATGCGTCCGGCGACGCCGTGGGTGCTCCCCAGGCCCTGACCCACCACGGTGACGAGGCTGCGACCCTTGTGCCCGTCCACGCCCTGGATGACGCCGTGCACGTGCTCGCCCAGGACCTCCCGGCCCCGGGGGAGGTCCGAGGCGTCGATGAGGAGGGCGAAGCTCGCCTGGCTCGCCGCCATGTTGTACACGTTGATCCTCTCCTCACCCAGCGCCGTGAAGACCTCCTGACCGATGCCGGGCGTGTACGCCATGCCCGGTCCGTAGAGTCGCAGGATGGCGAGGCCGGGCTTCACGGCGGCGCTGCGGAGCCCGCTCGTGCCCTCGGGGAGCTCCGCCTGGATGGTGCTGCCATCCACCTCGGGTCGGGTGGTGTTCCGCACCACGATGGGGATGCCCTGCGCGCGCACGGGTTCCACGGTGCGGGGGTGGAGGACCTGGGCGCCCACGTACGCGAGCTCCGCCGCCTCGTCGTACGTCATGTGGGAGAGGGGTACGGCGTCGGGGACGAGGGTGGGATCGGCGGTGAGGAACCCATCGACGTCCTTCCACACCTCCAACCGGTCCACCTCGAGGGCTGCCGAGAGGATGGCGGCGCTGAAGTCGCTGCCTCCGCGACCGAATGTGGTGACGTGACCCTCCTCGTCGCATCCGAAGTACCCGCTTACGACGGGCACGGTCCCCTCCTCGAGCAGGGGTCCGAGGTGCTTCCGGACGTTCCGTTCCACCGCGTCCATGCGGGGGGTGGCGTTCCCGAAGCGCCCGTCCGTGAGGATCCCGATGTCGTCGGCATCCCGTGCCACGGCGTCGACTCCCGCGTCGCGGAGAGCTCCCGCGAGCAGGCGCACGCTCAGGCGTTCGCCGAAAGCGTGAACGAGGTCCCGGGTGCGGTGGGTGAGCTCCTCCGTGTACGCGATGCCGTAGAGCAACCGCTCCAATCGCTCGTACTGCTCCGCGAGGTGCGCGAGCACCGCGTTCCGGTGCTCCACCTCGTCCATGGCTCGGGCAGCCGCGGCGTCGTGGCGCCGCCGGAGGCCCTCCATCACCTCCTTCACGGCGGTCTCGTCCTCCCGGACGGTGCGCGCGCCCTCCTCGAGGGCGTCTGTGACGCCGCTCATGGCGCTCGCCACCACCACGCGCTCGTCGTCCTCCCGGGCCACGATCTCCGCCACCTGGCGCATCATCTCCCCGGAGCCCACGCTGGTGCCACCGAACTTCATCACTCGCATCTTCGATGCACCTCCAAGCCCCCATCACGAACCTGCGGAAGCGTAGCCGACGCTTCCGCAGGCGCCCGCTCCGCCTCTGGCGTCGCTCCACCGCGTCCGACCAGAGGTCTGACCCGGTTGCGCCCTCGGAACGCTCCGTGGCACTCCGCGTTCCTGCGGGTACCACCGAACTTCATCACTCGCATCAGTCCCCACCTCCGCCGCTGAAGTACGTCATGTTCGCGTCCATCCGATCCACGAAGGCCTCGCGGTCCTCCAGGGATGCCTTGAGCTCGTCCAGGGCGCTCCGGATGGCGTTGAAGACCTCCGGTGTGTGGTCGTTGAGGGTCTGGATCTCGTAGTAGAGGTGCCTGTTCTCCCCCGCGAGCTCCCGGGCTATGTTCACCTGCTTGGTGAAGGTGGGGCCCCCGTGGTGGTCGAGGTGGTCGAACCCGTGGGGTCCGGCCCGGAGCACGTCGGCGAAGAGGATGTTCATGGCGTGGGGGAGCCCCAACGTGTAGGCCATGACGCTGTCGTGGGCCTCCACGGGCATATCCAGCACGTGGACGGCGGTGTGGGTGAAGAGCTGCCTGGCCGCCTCCGTGGCATCCTCGTGCCCGCAGTGGAGCACCAGGAGGTTCTTGTCCGCCAGGAGGTCCGTGTTCGGTCCCCACATGGGATGGAGGCTCGTCACCGCTTGCCCCGACTTGGCCATGCGCAGGAGACGGTCCTGGAAGGGGCCCTTGAGGCTCGCGATGTCGAAGACGAGAGCGTCCGTGGACCCCTCCAGGGTCGCCAGGACGCCGTCCACGGTGCTCGGTGGGGAGGCGACGACGACGAGGTCCGCGTCCGGGGCCACGGCCGTCAGGTCCTCCGCGTGGTCCACCCCGGGCACGGGTCCCGCGGGGTCCACGGTGGTGACGTGGAAGCCCGTGCCCCGGAGGAACTCGGTGAACCACCGACCCATGTCACCCGCGCCGCCTACGAGAACCGCGTGGTCGCCCTCGCCGATGTGGCGCTCCGCGTGAGCGTCCCGCTCCTGCACCCGCAGAGCCTCCTTGATGAGGAGCTTCACCAGCTCCTCGGCAAGGTCCGGGTTGCTCCCCTCCCCCTCAGCGGCGGTGCGGGCGTGCTCGATGGCCGAGCGCTCCACGCCGTAGTCCCGGATGGGCAAGCCTCCGGTGCGTTTCCGCTCCCCGATCTCCCGGACGGTGCGCACGCGGTCGGCAGCGAGCTCCACGAGGCGCTCGTCGAGCCCCCTCAGGCGGGCGCGAAGGCCGTCGAGGCCGAGTTCGTCACCCTCCTCCCTGGTGTCGCTCATGGGACGTGGGGCTCCTCCGGCGTGCCGGCGTTGGGGTCGCGCTGGAGCACGAGGTCGGCGAGGACCACGCGGGCCATGGCCTCCACCACCGGCACGGCCCGAGGCACGATGCAGGGGTCGTGGCGGCCCTTCACCTCCAGCTCGGTCTCCTCCATGGACTCCAGGTCCACGGTGCCCTGGGGTTGGGCGATGCTGCTCGTGGGTTTGAAGGCGATGCGGAAGCGCAGGGGCATCCCCGTGGTGAGGCCGCCCAGGATGCCTCCCATGCTGTTGGTGGGGTTCACCACGCGTCCGTCCTCGTCGAGGCGGAAGATGTCGTTGCTCTCGCTTCCCCGCATCTCGGAGAGGCGGAACCCGTCACCGAACTCGATGCCCTTGGCGGCAGGGATGACGAAGGCCCCGTGGGCGAGGACGGACTCCACGTCGTCCACGATGGGTTCGCCAAGGCCCACGGGGACGTTCTCCACCACGCATTCCACCACGCCCCCGCGGCTGTCCTTCTGGCTGCGGGCCTCCATGATGCAGGCCTCCATGGCCTCCGCCACGTCGGGCACGGCGCAGCGCACGGGGTTGGACTCCACCCGCTCCCGGATCTCGGAGACCGACAGCTCCTCGTCGGTGTGCTCGGGTCCGATGCGGACGGTGTGGGCGGCAAGCTCCATGCCGACGCTGTCCAGGACCTTCTGCCCCAAGGCGCCTGCCATGACGAGACCCGCCGTGAGGCGGGCGCTGAACATGCCGCCGCCCCGGTAGTCGTTCCATCCCTTGTAGCGGACGCGGGCGGGGTAGTCGCTGTGGCCGGGGCGGGGGGTGTGCTTGCGCTCGTGGTACTTCGTGCTGTCCTTGTCCCGGTTCGTGATCTCCATGAACACGGGGGAGCCCGTGGTGCGGCCGTTGAAGGTGCCAGCGCGGATGTGGCCCTCGTCGGGTTCCCGCCGTTGCGTGGTGAGGAGGGATTGACCGGGGCGGCGGCGGTCCAACTCCGGTTGCACATCCTCCTCCGAGAAGGGCAACCCGGGGGGGACGCCGTCCACGTGGACACCCACCATCTTGCCGTGGGACTCACCCATGAAGGTCACGCGGAAGCGTCGCCCGAGGGTGTGCATGGTCTCAGGTCACCTCCACACGGATGCCGGCATCGCGCATGTGGGTGAGGAAGGCGGGGTAGGAGACCTTGAAGCTGTCCCTATCGGCGAAGCTCACCGGGTCCGAGGCGCCCAAGGCCAGCACGGTGCCCGCCATGAGGATGCGGTGGTCGTGCCGGGTCTCGATGCGGCCCCCCTTCACGGGCCCCCCGGTGACCTCCGCGCCGTCCTCGAGCTCCCGGGCTTCCACGCCCACGGCCCGGAGAGCTGTCACCATGGCGTCGATGCGGTCGCTCTCCTTGTGGCGTAGGTGGGCGGCACCGGTGAAGCGGCTGGTGCCGTCGGCGTGGGCGGCGAGGGCGCAGAGCACGGGGAAGAGGTCGGGGGTGTCACCCAGGTCGAGGTCCACGGGCGCGAGCTCCTCCGAGCCCTCCACGGTGACCCCGTCCCCGTCCCGGGTCACGGGGGCGCCGAAGGCCTCCAGGTGCTGGAGGAAGGCGCGGTCACCCTGGGGGTCCTCGGGGGGGAGGTTCTCCACGCGGCAACGGCCCCCGGTGACGGCGGCAGCAGCCAGGGGGAAGGCGGCGCTGCTGTAGTCCCCGGGAACGCGGTAGTCGGCGCCGGGGAGAGCTTGATCACCCGGCACGTCGAAGCCGTGGGCGTCGCCGGTTGCCTCGCCGCCGAAGGCCTCCAGGGTGGCGAGGGTCATGTCCACGTAGGGTCGGCTCCGGAGGGGGGAGGTCAACCTGACGCTCACGCCGCCCTCGGTGCGGGCACCGGCGAGGACGAGTCCGCTCACGAACTGGCTGGAGACGTCACCTGGGAGCTCCGCGGCACCGCCCTCCATGGGACCCCGCACCACCACGGGGGCGCGGCCGTTCCCTCGGGTGCTGAAGGCGTCGGCTCCCAGCTCCCAGAGGGCATCGAGCAGAGGCCCCATGGGTCGGGTGCGGAGGCTCGCGTCCCCCGTGAGCACCGTCGTGCCGGACGCGAGCGCGCTCACGGCGGTGGCGAGGCGGAGCGTGGTGCCGCTGTTGTGGCACAAGATCACGTCCTCGGGTACGCGGGGGTGGCCGCCTTGGATCCGGATCTCGTCCCCGGTGTCCTCCACGGTGGCGCCGAGGGCCTTCACGGCTGCCAGGGTCGCCAGGGTGTCCTGGCTCCGGAGGGGGTCCCGGATGGTGCTCTCCCGGGAGAGCCCCGCCAGGATCAGGGCGCGATGCGTGTAGGACTTGCTCGGGGGCGCCGAGACCGTGCCCTGGAAGGTTCCCGGATGTACGGTCAGGCTCCCTCGCTCCTCCTCCAGCGTCATGACGTGGTCACCTCGGCAGGGTCGTTCACGGGGGGAACGGTGAGCAGGTCGCCGTCGAGGGGGCTCCAGGCATCCCGGATGGCGTCCGCGTGCTCCATCGGTGCCACGGCGGCCACGGCGGGTCCCGTGCCCGTGACGCCGGCTGCGTGGGCACCCGCACCCACGGCCGCGAGAGGGACGTCCGCGGGCAGCCCGTAGAGGGCGCCGTAGGCGAGGCCGTTCACCTGCAGTGCATCGAGCCAGCGCTCCTCCAGCGCCAGCTCGTGAGCGAGGCTCGCCGCTCTCGTGAGCACATCGTGGTCCAGCTCCGCTGCCTCCCGGGTGGCCACCTGGCGGGGGGGCACGTGGAGGACCACGCGGAGGTCCTCCGGCACCTCGTAGCGGTGGAGGAGCTCCCGCTTCGGGTTGTGCGTGACGCAAACACCGCCCATGAGGGCGGCGGAGGCATCGTCCCAGGCTCCGGTGACGGTGACGCCGGCGCGGAGGCTCGCCTCCACGCTCGCCTCCAGGCAGGCGGCGCGTCCGAGGCGCTCTCCGTCCTCGTGGTGGGCGACAGCTGCGTCGGTGGCGAGGGCGGCGGCCACCGTGGCAGCGCTGCTGGACTTGAGGCCCCGGCTCACGGGGACCTCGCTTCGGGTCGTAACGTGGGCACCGAAGGTGCTCTCGACCCCGTGGATCTTCAGGACCTCCCGAACGGTCTCCACCACGGCATCAGGCGCGAGGTCCGGGTGATCCTCGACGGTGACCTCCACCGTCCCGGGTTCGTCCGTGAGCTCGACCGTGCACGAGAGGGGTAGGTCCACCGCGAGGCTCGCCCCACGGCCCGTGGCGAGGGCGTTCACGATGCTCACCCCGCCGTGGGTCACCGCGTGGCCCGCCATGCGCTCACCTCCAGGTGGTCCTCCAGGACCCGGCGCATGACGGCGACGGGAGGGTCCTCCCGGGTCCACAACCGGAAGGCCTCGGCCCCCTGGTGGAGGAGGAGCTCCTCCCCGGGGACGACGGTGCAGCCCTGCTCGCGGGCACCCTGGAGGAGCGGGGTGCCGCCGCGGCGGTAGACGGCGTCGAAGACGACGACGTCCCCGGGGATGCAGGTGGGGTCGATGGGGGTGTCGTCCCCGTGGTGGCCGAGGCTCGTGCAGTTGAGGACGACGTCCACGTCCTCCACGACGCTCGGGGCATCATCCAGGGCGAGGGGGGTGCCGGCCACGTGCTTGGCGAGGCTCCGTGCCTTGCCCCGGGTACGGTTCGCCACGGTGACGTCCGCGCCCTGGCCTGCCAGGGCGTGGGCGATGGCCCGTGCCGCCCCCCCGGCGCCCAGGACGAGGCAACGGGCGGTCTCGGGCTCCACGCCGGCGTTGCGGAGGGCTTGGAGGGTGCCTGCTCCGTCGGTGTTGTGGGCGAGGACCTGGCCCTCCTCCACGACGAGGGTGTTGGCGGTGCCGCTCGCCTCCACGGTGGGGGTGACGCCGTCCACGTGCTGGAGGACCGCCTCCTTGTGGGGGGCGGTGACGTTGGCTCCCGCCACGTCGAGGGTGCGGAGGGCCTGCACGGCGTTTCCGACACCCTCCGCGGGGACGTCGGCGGCGAGGTACACGGCATCCACCCCCCGGGCATGGAGCGCAGCCGTCTGCATGGCGGGGCTCAGGCTGTGGTCCACGGGGTGGCCCAGGAGGAGCAGGAGGCGCGTGTCCGCGCTTACGGAGGGTTCGCGGAAGGCGCCGTGTACGCGCTTGACGAGAGGAACGGGCACCTGGCCTGCGGCGGCGGCCTCCCCGTCCTCCAGGCTGGCGTAGGTGAGGGGTTGGCGGAGACCCGGCGCGGCGAGGCGCAGGATGGGGTCGTTGATGCCCATGGTGGCGAGGCGCAGACCCTCGCGGTGGGCGCGGCGGGTGGCCTCCACGAGGACGGCAGCATCCCGGGCGTCCCGGATCGTGGTGGCGAGCTTGGCACCCCACGCGCCCATGTCGTGGGCTTCCCGGGCGAACTCCAGCGCGTCCTCGAGGTGCGGGGTGCCGTCCCGATCGTGGTGGCTCAGGAGCACGCGCCCCTGGGTGTGCACCGCGTGGTCCAGGAGCTCGTCCCGTCCGGGAGCGTCCCGTTCCACATCCACGAGGACGTAGGGCGCCTCCAACGCCGTGGAGAGGAGCTCGGTTCGCGTCGCCTCCGGACCATCGTAGGACCCCCCATGCGTCGTGGGTCGGAGGGTGGCGATGGCGGGGCGCTGAAGCTCCTGCGGGAGCCGTGTCACGGTGGCGGCGTCCAGGTGCTGGAGCGCGTCGAGGCGGGCTTCCACGAGGTCGGCGCTCGTGTGGGCGCTCGCCTCCGCCATGGCGTCGGGCGTCTCCTGGACGAGGCTCGCGCAGACGAGGGGCTCCATGTTAGACCTCCCGGATGGACTCGTCGACGCTGCGTCCGAAATGCCGCCCGCCCTCCTCCAACCGCACGAGGACCTCGTCGCCGGGTTCGAGGTCCACCACGCTCTTGGGGCCGTCGGGGGTGACGAGGCGGATGGTCTCGGCGTTCTGCAGGAGGGTGGTGAAGGTGCGGTCCTGCGCCTGGGCCTCCACGAGGAGCAACGGGCGTCGTTCGATCTTCACGCGGCCCAGCACCACCGTGCGGGTGCGTCCGTCCTCGTCCACCACCAGGACCTCGTCGCCGCTCTCGAGCTCGCTCAGGTACCGGGTTCGACCGTCGGGGCCCAGGAGGTAGGCGTGGACGGGGCCTGCGTTCACGCGGAAGGGCCGGCTCGCCACGTAGTCGCTCTCGAGGCTCTCGCTGTGGACGAGGAAGAGGGCGCTGCTGGTGCTTCCCAGGAGCATGCCCTCGCCGGGGACGAGGAGGCTCGCGGTGTCGACGCAGACGCGGTCGCCGCTCCCAACGGGGCGCACATCGCGCACGGTGGCGTGGGTGAGCTCGAGGGTGGGGCCCTGGCGACTGGATAGGTAGGCGGCGAGCTGGAGCACCTCATCGGGATCGTCCGTGCGGAGGACGACGCCGTCGGTGCCCACGTCCAGGGTCTCCAGGACGAGCTTGGCCTCCTCGGCGGAGCGCACCTCACCGAGTAGCTTGGTGGTGGTGCCCTGCGCCTCCGCGATGAGGTTCTCGATGGGGATGATCTTCCAGTCGGAGCCGCTCACCACGAGGTTCTCCACGTCACCCACGAGGTCGAAGGCGGTGTCCTGGTCGTCGCCGCTGGCGATCTCCACGCGTTCCCCGGCACGTCCTCCATCCACCGTGGTGTAGGTGCCCTCGTCGAGGTGGAGGGTGTCGAAGCTCCCGAGGTTCGTGAGGTCTTCGGTGGCGTTGGGGGGGAGGATGAATGTGGTGATGTCCCGCTCTAGGGCTGTGGTGAGGACTCTCTTCGCGGCCTCGCCCTCGGGGAGGTGGATCCAGACGATGGGTGCCATGGTGTCACGAGGTGGGGGGGTTGCGGGCGGTCTTGGGCAACTCCCCCTGGAGGACGATGTCGGCGAGGGATCGCGTCATGGCCTCGGGGTCCTCCCGTTGCCAGACGTTGCGGCCGATGCTGATGCCGGCGCCGCCGGCCTCCACAGCGCCAGCCACCACCTCCCGCACCTCCTCGTCGCTCTCCATGCGGGCGCCGCCGCTGATCACCACGGGGACGTCCACGCTGTTCACGACCTCGCGGAAGCTCGCGGGGTCGCCGGTGTAGGGGACCTTGAGCACGTCGGCTCCGAGCTCCGCACCGAGGCGGGCCACGTGCTTCACGTGGTCCACGTCGTGGGGGTCGTCGATGGCGGGGCCGCGGGGGTACATCATGGCCAGGAGGGGCACGCCGTACCGTTGGCAGTCGGTGGCGAGGCGTCCCAGGTCCTGGACCTGGCGGGATTCGGTGGGGCTCCCGACGTTCACGTGGACGCTCACCCCGTCGGCTCCCAGCGCAAGAGCCTCCTCCACGGTGGCCACCACGCGCTTGTCGTTGGGGTCCGGGTTGAGGCTCGTGGAGGCGCTCACGTGGAGCCACAACCCCGCGTTCCCGAGGGCGTCGGAGACGCTGGGTACGAGGCCCTTGTGCACGACGATGCTGTGGGCACCCCCGCGTACGACGCTCGCCACCGTCTCGTCCACACGTTCGACGCCCCGGACGGGGCCTACGCTCACCCCATGGTCGAGGGGTACGATGACGCCGCGTCCCGAAGCGGGGTCGAGGAGACGACGCAACCTCCGTTCCTTGCCAAGGTTCCTCATGGGCAACCCACCCCTCAAGGTGCGTCCGTCGTACTTAGTCGTTGTTGTATGTTTCCATCCACCAAGGTGCAAGGCTGGACCTCCACAGGAGGTTCAAGCGCCCAAGCGGGCGCATAGGCGGGGCCATCGTGCGCAAGTTACTTGTAACGATGCGTTTATCCGTACAACGAAGACCATGTGGGACCTCCTCACGAAGTACTTCCGCCGGTACCCTGCCCAGACGAAGGTGGCCCAGACCCTGCTCCGCCACGGCCTCCGCGTGGAGGAGGACGGCGTCTACTGCGGTGACATCGCCCTGCCCGACGCCGGGCTTGCCCGCGCCTGCAACGTCGACCGGCGCATCATCTCCAGCACGGTGGAGACGATCCTCGAGCAGGATGACCTCCGCCGCGTCTACGAGAACCTCTCCCCCACGGTCCTCCTCAAGGACGCGGCACCCGAGATGGGGTGGGGGGTGCTGGAGATCGTGCCCACGGACGCCCACGAACCCGGGATCCTCGCCCGGGTGGCCACGGTCATCGCCGCCCACGACGTGAGCATCCGGCAGGCCATCGTGGACGACCCGGACCTCGTGGACGAGCCTCGACTGTACATCGTTACCGAGGACCCCATCCCCATGGACGTCATCCCGGGTATCAAGGATGGACCCGGCGTGCGCTCCGTGGTGCTCCACTGACGTTCGAGAAGGATCGGCGTGGGGAACCCCGGCTTCGCCGAGGCCACGGGAGCCGCAGGGTACCCGTGCCCATGCTCTCGTCCCCACGCCGTCGCGACCCCGGGGGAGGCGGGGTCGACCCTGCGGCACGTGACTTGGGACGGACGCTTGGCATGAAGGTACCGGTCGCTCCATGGCGAACGCTTAAGTAGGCGGCGTCGTGGAGACGGTTACCCGTCCTCCACCAGGGCTCGGAACTCCGCAGGGTGACCGCACTTGGGACAGAAGGCGTTCAGGTGGGGGTCCAGGTCCGGCTCCGTACCCTCCCAGCCACAGGACTCGCACAGGAACTCGATGGGGTCGGTCACGGGCACACGAGAGCCCCCCGCAGTCATGAGGCTTGCGTCGGATCCGGATCCGGCGCCGGCAACGTGAACCACACGGTGGTGCCCTCGCCGCGTTGGCTCTCGAGCCCCATGCTCCCCCCGTGGCGTTCCACCACCCGCCGAGCCACCGCGAGCCCCACCCCCGACCCGGGGAAGCGCTCGGGGTGGAGCCGCTCGAAGAGGCGGAAGACCCGCTCGTGGTGCCGGGGCTCGATGCCCATGCCGTCGTCCCGCACCTCGTACCGCACGAACCCGCCGTCCCTCCCCGCCACCACGCGGACCCGGGGGGCGTTACCGTCCTCGTGGAACTTGTACGCGTTCTCCAGGACCTCGTGGAGGAGGGAGCGCAGTTGACGGGGATCAACCTCCACAGGGGGCAGGTCCCCATGGCCCACCACGTCCTCCACCCCGTCCTCCACCCCCAGGTCCGCCAGCACCCGCGCCACCATGCTCCGCACGTCCACCACGACCTCGCTCCGGACGTTCGTCGTCACCTCCGCGTAGCTCCGGAGCGCGTCGATGCGCTCCTGCAACCGCCTCACACCATCGAGGATGAAGGCCAACCGCGCCCGCCCCTCCTCGCCGAGAGCATCCTCGTGGTGCCGCTCCAGGACCTGGCTGAAGCGGTTGATGTCCCGCAAAGGTTCCTGGAGGTTGTGGCTCGTCACGTACACCACCTGCTCGAGCTCCGCCCGACGCCCCGCCTCCTCCCGCGCCGCCTCCCGGAGCTCCGAGAGCTCCACCTGGTCCGTGATGTCCATGGCGACGCCAGCCAACCAGACCACCTCCCCCTCCTCGTTCCGCACGGGGAAAGCCCTGTCCCGGATCCATCGCACCGACCCGTCGGGGCGGACGACACGGTACCGGATGTCGTAGCGGCCCTCAGCCTGCAGGGGAACCTGCTCCTCGACGCGGTTCCGGTCGCCGGGATGGATCGCTTCCCTCCACTCACGGGGGTCATCCATGAGGTCCTCCACGGGCCTCCCCCAGACCGCCTCGTACCGGGGGGAGACGTACACCATCTCCTCCTTCTCGGGGTCGGTGAGCCAGAACACCTCCTGGATGTGCTCCGTCATCTCCCGGAGCTGGGTCTCCGCGGTGCGGGCTCGCTCACGCTCATCCTCGAGTCTCCGGGCCAGGGCGGTGGTCTCGAGGAGGGCCTGGCGGCTCATCATGGCGGAGAGGATGACGGGGACCGTGATGAGGAGGAAGATGACCAGAGATCCCAGATCGAAGACCCAGTCGGCTCGCAGGAGGGGCACGCCCACGTGGAGCCCCAACCCTGCAAGGAACACCGTGGCCGTGGCGGGTGCTCCCAGGAGGAAGCTTGCGAGCACCACCGGCACCGGGAGAGCCATGAGGATGTACCGGGCGAGCTCCGGATCGAGGGTCATGGTCGCGAGGAACGTGAGGGCGCCCATCAGGTACCAGACCAGAAGGTGGCCACCTACCGTGGGCCGGGTGGTCCGGCCCAGGAGGAGGGCGGCGACGAGCACCGGGAGGAACAGAGCCACGAGGAAGCTCCCTGTATCCGCCAGGGAGGCGATCCGGAACCCGCTCAGCACGAACTCCAGCACCAGCACCCCCGGGAAGAGGACCATGAGGAGGACCACGATGGTCTGCTGGAGGCGGACCCTGCGACGAAGGATGGGATGCTCGATGTTCTCGTGGGGTTCCACGAGGTCCCGGATCCCCCTGGGGATCCAGGTGGGCTCCGGGGTCTCGGGATCGTCCAGGCTCTCCCCACCACCCCGCTCGAAGGTCCTCATCCTCATAGTGGACCGTGAGGTGCGGGCTTGAAGGTTGCGCTGGTGCCCCTCCCGCCCCTACGCTTGGTCGCCGCGCGTCGCCGCCTTCATCGCCTCCACGAACCCTCGCACCTCCCCGGGGTCCACGCCCCGGGCGATGCGGTCCACGATGGCGCTCCCCACCACCACGCCATCGGCACCGGCCTCCCGGAGCGTCGCCGCGTGCTGGGGCTCGCTCACACCGAAGCCCACGGCCACCGGGGTGCCCCCGGCGTGCTTCCTGGCGCGCTGCACGAGGGCCCGGGTCCGGTCCTCGACGCGGGTGCGGGCGCCGGTGACGCCGAAGGTGCTCACGAGGTAGAGGAACCCGCCGGTGGCCGCCGCGAGGCGTTGGAAGCGTGCATCGCTGGTGGCGGGGCTCGCCAGCTGCACGAGGTCCAACCCCGCATCGTCCAACGCACCGCGGAGCGGCGTGGACTCCTCAAGAGGGAGATCGGGAACGATGAGGCCCGCGACGCCGGCGCCGGCTGCCGCCTCCGCGAAGGCGTCGAGGCCCCGGCGGTAGATGAGGTTGTAGTACGTCATGAGGACCACGGGTTGGGGGTGGTCCGCCGTGAGGTCCCGCGCCATGCGGAGGACATCGTCCACCCGGGTGCCGGCCTTCCGGGCACGTATCCCGGCCTGCTGGATGGTGGGGCCGTCGGCCACGGGGTCGCTGAATGGGACACCAAGCTCCAGCACGTCGGCGCCACCCTCCAGGACGGCGCGAGCGTACGCGAGGCTCGCGTCCACGTCGGGGTCGCCGCCCATGACGTACCCCACGAAGGCCGCCTCGTCCTCCGGGAGGCCCCGGAAGGCCGTCTCGAGGTCACCCATCCTGGGCCACCCCCTCCTCCTGGAGCGTGTGCACGTCCTTGTCGCCGCGACCGCTCAGGGTCACCACGAGGACATCGTCGGGATCCCGCTCCGGCGCGATCTTGAGGGCATGTGCCACCGCGTGGGCGCTCTCCAGCGCCGGCAGGATGCCCTCGGTCCGGCAGAGCACCCGGGTGGCGTCCAGGGCCTCCTGGTCCGTGACGCTCGTGTACGTGGCGCGGCCCTGGTCCTTGTAGTACGCGTGCTCCGGGCCCACGCCGGGGTAGTCGAGGCCCGCGCTCACGCTGTGAGCCTCCAGCACCTGCCCCTCGTCGTCCTGCATCATGTAGCTGATGGCGCCGTGGAGGACGCCGCGGCTTCCCGCGGTAAGCGGGGCGGCGTGGAGGCCCGACCCCAGGCCCTCGCCCGCCGCCTCGATGCCGATGAGCTCCACATCCTCGTCGTTGCGGAAGGGGTAGAAGCTCCCCATGGCGTTGCTGCCGCCGCCGACGCAGGCGAGGACGGCGTCAGGGAGGCACCCCAGTTGCTCCAGGCTCTGGGCGCGGGCTTCGTCCCCGATGACGCGTTGGAAGTCCCGCACCATGAGAGGGTAGGGGTGGGGCCCCACGACGCTTCCCAGGCAGTAGTGGGTGCCCTCCACGTGGGTGACCCAGTCCCGAAGCGCCTCGTTCACGGCGTCCTTCAGGGTGGCGCTTCCCGCCTCCACCCCCCGGACCTCGGCGCCCATGAGGCGCATGCGGAAGACGTTGAGCTCCTGGCGGGTCATGTCCTTCGTGCCCATGTACACGATGCAATCGAGACCCAGGTTGGCGCAGGCCATGGCGGTAGCCACCCCGTGCTGCCCGGCGCCCGTTTCGGCGATGACCCGGTCCTTCCCCATGGCCTTGGCCAGGAGCGCCTGCCCCATGACGTTGTTGAACTTGTGGGCGCCGCCGTGGACGAGGTCCTCCCGCTTGAGGAGGATGCGGGCGCCGCCCGCGTGCTCGGTGAGCCTGCGGGCTTCGTAGAGGGGGGTGGGTCGTCCGCCCAGATGCGTGAAGGCATCGTCGAGCTCCTGCTGGAAGACAGGGTCGTCCCGGTGCTTGCGGTAGGCGTCCTCGAGCTCCTCGAGCGCCGGGAGGAGGGTCTCGGGGACGAAGCGTCCACCGTAAACCCCGTAGCGTCCCTCGTGGGGTACGTCGTCGTACTGCGTCATGGGTTCACCTTGGCGTTGCGTGCGTTCCGAACGAAGGCCTGGACCTTGCTCGCGTGCTTCCCGTGGGGGCCCTCGAGGCCGCTGCTAGCGTCCACCCCCCAGGGGTCCACGTGGCGGATGGCCTCCGCCACGTTCTCGGGGGTGAGCCCCCCCGCGAGGATCATGGGCGTGGGGTGGAGGGCGTCCCTCAGCTCCACGGCGGCGTCGCGGTCCACGGGGGTGCCGGTGCCGCCGTACCCGTCGTCGGTGCGGGTGTCCACGAGGACCGCGTCGGCTTCCGCCTCCGGGACCCCGTCCGCTGGGGTGGTGCCGAACCAGAGGTCCACGACGGGATGGTCCTTCCGGATGCCGTTGGCCGTGGCGGGGGCGACGCCGCGGTGGAGTTGGAGCACGTCGGGTTCCACGGTCCGGAGGATGCGCTGGAGCTGGTAGGGGTCGGTCTCCACGGTGACGGCGACCCCCCGCTGGTGGTCGCCCCGCAGAGCCAGGATGTCCCGGGCGGGTTCCAGGGGGAGGTTCCGGGGGCTCTTGGGGCTCCGGACCACGCACCCCACGGCGTCGGCGTGGCGGGCCATGCGAACCTCGTCGGGGGTGCGGAGACCGCAGACCTTCACCATGATCTCGCTCATGCCATCAGCTCCCGGAGCTTCGTCACGGGGTCCGCCGCCTCCATGAGCACCGTGCCCACGAGCACCGCGTCGGCGCCGGTCTCGAGCTGGCGTCGGACATCGCCGGGGGTCTCCACGCCGCTCAACGCCATGGTGGGGCGGTCGGTGCCGCAGGCTTCCAGAACGCGCCCTGTGCGCTCCCGGTCCATGGGGAGGTCGGGGTCCCGGAGGTCTCGGTTGTTCACGCCGAGGATGTCGGCGTCGGTGGCCTGCGCGGCCTCGTACCCGGGTTCGTCGTAGACCTCCAGAAGGACCTCGAGACCGCGGTGGTGGGCGGCGTCCACGGCCTCCTGGAGCCCCAACGGGACATCGTCGCGCTCGAGGAGGTCCAGGATGAGGAGGACGGCGCTGGCACCGCAGGCGGCGGCTGCGTCGAGCTGGCGGGCGTCCACCACGAAGTCCTTGAGGAGCGTGGGTCCGCCGGCGGCGGAGGCAGCCTCGAGGTTCCCGAGGCTCCCGTCGAAGAGGGTGGGTTCCGTGAGGACGCTCACGCCCCGGGCTCCGGCCTGGAGGAAGCCCATGGCGAGGGCTCCGGCATCGTGGTTCCCCGGGAACCGGCCGCGGGTGGGGCTTGCGGGCTTCACCTCGGCGACGATACCGACGCCCGGCTCCTCCAGCGCCATCGCGAGGCTCGGACCCGGGCGTCCCGCCGCATCGTCACGTGTGTAGAAGGCCTCGTCCACGGTGGCCTGGGCGGTGCGAGCCATGCGGGCGAGGAAGCTCCCGGTCATGCCCGGAGGCTCCCCCCGGTGGCGTCGACGTACCGCTCCAGGGCATCTCTCGCCATCCCGTCGTCGATGATGCTCCGGGCCGCCTCGACGCCGTCGACCAGGTCCTTCGCCTGGTCACCTACCAGGAGGGCGGCCGCGGCGTTCATGAGCACCATGTCCCGGGGGGCGCCGTCGCGTCCCTCGAGGACGTCGAGGAAGAGCCGCGCGCTCGCCTTGGGCGGGAGCCCCGCGATGTCCTCGGCCTGATGCGTGGGCAGGTCGAAGCGCTCGGGCGTAACCTCGTACGCGTGGACGCTCCCGTCCTCCACCTCGGCGACGTGGGTGCGTCCCAGGGGGGAGATCTCGTCGAGGCCGTCGAGGCCGTGGACCACCATGGCGCGGTCCACACCGAGGTTGTTGAGAACGTGGGCCATGGGTTCCACGAGGTCGTCCTGGAAGACGCCCAGGACCTGCCCCTGGGCTCCCGCAGGGTTCGTGAGGGGTCCCAGGACGTTGAAGACGGTGCGGATCCCCAGCTCCCTGCGGGGTTCCACCGCGTGCTTCATGGCCGGGTGGAACCGGGGCGCGAAGAGGAACCCCACGCCCACGTCCTCCACCACCTGCTCCACGGCCGAGGGTTCGAGGTCGAGGTTGGCACCCAGAGCCTCCAGGACGTCGGCGCTTCCGCAGGTGCTGGTGACGGCGCGGTTCCCGTGCTTGGCCACGGGGACACCGCCGCCAGCGGCGACGAAGGCGCTGAGCGTGCTGACGTTGAAGGTCTTCACGGGGGCGCCGCCGGTGCCGCAGGTGTCGATGAGTCGGCCATCCACCTGGGGCTGGATGAGGGCGCCGTGGTTGCGCATGCTGGCGGCGAACCCCGTGATCTCCTCCACTGTCTCGCCTTTGGCCCGGAGGGCCGTGAGGAGGCCTCCGAGGCGGATGGGATGCACCTCGCCGGTCATCACGGCGTCCATGAGGTGTTCGGCGTCCTTGCGGGGGAGGTCCTGTCCGTCCACGAGGCGTTCCAGGGCATCGTCGGGGTTCATGGCGTCATCTCCAGGAAGTTGCGTAGCAGGGTGGGACCGTCGGGGGTCAGGATGGACTCGGGATGGAACTGGACGCCCAGGAGGGGCTGGGTCCGGTGGCGCAACCCCATGATCTCACCGTCGGGGCCGGTGGCTGTGACCTCGAGGCTCGCGGGGAGCGTGGAGGGGTCCACGACGAGGCTGTGGTACCGTCCCGCCTGGAAGGGCTCGGGGAGCCCCTGGAAGAGGCCGGTGGCCTCGTGGTGCACGGGGCTTGCCTTCCCGTGGACGAGGTGGGGGGCGTGAACGACCTTGGCTCCGTGGACGTGAGCGAGGCCCTGGAGGCCCAGGCACACCCCCAGCGTCGGCACGCCGGGGCTCATCTTCCGGATGACGGAGCCGCAGACGCCGAAGTCCCGGGGGTTGGCGGGGTGGCCGGGGCCGGGGCTCACGATGATGTGGGTGGGGTCGTGGTCCTGGGCTTCCTCGAGGGTGATGGCGTCGTTCCGCACCACGTGGACGTCGGCGCCCAGGCGGCCGGCGAGCTGGGCGAGGTTGTACGTGAAGCTGTCGTAGTTGTCCAGGAGGAGGACGCGGGGCGTAGCCGTCACGGAGCCCCCTCCCGGCGGATGCGTTCCGCGAGGTCCAGGAGCGCCGCCTGCTTGCTCCGGGTCTCCTCGTGCTCGGTTCGCGGGTCGCTGTCGGCCACGATGCCGGCGCCGGCCTGGACCGTGGCGGTGGTGCCGGCGCGGGTGAGGGTGCGGATGGTGATGGCGGTGTCGAGGTTCCCGTTGAGGCTCACGTACCCCACGCACCCCGCGTAGGGTCCGCGGGCGTGGGGTTCGAGGGTGTGGATGAGCTCCATAGCCCGCACCTTGGGGGCGCCGCTCACGGTGCCGGCGGGGAAGAGCGCGGCCAGGGCGTCCAACGCCCCGAGGTCCTTCCGCAGGTCGCCGGTGACGCGGCTTACGAGGTGCTGGACGTGGCTGTAGCGCTCCACCTCCATCATCTCGGGGACCTCCACGGTGCCGGTCTCGGCCACGCGCCCCACGTCGTTGCGGGCGAGGTCCACGAGCATGGCGTGCTCCGCGCGCTCCTTGGGATCGCTGAGGAGGTCCTCGGCGAGCTTGCGACGCTCGGCTTCGGACTCCCCGAGGGGGCGCGTGCCGGCGATGGGGAAGGTCTCCACCTCGCCGGCCTCCACGCGGACGAGCATCTCGGGGCTTGCTCCCACGATCTCCCGGTCGCCGAAGCGGACGTGGTACATGTAGGGGCTGGGGTTCAGCTCCCGGAGCGCAGCGTAGTAGGCGCTGAGGTCGCCCTCGAGCTGGAACTGCGTGGCCCTGCTCAAGACCACCTGGAAGACCTCGCCGTCCCGGATGTTGCGCTTCGCCTCCTGGACGTTCTCCATGAAGGTCTTGGGGTCCGTCGTCTCCTGGGGTTCCCCCACGCGGAGGGAGGTCGAGGGGGGGTCCTGGCCTGCGAGCTCCTGGAAGAGGTCGCTGCGGTCCTCGCCGGTGTGGGTGAAGTACGTGGTGGTGCCCTCCACGTGGTCCACCACGACACCGTCGAGGTAGAGGCCGAACTCGAGGTCCGGGAAGGGGGCGTCGTCCTCGTGTCGGGGGACGGTCTCGAGGTCGGTGACGAGCTCGTACCCGGCGTACCCCACGAGACCCCCGCGGAACCGGGGTCCGTGGTCCTCGACGCCGTGGTCGTCGATGACGCGTTGGAGGTAGTCGAGGGGCGCCTCGTGCTCCCGGGGGGCTGGGAGGTCCCCCTCCACCTCCAGGTTCCCCCGTTGGCTTCGCACCACGCCAGCGGGGTCGGCTCCCAGGAAGCTGTAACGCGCGAGGCGTTGGGGGCCCTCGGCGCTCTCCAGGAGGAAGCAGGCGTCGTGGGTGGCCTCGAGGTTGCGGAAGAGCCGCAGGGGCTGGGGTGGGCCGTCCAGAAGGCGCTGCTCCATGGGGAACCAGAGTATGCATTGTACCACTTAATCCTTCGTAGAACGGAACCGTACAACGAAGGAGGGGGAAGGGAAGGATGGAGAGGGAGGGCGTGCCTGGGGGTGGTTCAGGTGTGGACGGTCTCGATGTCCACCAGGAACCACCGGTCGACGCCGTCCTGGTACCCCTCGGCTGGGGGCACGTACGCCAGGTTCGCGTCCCCCTCGTGGAGGCCCAGGAGAGCATCCCGGAACCCGGGGATGACGGTGGTGTACTCGGGGTCGGGGCTCTGCCCGTCACCGGTCCAAACCTTGAGGAGGGTGGTGCGCTCCCCCTGGCCGGCGGCGGTGCGGAAGCCCTCCGCGGTGGCGAAGTACCTCATGTCGGTGTCGAAGAGGATGCCAGTGTCCAGGTACCCGGCGTACCGGAGGTCCACCTTCATCCCCTCCTCCACCGCGGCGCCACCGGGCTCGTTCCGCGTCACGGTCACGGTGGCGTCGTCGGAGAGGTCGCCGCTCGTCACCGAGACCCCCACGGTCGGGTTGGAGGGGCCGGTGGGGACGTTGGCCAGGACGAGGGCGGAGCCCCCCGGTGCCAGGTCGACGGTGGCGGTGCCGTCGCCCCGGGGAACCGAGACGCTGGCGGTGTCGCCCGAGGCCTCCACGGTGACGGTGCGGGGTGCGTCCCATCCGTTCACGAGCTGGAAGGCCGCGAGGCCCGTGGCGTTGGCTCCCAGGTCGAGGTCCGGGGTGGCTGGGACGATGCGGATGACGGGGTCGTCCTCGGGGAGGCTCAAGCTCACGGAGGTGATGACGACGTCCTCCACGGGCACGTTCTCGCGGCCGCCCTCGGTGTGGGTCTCCACGTTGCGGATGGTGTCCACCACGTCCATCCCCTCCACCACGCGGCCGAAGACCGCGTACCCGGGGGGCCGGTCCAGGTTCGTGTTGTTCTCCACGTTGATGAAGAACTGGCTGGTGGCGCTGTGGGGGTTCTTCGTGCGCGCCATGCTGATGGTCCCCCGCTCGTTGTTCAGGTCCTCGGGCCGGTCGAGGGGGATGGGCGCGTGCACGTCCTTCTTCTCCAGGTCGGGCGTGAGACCGCCACCCTGGAGCATGAAGTTCGAGATGACGCGGTGGAAGATGGTGCCATCGTAGAACCCCTCGTGGGCGTACCGCACGAAGTTCGCCACCGTCACCGGCACCTCCTCGTGGAGGAGCTCCACGTGGATGACGCCCTCGGTGGTGTGGATGCACGCCACGAGTTGGTCGGGTCCGTGGTCGCAGGCGGCGGCGTCACCGTTCCCGGTGTCGGGGTTGGCGGGGTCGCCACCGAGGCACCCGGCGAAGCTCGCGGTGAGAAGCATCAGGACCATGAGGAGGCTCCGTCGCATGGTGATCGACGCGGTGAGATGGTTCCTGCGTCTTGAGGTTGTCGGAGGTCGCTGGGGGGTACGTCAGTCGCGGCGAGCCTCGAGCTCCCGGAGGATGTCCCGGAGCGTCACGTCCCCGGCACGGGCCACCACGAGGAGGTGGTAGAGGAGGTCCGCGGCCTCGTGCACGAGGGGGTCCTCGCCGTCCCCGCGGGCAGCGTCCACGAGCTCGCGGGCCTCCTCCTCCACCTTGCTCAACCGGAGGTCCTCGTCCTCGTAGAGGCGGTGGGTCCAGCTGCCCTCCGGTGCGTCGTCCATGCGCTCCGACAGCACGGTGTCGAGGGCCTCGAGGGTGGGGCTCTCGGGGCCGGCGGAGATGGTGCCGGACTCGATGGCGTTGAAGAAGCACGCGGGCTCGCCCGTGTGGCAGGCTGGCCCGGTCTGGTGCACCCGCGCCAGGAGCGCGTCCCCGTCGCAATCGAGGTGGAGGCTCTCCACCTCCTGGATGTGGCCGCTGGTCTCGCCCTTCCGCCACAGCTCGTTGCGGCTCCGGGAGTGGTAGTGCATCTCACCGGTCTCCAGCGTAGCATCGAGAGCCTCCTCGTCCACGTAGGCGAGCATGAGGACGCGGCCGGTGAGAGCATCCTGCGTGATGCAGGGGAGGAGCCCGTCCATCTTCCCCCAGTCGGGGTCCACGCCGAACATCACGCGGCCCCCCGCGTGCGTTGGGGTGGGCGGAGGGGGACGCCGCGTGCCAGGAGCTCCTGCTTCACGCGGTCCACGGTGGTCTCGTCGTAGTGGAAGATGCTGGCGGCGAGGGCCGCGTCGGCCTCCCCCCGCGTGAGGGCGTCGTGGAGGTGGTCCACGGTGCCGGCGCCCCCGCTCGCCACGACGGGCACGTCCACCGTGCGAGCGACCTCGCGGGTGAGCTTCAGGTCGTACCCGTCCTTGGTGCCGTCGCGGTCCATGCTCGTGAGGAGGATCTCGCCCGCTCCCCGCTCCGCGAGCTCCCGGCACCAGGGGATGGCCTCTATGTCGGTGGCGCGGGAGCCCCCGTGGGTGTGCACGATCCACGTGTCCTCCACGCGCTTCGCGTCCACGCTCGCCACGATGCACTGGCTTCCGAAGCGCTCCGCCGCCCGGGTGGCCAGGGCGGGGTCCCGCACGAGGGCGGTGTTGATGGCGACCTTGTCGGCGCCGGCCCGGAGCACCTGGTACACGTCCTCCACGCTCCCCACGCCCCCACCAACGGTGAGGGGCACGAAGAGGCGCTCGGCGGTGGCCTGCACGATGTCCAGAAGCGTGCTGCGTCCCTCCCGGCTGGCGCTGATGTCCAGGAAGACGACCTCGTCAGCCTCCTGCTCCTCGTACCGGGACGCGAGCTCCACGGGGTCGCCGGCGTCCCGGAGCCCCTCGAAGTGGACGCCCTTCACGACGCGTCCGTCCTTCACGTCGAGGCAGGGGACGATGCGGCGTTTCAACCCCATTCAGGCGTCCTCCCCGTCGTCGTACCGGGCCTCGCCCTTGGTGCTCAGCACCTCGTCGCGGGGCCTCAACGCTCGCCGCAGGGCGAGGCCCAGGGCCTTCACGTGACCCTCCACGATGTGGTGGGCGTCCACGCCGCGGCGGGTCTCGAGGTGGAGGGTGAGGCGAGCCTCGTGGGCGAGGGTGCGGAACCAGTGGTGCCACAAGGTGTGGACGTCGCTGAGGTCGCCGCGGTAGTAGGGGCGGTCCACGATGTCCACGGCGGCGAAGCAGAGGGCCTCGTCGAAGGGGACGAAGGCGTGGGCCACACGCTCCACGCGGTGGACGTCCACAGCCTCCCGGAGCGTCCGGCCCAGGACGATGGCCACGTCCTCGGCGAGGTGGTGCTCGTTGTCACCCTCGGCGGTGAGGGTGATGTCGAGGTCGCTGTAGCGTGCCAGCGTCTCCACCATGTGGGTGAGGAACCCTGCGGGGATGCTCGGGTCCACGCCCGTGGGGGGAGCGGACGCGATGGTCACGTCGGCCTCGCCCGTGCCACGGTCGAGGCTGCATTCGATGGTCGTCTCCTTCGTCTCGCGTGTTACGCTAGCCACGTTGGGTCACCTCGAGGGCATCCTGGAAGTCCAGGGTGCCATCGTAGAACGCCATCCCCACGACGGCTCCCCAGGCGCCGGCGTCCATGAGCGCCTGGAGGTCCTGCGCGTTAGCGATACCGCCGCTGGCGATGACGGGGACGCCCACGGCATCCACCAGGGAGCGGACACCCTCGACGTTGGCACCCGTCTTGCGCCCCTCCCGCCCCACGTCGGTGTAGAGGAGCCCCCCCACGCCAGCCTCGTCTGCGCGGGTGGCGAAGGTGAGGAGGTCCTCGCCGCTTCCCTCGGTCCATCCCTTCACCACGATCTCCTGACCGCGGGCGTCCACGGCCACCACGAGGGCATCGCCGAAGACTGCGCCGGCCTCCTGGAGGAACTCGGGGTCCCTGACGGCTCGGGTGCCCACCACGGCGCGGCGTGCGCCGGCGTCGAGCACCTCCTGAACGTCCTCCATGCTTCGGAGGCCTCCGCCCACCTGCACGGGGACGGGCACCGCCTGGAGGATCTCCCGGATGACGGGGAGGTTGGAGCCCTCGTCCAGGGCGGCGTCGAGGTCCACCACGTGGAGCCACGTGGCCCCCCGCTCCACCCACCGCGTTGCCTCCGCCACGGGGTCAGGGCGGCTCACGTTCTCCACCGAGGGGTCGCCGCCCACGAGCTGGACGCAGCGCCCTCCGCGGATGTCCACGGCCGGGATCGGTATCATGCCACGGCCTCCTGGGCTTCCTCCACCCAGTTCCGGAGGAGGGTGAGGCCCACGATGCTCGACTTCTCGGGGTGGAACTGGGTGCCCACGGCGGAGCCCCGGCGCACCACCGCGGCGAAGTCCCGCCCGTAGGGCGTGGTGGCGAGCACATGCTCGTCCTCCGTGGGGTCGGGAGCGAAGCTGTTCACGTAGTACACGTGGGGGTCCGCGGGGAGGTCCTGCAGCAGCGCGTGCTCCCCCGTGGGTTCGATGCTGTTCCACCCGATCTGGGGGAGCTTGGTGTGGGGGAGGCGCGTGACGTCCCCGGGGATCCACCCGAGGCCCTCGGCCTTCCCCTCCTCGCTCCGGTGGAAGAGCAGCTGCATCCCGAGGCAGATACCGAGGAGCGGCGTGCCCTCGGCGAGTCGCTCGTGGAGCACGTCCCGCACGGGGTCCAGTTGGTCCGCGGCGGCGTCGAAGGCGCCCACGCCGGGGAGGACGAGGGCGTCGGCCTCCGCCACCGCTGTGGGGGCGAGGTCCCGCTGCTCCACGGTGGCGCCGGCGTCCTCGAGGGCCTTCCGGATGCTGTGGAGGTTCCCCACGCTGTAGTCCAGGACGGTCACGCGGATGCGCGCACCTCCTGCAGCGCGTCGTCCACGGCGTCGAGGAACGCGTCCATGACGTCGGGAGGTCCGAGGGTGATGCGGAGGTAGGGACGGATCTCGCCCCGGAAGTCCCGCACTAGGAACCCGCGGTCCCTCAGGGCGTTGGTGAGGTCCACAGCGTCCACGGGGGGTTCCACCCAGAGGAAGTTGGCGTCGCTGGGCCAGGTGCGGAAGCCCCGCTCGTCCAGCGCCTGGCGCACGCGCTCCCGTTGCTTCCGCACCACGGGGACGGCGCGGTCCACGTACGTGCTGTCCCGGAGAGCCTCCACGGCCACGAGCTCGCTCAGGGTGTCGAGGCGGAATGGAGCGCGCACCTTCCCCACCTCCCGGAGCACGTCGGCATCACCGAGGGCCATGCCCACGCGGAACCCCGCGAGGCCGTGGGCCTTGCTCAGGGTCCGGAGCACGACGAGGTTGGGGTGGTCCGGGAGGTGCGGGAGGAGGGACCCGTCGGCGAACTCCACGTAGGCCTCGTCAGCGATGACGATGCCGTCGAGGCCCTCCACGACCTCCAGCACGTCATCCACGGGGAAGGCGTTCCCCGTGGGGTTGTTGGGTCGGCAGACGATGCTGAGCTCCGCGTCCGCCTCCAGGAACCCCGCGGGGTCGAGGCTCCAGCCCGGATCCTGCAGGGGGACAGCTCGGGGGTGGGCTCCGTTGGTGCGGACGAAGGTGGGGATCATGCTGAAGCTTGGCGGGTGGTACGCCACCTCCCCGCCGTGCGGCACGAAGGTCCGCACCAGGAAGTCGATGATCTCGTTGGTGCCGTTGGCGGCGAGCACCTGCTCGGGTTCCAGGTCGAAGCGCTCCGCCGCCGCCTCCCGCAGAGGGAGGCTGTCGATGGGAGGGTAGTCCACGAGGTCCGCCGGGTCCGCGCGCTTGAGGACGCGCTCCACCACGGGGTTGGGCCCGAAGAGGCTCGCGTTGTTCATGAGGTTCGTGCCCTCCTCCGGGTGGATGGTGTAGGCCTTGAGCTCCCGGACGGCGGGTCGGGCGCGTTCGGCAGGGTGCTTCGTCATGGTTCGTTGCCTCCGTGGGCAGCGGTCCGGGCGGCGTGGGCGTGGCCTGGGAGGCCCTCGGCCTCCGCCAACGCCACGGTGGCGTCGGTGAGGTTCGCGGCGCCATCCCGCGTGAGGTCGAGGTGGGTGGGTCGCCGGAGGAATACGTCGACGCTGAGGCCGCTCATGCCCCGGGCGAGGCCCCCGGTGGGGAGGACGTGGTTGGGTCCGGCACCGTAGTCGCCGAAGGCGACGCTGGAGCGGGGTCCGAGGAAGGCGCTGCCGTAGCTCGTGATCTCCTCCAGGACCTTGCTGGGATCCTCCACGTGGAGGGCCAGGTGCTCGGGCCCGTGGGCGTTGGCGAAGGCCACCGCCTCGTCCAGGGTGGCGGTGGTGAGGAGCGCGCCACGTGCCTCCAGGCTCTCGCTGATGACGGAGGCGCGGGGCGCATCCTGCAGGAGCTCCAGGAGGGCGTCGGCCACCGCGTCCACTAGGGTGGGTTCCGTGGTGATGAGGACGCTGCTTGCGTGGGGGTCGTGCTCGGCCTGGGCAAGGAGCTCCGCAGCCACGCTCCCGGGTTCCGCGGTGGCATCGGCCACCACGAGCACCTCGCTGGGGCCCGCGGGGGCGTCGGTGCGGACGCGGGCGCTTGCCAGGAGCTTGGCGGCGGTGACGTACACGTTCCCGGGGCCCACCACGGCGTCGCAGGCGGGGACGGCGGGGGTGCCGTGGGCCATGGCCAGGATGGCCTGGGCGCCACCCACGTTCACCACGTGGTCCACGTCGGCCACGTGGCAGGCCGCGAGGACGAGGCTCGGTGGGCGGCCCGTGCTGGGGTCGGGGGGTGTGGCCACCACGACCTCGTCCACGCCGGCGACGCGGGCGGGGACGGCGGTCATGAGGACCGTGCTGGGGTAGGCCGCGCGGCCACCGGGCACGTAGCATCCGGCACGGTCCACCGGGAGCACGCGGCGGCCGGCGGAGACACCCGGTTCCACCTCCATCGTGTCCTCCTCCGGAGGGAGCTGTGCCTCGTGGAAGCGCCGGATGCGCTCGGCAGCATCCCGGAGCGCCTCCTGGAGCTCCTTGGGTTGCTCCAGGTACGCGTCCAGGACCGCTTCTGGTGGCACCCTGATGGTGGTGGGTCGCACGCCGTCGAAGCGCTCCGTGAGCTCCACGAGAGCTCCGTCGCCGCCCTCGCGCACCTGCTCCTGGATGGGGAGCACGTCGTCCAGCACGCTACGCGGGTCCGCGCCCTCGCGCTCCAGGAGCGCCCGCCGCGTGGGCTCGTCCAGGTCGGCGAGGGCGCCCCGTGCTCGCAGGGGAAGACCCGTCATGGGACGAACCTCTCGATGGGAAGCACGAGGATGCCCTCGGCTCCCAGGTCCTTCAAGCGGTTCACGGTGGCGTGGATCTCATCGCCCTGCACCACAGCGTGGGCGGCCACCATGCCGTGGTCGTCGATCTCCACCAGGGTGGGACCGTTGACGCCCGGGAGCACCTTCCGGACCTCGTCCAGGCGGTCGCCGGGAACGTTGGCCATGAGGTAGCGCTTGCCCTGGGCATCCAGGACGCTCTTGAGCGCGAAGCGGAGGTCCTCCACCTCGCGGGCGATGCCCGGGTCCTCCAGGGCGCGGGGGTCCGCCACCAACTGGGCGGTGGACTCCAGGATGGTGGCCACAGGGCGGAGGTGGTTCCGGGCCAGGGTGGAGCCCGTGCTCGTGAGGTCCGTGATGACGTCCGCCACACCCACAGCGGGCGTGACCTCGGTGGCGCCGCTCACCTCGATGATCTCCACGTCCACATCGTGGTCGTCGAAGAAGCTCCGGGTGAGGTTGGGGAAGCTCGTGGCGACGCGGGTGCCGTCGGGGATGTCCCGAGGTCCGTCGTGGGGGGAGTCCTCGGGGACGGCGAGGACGAGGCGGCAGGATCCGAACCCCAGGTCCAGCACCTCCTCCACGTCCTTGCCGGTCTCGCGCACGAGGTCGAGGCCCGTGACGCCCACGTGGGCAACGCCATCCTGCACGAACTCGGGGATGTCCTTCGCGCGGACGTAGAGGAGCTCCACCTCCCCCTCGTTCGCGGTGGCGCGGAGCTTCCGGTCATGGTGGTACCCCAGCCGGATGCCAGCGCGCTCTAGCAGGTCGAGGCTCTTCTCGGATAGGCGTCCCTTGTTGGGGATAGCGATCTTCAACGTCAAGAAAAGGTCCTCCCGTGGACGGGTCGGGTGGCTGGTCCCCTGGGGCCAACGACGGCATCAACCCTGGCTCGGATGCGGATGAACGCCATCCCACCTGGGGGGTTGGGGGGCCATGAGCAACCGGGCAAGTGCCATGCTGAGTACATAAGCGTTGCGGAGGCGGGTGGGCTCGCTCCTTCGAAGGGTTCAAGCCCCGGTGGCAGGGTGGGTTGCGCGGTGATCGTCCCCCCTCCCGTCCTATCGCTCATCGTGGAGCTGGAGCCGTGGGCTCGCGGCGTCATGGAGAGCTTGGGTTACGTCGGCATCGCGCTCCTGGTGGCTCTGGAGAACCTGGTCCCTCCCATCCCCAGCGAGGTGATCCTGCCTCTGGCGGGGTTCTTCGTATCCCGAGGTACCTTCCAGTTCTTGCCCGTGGTGGTGGCTGCCACCGTGGGAAGCGTGGTGGGCGCGTGGGTCCTCTACGGGGTGGGGCTCTACCTGGGGAAGGCCAACGTGTACGCCTTCGTAGAGCGGTGGGGGCACCTCATCCTGGTGCGGGAGAAGGACCTCGACCGGACCTTCGTCTTCTTCGAGGAGCACGGGCGGAAGGCCGTCTTCCTGGGGCGGTTGCTCCCCCTCGTCCGGAGCCTCGTGAGCGTCCCGGCGGGCATGGCGGGGATGCCCGCGGCCCGGTTCACGTGGTACACGGCGGCCGGAAGCGGCCTGTGGAACACGGGTCTCGTGGCGGTGGGGTGGTGGTTGGGTCAGGAGTGGGAGCGGGTGCGTCCGTGGATCCAGGCGTTCGAGGTGGGGTTCGTGGTGCTCCTCGCCCTCCTCGTGGTGGGGTTCTTCTTGCTGCGGTGGCGACGTGAGCGGGCCTCATGACAGGGGCGTCCAGGTCCCGTCCAGGTACCGGCCCCACCCGGGTTCCCCCACGAGCTTACCCTCCTCCACCACGGGACGACCCCGCACCAGCACGGTGCGGGGGAAGATCGCCTCCAAGCCCTCGTAGGGGGTCCACCCGCAGCGACTGTGGAGTTCGCTTCCCCGCACGGTGCGCACGTCCCCGGGGTCCACCACGAGGAGGTCGCCGTCGTACCCGGGATGGATCCGCCCCTTGGGCAGCCCGAAGCGCGCTCCCGGGACCCGGGCGGTGGCATCCATCACGCGCTCCAGGGGCAGGCGCCCCTCCACGGCCTCGTGCAGGAGCAGGGGCAGCAGCGTCTCGACCCCCGGGACGCCGCTCGGGGCGTCGTGGACCCCCGCGTCCTTCTCCTCCCGCGTGTGGGGGGCGTGGTCGCTTGCCACCATGCCCACATCCCCCGCGATGAGCCCCTGCCAGAGCGCCTCCACGTCCTCCACCGGGCGAAGCGGGGGGTTCATCTTGACGAAGGATCCCCTGGTGACGTCCCGGCGGTCCAGGAGGAGATGGTGGGGTGCCACCTCGCAGGTGACGGCCTGAGCATCCCGCACGAGCTCGAGGCCGCCGGCGGTGCTGAGGTGGGCGATGTGGGGCTTGCTCCCGTCGGGCCGGGGGCGGGTGAGGACGTCCCGGATGGCCTCCACCTCGCAGGATGGTGGACGCGACCGAAGGTGAGCGTCCCAGTCGTCCGGTGCAGCACCCTCGAGCTCCCCCCGATGCGCTTCCATGCAGGTGGGGTCCTCGGCGTGGAAGGCCACCACCTTCCCGTGGGTGGCGCTCGCCTCCAAAGCCCGGGTGACGAGGTCCGGGTCCTCCACGGTGAGGTGTCCCGTGGTGGCTCCCATGTACACCTTGATGGCGGTGGCCTCGTCGAGGAGGTCGAGGCTCCCGGGGTCGCTCGTGACGCCCGCGTAGAGCCCGAAGTCCACCAGGGCGCGGTCCCCCGCACGGTCGCGCTTCGCATGGAGCGCCTCCCGCGTGGTGGTGGGGGGGTCGGTGTTGGGCATATCGAGGACGGCGGTGACGCCGCCGAAGGCCGCGCTCTCGGTGCCGGTGCGGAAGGTCTCCTTCCGGGGGAACCCCGGGTCCCGGAGGTGCACGTGGGCATCGATAGCTCCCGGGAGGACCCAGGCCTCCCCGGCGTCGATGACGCGGTTCCCCTGGAGGTCATCGGCCACCTCGACGATGCGCCCCTCCTCGATCCCCACGGCGGTCCGGCGCAGACCATCCTGGAGGAGCACCTGCCCCTTCACCACGATGTCCATGGGGGGAGGCACCCCGGTCCGCCATGTTAAGGTCATCGCTTCCCCGACGTGGAGGCCCCCCGCCACGGGGACCCACCCACACCACCTGAACCTTTAAGTACAGGGTGCGGTCCAAGGGAGCGAGTGAGCACAGGGGACCACCGTCATGCCACAGCGGAACTGTCCTCGTTGCGGCTCCGGACTCCACCGTGAGGAGATCGAGAACGGCAACGTCTGGAGCTGCCAAGGCCATGGGATCGTGGACTGGTTCTTCGAGAACCAGACCCACGTGCGGATGGAAACCGCACGCCACCTCGAGTGGTGAGCGTTCCCTCTCCCCCCCTTCTTTCTCTCTCCTCAAGCGCGTGAGCCCGTGCCAGGGAAGGCTTATGGCTGCGTAACCCGTTGAACCGCCTGTACCTGGGTGCTGGACCCGGGGGGATGACCATGGTGGAACCCGCGGACCGCATCAAGCGCATCCAGATGTCGGGGATCCGGAAGATGTTCGAGGGTGCAGGACCCGACGACCTCAACCTGGGCCTAGGGGAGCCCGACTTCGACCCACCGGAGCACGTGCTCGACGCCTACGATGACGCCATCCGACGGGGGGAGAACGGGTACGGCCCCACGGCGGGTCTCCCGGAGCTACGGGCGGCCATCGCCGAGGTGGAGTCCCAGCACGATCCCCGCATCACGTCGGACCACGTCATCGTGACCGCGGGAGCCACCGCCGCACTCTACGCCACCGCGCAGACCTTCGTCTCCCCCGGCGACGAGGTGCTGGTGCCCGACCCGGGCTTCGTGCTCTACGGACCCCACGTGGAGCTCGCTCACGGTACCCCCGTGCGCTACCCCCTCCGCGCGGACGCGGGGTACGAACCGGACCTCGACGAGGTGCAGGAGCTCGTGACGGAGGAGACGAGCAGCATCCTCGTGAACAGCCCCGGGAACCCCACGGGCCGCACCTTCGATGAGGACACCGTGAGGGGTCTCGTGGAGATCGCGGAGGACCACGACCTCCTCGTGGTGAGCGACGAGGCCTACGACGTCCTCACGTACGAGGGGGAGCACGTGACCTTCCTCGGCCGGAGCCCCAACGTGCTCTACGTGAACACGTTCAGCAAGCGGTACGCTATGACGGGGTGGCGGTTGGGGTACGTGGTGGCGGACCCCGAGCGCGTGCAGGTCCTCCGCAAGATGACGTACTACATGATGGCCTGCCCCCCCACACCGACGCAGCATGCGGCCCTCGCCGCCGTGAAGGGCTCCCAGGACTTCGTGGACGATATGGCCGAGGCGTTCCGGGCGCGGAGGGACCTCATGGTGGAGGGCTTCCGGGGGATCCCGGGTTTCAAGCTGGAGCCCCCGGAGGGCGCGTTCTACGCCTTCCCCCGGTTCGACTTCGAGATGACGAGCGAGGAGCTCGCCCACCACCTCCTGGAGGCCGGTGTCGTCACCGTGCCCGGGTCCGCTTTCGGACCCCATGGGGAGGGCCACATCAGGTTGAGCTACGCCAACGACGAAGCGACGCTCGAGGAGGCCCTGCAACGCATCGAGAAGGCCGTGCAGGACCTCCCCCGATCCTGACGCCATGCGCATCCTCCAGGCCTGCGTACGGTACCCCCCCGCCCCAGGCGGGGCCGAGACCCACGTGCAGGCCCTGAGCGAGGGCCTCCTCGCCCGGGGGCACGAGGTCCAGGTGGTGACGAGCGACCTACGGAAGGAGGTGCCCTTCACCCGGGACCCGTCGCTCCCGGAGGAGGTGGCGGGGGTGCCGGTGACGCGCCTTCCCGCCTGGACGCCCGGGGGGGAGGGGCACTACGTCTTCCAACGACGGTTGCTTCGCACCCTCCTGCGGGAGGCGCAGGAGAGCGACGTCGTCCACGCCCACAGCTACGGGTACCACCAGACGTGGGCGGGCGCCCTGGCCGCCCGCATCACCGACACGCCCTTCGTCCTCACACCCCACTACCATCCTCCCTGGAGCATGGAGGGGGGTGCCCGCCGCGGCATCCTGCGCCGCGTCTACGATACCACCCTGGGCCCCCTGAGCCTCAGAGGATCCGATGCCGTCCTGGGGGTGTCCCGTGCGGAGCTTGACGCCATGGAGGCCCACGGGCTCACGTTGGACCCCGACCGCGTGCACGTGGTGCCGAACGGCATCCACATGGACCGCTTCACACCGCCACCCGACGGTGAGCGGTTCCGGGAGGCGTTCCCCGAGGTCGCGGGACCCATGGTGCTCTACGCGGGGCGCCTCGCCACGAACAAGGGCCTGCCCGTGCTCGTGGATGCCATCCCCGATCTCGTGTCGGAGCTTCCCGACCTCACGGTGGTCTTGGCGGGGGAGGACCAGGACCAAGCCACGAAGCTCCAGCGCCAGGCCGAGGACCTGGGTGTAGGGGACCACCTTCTGGTGCCCGGCCACCTGCCGGAGGAGGTCTTCGTGAGCGCCTTCGGTGCCGCCGACGCCTTCGCGCTCCCGAGCGAGTACGAGGCCTTCGGCATCGTGCTCCTGGAGGCGCTGGCCTGCGGCCTGCCCTGCGTCGTGGCGGACCGGGGGGGGATGCCGGAGGTGGTGGAGGGCGGTGCCACGGGTCGCGTCGTACCCTACGGGGACCCGGAGGCCCTGGCGCGGGGTCTCCTGGATGTTCTCGAGGCCTCCAGGGAGGACGACGGTCCGAGGGTGCGAAGCCGCGAGCGGGTGGCGGAACGCTTCACCTGGGATGTCGTGGTGGAGGAGGTGGAGGACGTGTACCACAGCCTCCTCTCCGAGGGCTCCCGCTGACGATCAAGCGGTGAGAGCGGGGGAGAGACGGATAGGGAAGAGAGGGGGGAAGAGGGGGGTGGGCGCACGGTCCGGGGCGTCAGCTCGCCTGGAACGCGAGGTCCAACCGGAAGCTCTCCACACCCACCGGCACCGACGCGGCCTCGTCCAGGGCGTACGCGGTGCCCTGGCCGCTGGTGAAGCTCCCGGTGACGGTGTAGTCCCCGGGCTTCAGGTTCACCGAGTAGGTCCCGTTGGCGTCCACCGTGGCGGTGGCGTTCCGCGCGGTGCTCCCCGGTGCCGCGGTGAAGGTCACCTGCGTGCCCTGGGGCACGGGGTCGTCGGCGGTGCCGTCGCCGTCGGCGTCGTACGTGGCGTTCCCCGTGGTGGTGACCTCCCGGAGCACGAGGCTCACGTTGTGGTGCACCGTGCCGGCGCTCTCCACCGCCACGACGCGGTCCGCGTTGGCCACGCGGTACGTGGTATCGTCCACGGTGATGAGCTGGCGGCCAGCGGGGACGTCCGTCAACGTGTAGGAGCCGCTGGCATCCGAGGTGGCGGTGCTGTTGCCGATCTCCACCACGATACCCTCCTGCACCGCGTCGATGCTGGCGTTGAAGGACCCGTCGCCGTCCCGGTCCACGTACACGGTGCCCGTGACGTCCCCGGGTTCGATGCGGATGTCCAGGGCGGGATCGTCCACCACGGCGCCCGTCTCGGCCTCCTCCCGCGTCACGTCCACGGGGACCCGCGCGAGCTCGGTGCGGCCCTCGCGTACAACGAGGGTGACGGGACCGTCCATGCCGAAGGGCGACGTGATCTCGTAGGTGCCGTTGGCGTCGGTGGTGGTGGAATCGTGGGCCACGTTGAGGTCCTGCGCGCTCACGAACTGCTGGAAGCGCGGGCCCACGAGGTCCAGGAGCTCCTCACCTGCGTCGTCGTACACGGTCACGGTGACGCCGGGCATGGGCTCACCCGACGCGTCCACCACGGTGCCCGTGAGCTCCGCACCCTGGTAGAACTGGAGCATGCGCAGCTGGTCGTTGGCGAAGACCACGCGGAAGTGCTCCAGACCCGTACCGGGGCTGGGGAACGTCAGGGGCCGGTTCAGGGCGTCACCCTCCACCGTGGGTTGCCCCTGGAGGATGGCCTGGGGCACGGCGCCCACGTACGTGCGGTAGAACATCGTGTTGAAGAAGGCCTGCTTGTACGAGAGCTTCTGACCCGTGACCTGGAACTGGCTGTTGGGTCCGGACGCCCGCTGTTGCATCCGCGTGAGCTCGCTCTCGGAGTACTCGGCGGTGCCCTGCCGCGGCCCCTCGAAGGGGTTCGCGAGGGTCCCCTCGTAGAGGACCTCGATGAAGTCGTCCGGGTCCTTATCCGCCAGCGTCACCGGCGCGTAGAAGATGCTGGACTGCTCGATGCGCTGCGTGGACGGGTCGTCGAAGGGCATGAGGCGCACGTCCACCGCGAAGTACCGGATGTGCTTGCACCTCTGGTTCGTGGTGTCGAGGTCGCAGGTCGCAGCCTCCACGTCGCCCACGAGCTCCACCGCCTGGCCCTTGCTGAGGGCCGGCGCGTACTCGTACGCCTGCAGTTGGTCGTAGGTGGTGTCAACCTCGGACTCCGGCACACCCACGTCCCGGAGCATCGTCTTGAACTCATCCTCAGCGAAGAGACCCATGTACCGGGCGTTCAGGAGCTGGATGGCGTGGGTCTCGTTCTCGCTCGTGATGAAGTTCCCAGCGAACTCGAAACCGTTCTGGAAGTTGTCGGCGACGCTGGGGTGCTCGGCCACGTAGATGTTCCAGTGACCGTAGTCCCACCAGCTCAGGAACGCGGGACGGTCCGCGGGGTCCTCGATGTGGGAGTCGTACCCACGCAGCCAGCTGAGGCCCTCCCACCAGTACTCGGGGATGAACCCCTGTCCGAAGGCGCCGAAGCGCTTCTGGACGAAGAAGGCGAACCCCTCCTGCACGTCCTGGCGGTTCTCGGGCGTGTCCTCCAACCCCTCCTCGTCCAGGCGCTCCTGGATGTAGAGGTTGTAGAGAGCGTTGACGCCCTGTCCCTGGATCTGGTCGTCGCCCACACCCATGTCCCGGAGCTCGTCCTCGAGCCACTGGCGTTGGAGGTCCTGCTCCACGCCGAAGGGCATCCCCGCGTCCACAGCGAGGAAGACGTTGGGGACGATGACGAGGAAGGCCACCAGCGCGATGCCCACGACCTGCCACCAGCGCAGAGCGCGGCGGGTGGAGGCCAGGATGTTCCCCCGGGCGTTGCGGAAGGCAGCGGGCACATCCTGGAGCTGGAGCGCGTCCACGATGAGCGCCGTCACCCACCCGCCCAGGAGCGCCAGGGCGGGCGTGGCGTTGAACATGAACCGCACGGCGCTGTGGGCCATGAAGAGGGCTACGAGCGCCCAGATGAACATGAAGAGCTCGTCCCGCGCCTCGGTGCGGAAGGTGCGCCAACCTAGGATACCCAACCCCGTGACCCCCAGGAGGTACACGAGGGGGCCCACGCTGAAGACCGCGGTGCTGAAGTCCGCAGGTTGCGCCTCCGCGATGGTGGTGTACAGGGTGGACTGCCGGAAGTACACCAGGCTGTAGAGGAGGCTCCGCGCAACCTCGGGCACCACGAAGAACGCCATGAGGACACCCACGGCGCCGGCGGTGACGAAGGCGGGGAACACGAGGACGAAGGGTAGATCCCGGGTGGGTACGAGCACGAGCCCCACCACGAGCTGGGCCAGAACGATGAAGAAGGCGGGGCGGATGAAGCCCATGAGTCCGGCGATCTCGTAGAAGGGGATGGGGACGACGACACCGATCAGGAGGGCCACGGTGGTGGCGAGGAAGGTGCCTGTGCTATCCTTGTTGGACCAGTGGTCGGCCAACATGGAGACGACAGCGTAGAGGAAGATGATCCCCACAGCGTAGGGGAACCCCTTCCAGATGAGAGCCGTGGCTGCGATGGCGAGACCCGCCAGCGCTCCCCAGCCCACGGTCTCCTTGTGCTCCTGCCAGTACGCGGTGAGGCCCCGGTTGATGCTGCCGAGGCTCGTCCAGTCCCCGACCCACTCCCGGGTCCTGTCCACGCTCTGTATGGCTCTCAGGTAGAAGAGGAACGACAGCACGATGAAGAAGAGCGTCGGGGCGTCGTGGTCGGCGAAGCCCAGGGCGCTACGTTCGATGTGGCTCGTGGCCGTGGCCAGGAAGAAGGCGCTGATGATGCCTGCCTTCGTTCCCCACAGCCGCTTGCCGATGAAGAATATGGGGATGGCTGTCAAGGCACCCCAGATGACGGGGCTCCACTCGGTCACCCACCACGTGGCGGTGTCCACGTTGCCCGTGAGGGCGCCCGCGGCGGCGCCGGTGACGGCGATGCTCCACTGGTAGAGCGGCGGGTTGGGGTTCACCGACCCGTAGGGGTAGTTGAGGAGCGGGTCCTCGAGGAGGGTGGACCACTGCTCTTGGATGAAGTCCACAGCATGCTTGTGGTAGTAAGGGTCGTTCCCCGAGAGGGCGAACTCCCCGCCCACCTTCGCCACGCTCACGTTCCAATAGGAACGGAGGAAGATAGCGAAGAGAACGATACCCACGACGGTGAGGGCGATCCACCACCGTCGAGCTTGTGATCCGTCCGAGCTGGTCTGGTTTGCACCCCGTGTCATGAGGACACCTGGAGGTTGAAGAGTAGTCCCCCGATGCCGCTCCCCTTATTTAAAGATTGGTTGGGTCCCGAACCGGGTGCCGGGCCGGAGAGGGAAAGCCGTATAAACCGCGGCCTCCTCATGCCGTGACCATGGTCCCCACGGCGAGGTCCGCACGGGTGGCTACGATGGTCGTCCTGGTCCTCACCCTCCTCGCGGCGGGTGTGCCGGGGCCCACGGCCACCGCCTCCAGCCACCGCGTGGACTACGCCGTGGAGCTCGCGTACCACGTGCACGACGTGGACCCCGCCAACGGCACGGTGACCGTCACCCTCACGATCCTGGATCCCGACGAGCACCTGCGGTCCTTCGAGTTCCTCACCGCCACCGCCCCCTACCCTGCGTCGAACTTCACGGCCACCGGTGGTACCGTCACGGAGACCGAGGCAGGTATCGAGCTCACCCTCGAGGAGCCCGAGGTCCGGCTCACGTACGACGTGGAGGTGAACAGGCGCGGCGTCCAGGCAGCGGACGCGCGCCAGGGCTCGGGGGACGCCTACCACAGCTACCTCGCGAGCACCTGGGGCGTCCTGAAGGCCGAGGCCTTCGGGTTGGGCTTCAACGTGGTGCACAACGACCGCGTGGACCCCGTGTGGGACGGGAGCCTCAGCTTCAGTCCCCCGGACGGGTGGCGCGTCGAGGGTCCCTGGCTCCGCATGGACGGCGCGTACCAGCTCCCCCGGGACGAACCGCTCCCGAAGGGCTTCGTGGCCCTGGGGAACTTCACCACGCAGACGAGCGAGGCCCACGGCCGCACCTACCGGTACGCCAAGCTCGGTGACGCCCCCGCCTACGAGGTGGACCTCCTCCCGTACATGGAGGCGTCCACCCCGTACCTCGCCACCGTGTACGGCAACCACACGGGTCCCGTGGCCATGGTCGTGAGCGCGCCGGACCCCATGTTCCGCGGGGGCCTTGGCGGGTGGAACAGCCTCTACGTGCACGACGAGAGCAGCCTCAAGACCCTGGCCCACGAGCACGCTCACGTGTGGCAGGGGTACCGCGCCAAGAAGGTGGTGGGGGACTCCAGCCTCTGGATCATCGAGGGGGACGCGGACTACCACGGTCCCCTGAGCCTCCTGGCGGCGGAGTTCTGGAGCCCCCGGGAGACGGAGGAGCACTTCGAGAACGTGGAATCGCGCGGTCGGGAGAAGGGCCACGTGGAGGTGCCCCTGACGGACGCCGTGTACGGCAACGAGCACGAGCGCGTGGCCTACGTGAAGGGCGCGCTGGTGATGCACGCGCTGGATGGCCTCATGCGCGACGCGAGCGACGGACGCGTAGGTGTCGCGGACCTCGTGCGCACGCTCAACGCGGAGATGAGCCCGGCCAACCCCGACTACCAGGACCTCGTGGAGAAGCGCGTGACGAACGCCCGCATCCTCGACACCGTGGAGGCGCTCGTGAACCCCGGCAACGCCTCCGGGATCCGGAGCACCCTGGGTAGCTACATCAACACGAGCAACGCCCCCACGTGGACGGGGCTCGACACGTCCGCGGGGCTCAGCCTCGTGGACCTCACCCTCGACCCGGCCGCGAGCCTCCCGGGCCAGGTGACCACAGCCCACGTCACCGTGCGGAACACCGGCGCCACCACCGCCACCCGCACCCTGGAGCTCCTGCTCAACGGCACCGTGGCCACCACGCGGGACGTCACGCTGGACCCGGGACGCACCGAGGAGGTCCTCTTGGTGTTGCCGGACCGCGACCCCGGGACCTACCCCGTGCGCGTGGCGTACCTCACGACCACGTACCACGTGCTCCAGCCCGCCCACCTCACCCTCGATGGGGTGTCCCTCGTCCCCGCGTCCCCCCATACCGGGTCCACAGCCGAGGTCCTCGTGGACGTGTCGAACGTGGGGGAGGCCCCCGGGAACGTTACGGTCCACGTGAGCGTGGACGGGAACGCCACCACGCCCCAGACGTTCCCCGTGGCCGGCGGCCTCACCCGCACCCTGGCCGTGGCCTTCCCCGTCCCCGACACCGCGGGCACCTACGAGGTCACGGTGCAGGTCACGAGCCCGCACGTGCCCGGCGAGGACCTGGGGTCCACCACGCTGTCCCTCGAACCGGTGGGGGACCGCGACGGTGACGGCGTCTACGATGACGAGGACGATTTCCCCGACGACCCGCGCCTCACCAAGAGCACGCCCGTGAGCGACATCGTGCACCAGCTCCCCGTGCCCGGGCCTGGTGTGGCGCTCACGCTGGGGGTCCTTCTGGGTCTCGCCCTCGTCACCAGCAGCCTCAGTCGTCGAGGTCCGCGACGCTGAGCTCCCGGAGGGCCCGGAGGAGGCTCGGTGCCACGCTCACGTGGGCCACGGGGCTCGGGAGGCTGTCGGTGGCAAGCACCGTATCGCAGCCCGCGGCCCGGAGGTTCTCCAGGGCGTCCCCCACGAAGAGCCCGTGGCTGGCAGCAGCCAGGATGCGCCTGGCACCCTGCTCCCGCAGCGCCTCCACGGCCCGGGCCATGGTGCCGCCGGTGCTGATGATGTCGTCGAGGAGCAGCACCACCTCATCCTCCACGTCCAGGTCCTTCGGCTCCATCCGCACCTCGGTGTCGCTCAACCGCGTCTTCTCCAGGTGGTCCGACGCCGCACCCAGGAGATCCGCCGCCTCGCGAGCGGTAGCGAGCGCCCCGGCATCCGGCGCCAGGACCACGCCGACGCCCTCATCCTCCACGTGCTGGGCGATCTCGGGTACCGCCGTGGCCGCCGCCGTCTCCACAGGCACCTGGTCGAGCACGTGGTCCTCGTGGGGGTCCACCGTCACCAAGGCATCCACGTCGAGGGTGAGGGCACGACCCACAACCTCGGCGCTCAGAGCCTCCCCGGGTTGGAAGACGCGATCCTGCCGGGCGTATGGGAGGTACGGGGCGGCGAGCACCACCGCCTCAGGGTCCCCCCGTGCCACGGCGTCGGCGAGGAGCATGCTCTCCACGATGTTCCCGTCGGGGACCGGTGTCTGCACGATGACCACCACCTCCCCCTCGAGAGGTGAGTCCACGCGCGCGTACGCTTCCCCGTCGGGGAACCGGTCCACCTCCACCTGGCCCAGGGTCGCGCCCGCGGTCTTCGCCAGGGCCTCAGCCACGGACTTCCCACCGGAGCCGCCGATGACGAGCATGGGATCGGCGGGAGAGCCTCGTGCCCGCGTAAATAGGTTCCCTACGACCTACCACCCCCCGCACCTCCCGCGCGCCATCACCGCAACGCCTAAGTACCGTTCGTGAGGTCGACCACCCAGGACCATCCCCCCGTGGCCTGAACGCGAACGCTTATAATCCTTCACAGCAACAAGGAACCACCGGCGGGACCGGGCCCAACCACGCGAGCCACCCCGGGGGTTCCAACCTCCCGTACCGTACCACCACGTGACGATCATGACGGATCTTCCACCTGTCGAGGAATGGATCGAGGACGAGGACTTCGAGACCACCGCGGAGGTCGAGGTCCCAGACCGCCTCATCGACCAGGTCATCGGCCAGGAGAAGGCCGTCGAGGTCGTGAAGAAGGCGGCGGAGCAGAAACGCCACGTGATGATGATCGGCGACCCCGGCACGGGGAAGTCGATGCTTGCGCAGTCCATGACGGAGCTCCTCCCCAACGAGGAGCTCGAGGACATCATCGCGTACCCCAACCAGGAGGACAACCACGAGCCCCGCGTCCGCGTGGTGCCCGCTGGCAAGGGCAAGGAGATCGTGCAAGCGCAGAAGGCCGAGGCCAACCGGAAGCAGGAGCGCAAGGCCACCCTGCAGCTCCTCCTCATGCTCGGCATCGGCGCCTTCGCCGTGATGTTCTTCATCAAGACCGGCGACGCCATGATCCTCATCTTCGGCATCATCGCCGCCGCCATGCTCTTCATGGTGATGCGGCAGATGGGTCAGCGCGAGACCACGCTGGTCCCGAAGCTCCTCGTGAGCCACGACCCCCGGGACAAACCCCCCTTCGTGGACGCCACCGGCGCCCACGCCGGCGCGCTCCTGGGTGACGTGCGCCACGACCCCTTCCAGAGCGGTGGCCTCGAGACCCCCGCCCACGAGCGCGTCGAGGCCGGAAGCATCCACAAGGCCCACCGCGGCGTGCTCTTCATCGACGAGATCAAGGTGCTGCGTCAGGACAGCCAACAGCAGCTCCTCACCGCGCTCCAGGAGAAGACGTTCAACATCGTGGGGCAGTCGGAGCGCTCCAGCGGCGCCATGGTGCGCACGGAGCCCGTGCCCTGCAACTTCGTCCTCGTGGCCGCCGGGAACCTCGACAGCATCAGCGGTCAGCACGACAACCCCTTCGACCAGGGCATGCACCCCGCGCTCCGCAGCCGCATCCGCGGTTACGGGTACGAGGTGTACATGAACAACAGCATGGACGACACGCTGGATAACCGGCGCAAGCTCGTGCGCTTCGTGGCCCAGGAGGTCAACAAGGATACGAAGATCCCCCACTTCGACCGGGGCGCCGTCGTGGAGCTCATCCGCGAGGCGCAACGCCGCAGCGGCCGCCGCGGCAAGCTCACGCTTCGCCTGCGGGAGCTCGGAGGCCTCATCCGCACCGCCGGCGACGTCGCCATCGAGGACGGTGCCAGCTTCGTCACGCAGGAGCACGTGCTGGAGGCGAAGAAGATCGCCCGGAGCCTCGAGCAGCAGGTGGCCGACGAGGCCATCGCGAAGCGGAAGGACTACCAGAGCTTCCGCACCACCGGCCGCGCCATCGGCCGCGTCAACGGCATGGCCGTCATGGGCCGCAGCGACGAGACCGGTGAACCCAGCGGCATCCTCCTCCCCCTGGAGGCCGAGGTGACCCCCGCACAATCCCGCAGCGAGGGCCGCATCATCGCCACGGGGAAGCTCGGGGACATCGCGAAGGAGGCGGTGCAGAACGTGAGCGCCCCCGTGAAGAAGTACACGGGCACGGACATCTCGAACTACGACATCCACGTGCAGTTCCTCCAAACCTACGAGGGCGTGGAGGGCGACAGCGCCAGCATCAGCGTCGCCACCGCCGTCATCAGCGCCCTCGAGGACGTGGAGGTGGACCAGTCCGTCTCCATGACCGGCAGCCTCAGCATCCGGGGCAAGGTGCTGCCCGTGGGCGGCGTCACCCCCAAGATCGAGGCCGCGGCCAAGGAGGGCATCCGCAAGGTGCTCATCCCCAAGTCCAACGTGCAGGACGTGCTCCTGGAGGACGAGTACCGGGACAAGATCGAGGTGGTGCCGGTGGAGACCCTCGACCAGGTCCTCGACCACGCCCTCGTGGGCCCGAAGAAGGAGGGGCTCCTCAAGAAGCTCGCCAAGATCGTGGCCAACACGAACCCTGGACCCCAACCCGGCGACCAACCCACGCCCGGGTGACCTCCACCCCCCTCTTCCTCCTCTTCCTCCCCCATGCAAGGCCCGCCAGCGTAGCGAGCCCCCCACGCGCTCGATACGGGGACGCACCCGGTCCCAGCTTCCGATGGGTATGTAAGCCCCCAGGCATCTCCTGCACCCATGGCACGCGGTCTCGTCGTGGGACGGTTCCAGCCCTTCCACCGGGGGCACCTCGAGGTGGTGCAGGACGTGGCGCAGGGCTTCGACGCGCTCATCCTGGGCATCGGGTCCAGCCAGGAGAGCCACACCCGTGAGAACCCCTTCACCGCCGGAGAGCGTTACCTCATGATCCGGCGCGCCCTCCGGGATGCCGGCGTGGGGAACGTGGAGATCATCCCCATCCCGGACCTCCACCGGAACGCCCTCTGGGTCCGCCACGTGGAGACCCTCGTACCCCCCTTCGACGTCTTCTTCACGAACAACGGTCTCCCCAAGCGCCTCTTCGAGGAGGCCGGGTACCAGGTGCGACCCCTACCCTTCCACGAGCGGGACCGCTTCAGCGGCACCCGCATCCGGCGCCTCCTCCGGGAGGGCGGGGACTGGGAACCTCTCGTACCGAAGGCGGTGGCTCGCACCATCAAGCAGGTGGACGGCCCCGCCAGGCTGCAGGATGTGGAAACCACCGACGCACCCGAGGACGCCGCGGGAGGATCGTGAGTGCTCACCGTGGACGGGTCCCGGGGGGAGGGCGGGGGTCAGGTGCTCCGCCTCAGCCTCGCGCTCAGCGCCGCCACGGGGGAGCCCGTGAGGGTGCGGAACATCCGGGGGAAGCGCCCCCAACCCGGGCTCAAGCCCCAGCACCTCACCGGCGTCACCGCCCTTGCAGCCCTCTGCGATGCCACCGTGAACGGGGCGAGCCCGGGAAGCCGCGAGGTCACCTTCGACCCCGAGGAGATGCGCGGTGGAAGCTACCGCTTCGACGTGGGCACCGCCGGGAGCGTCACCCTCCTCCTCCAGGGCCTCCTACCAGCCTGCGCCGCCAGCGGGAAGCGCTTCACGTTCCAACTGAAGGGGGGCACCGACGTCAAGTGGAGCCCGCCCTGGGACTACCTCGCGGGGGTGCACGCACCGCTCCTTGCACGCTTCGGCGTGGACGTCAGAGCCCGCCTCAAGAAGCGCGGGTACTACCCCGAGGGGGGCGGCCGCGTGGAGGTGGAGGTGAGCGGTGCCGGGTTCCATGGCGCGGACCTCGCGGATCGGGGCGCCCCCAAGGAGGTGCTGGTGCGAAGCCACGCCGCCCACCTCCCGGAGCGTATCCCCCGGGAGATGGCTCGAGCATGCTCCGGCATGCTCGACGGCTCGCTGGATGCGTACGTCGCCACCACCGTGGACACGAGCCACGAGGGCCCCAGCACCGGCACCGGGGTGAACGCCGTGCTGCGCACGGAGAACAGCCTCCTGGCAGGGAACGCCCTGGGGGAGAAGGGGACGCCGGCGACGGAGGTGGGGGAGGACGCCGCCCGTGCGCTCCTGAGGGAGGTGGAGGCCGGCGGGGCCCTGGACCACCACCAGGCGGACCAACTCGTGCCCTACCTGGCCCTCGAGGGCGGGTCCTTCACCACGCGCACCCTCGAGGGTCACGCGTCGACGGAGCTCGAGCTCGTGGAGGAGTGGCTCGACGTCGAGGTCACCACGCGCCCCATGGAGGAGGGGCGCGGCGTCCACGTCACGGTGGACCCGTGACCGGGTCCCCCGCCGGGTCCTCGGCGCTGCGAAGCCTCAGGGGCCGCACGCCCTCGGGGTCCACCTCGGCCACACGGGGCTCCCCGAAGGCATCCCACGTATCCACGATGGCGTCGGCGTCCCCCGTGGCGAAGAGGGTGTTCCCCAGCATGGCCATGGTGGCGGCGCCGTGGTCGGCCACGGCCTCCGCCGCCTTCCGCAGCTCCTCGGTCATGAGGCCGGTGGCGGTGGCGAAGCGCTGGCTCAACCGGTAGAACCGCTCCACGCTGGGGCCCTCCAGGAGCGCGTCCACCGCCTGTCCGCCGTGCTCGTTGATGATGCGCCTGCGCTCGGGGTCCCGAAGGACCTCCGCGGTGGAGAGCTCGCCGCCCATGGGCAGCAGCACCACCTGCCCCCCACCCACGAGCCGGCGCACGCTCCCGTAGGGTGGAAGTCCTGGCGCGGTGCGGACCTCGATGCCTCCGGTGATCTGCGCGGCGACGTCCCCCAGCCCGGTGGCGTGCTCCACCTCCGCCAGGTGTGCAGCCTGCACGGCCGTGGTGCGGCCCACACCCACCAGGCGGGCGGTGGCGAGAGCCGCCGACAGGGCCCCGGCACCGCTCATGCCGAACCCCTGGCCCGTGGGGAGCGCATGCTCCGTGGTGACGCGTAGGGTGAGGCCCACGCGGTCACCGGGCTCCCGGTCCGTGTCCACAGGCACCTTCCCCTCGAGGGCTGCCTCCCGAAGCACGTAGGCTACGGCGGTGCGCGTCACGGGCGCCTCCGCCACCTCGTCGTCGAGCACCACCTCCAGGTGGAACCCCTCGCTTGCCTCCCCCTCCACCACGGCGGTGGAGCCCAGGTCGAGGCACACGCCGGCGCCCCGGCTTCCACGGCGTAGCGCGTCATCGTACCCGTCGCGGATCTCGAAGAACCCCGTGACGTGACCCGGGCAGTAGGCGGCCTCGCGTCCCCCCGAGAACCCGGTCAAGCTCATGCGCCTCCGCCAAGGACCCCCGCCAGGCGCTCGAGCACCCGGGCGGACACCTCGTTCTTGGAGCCCTCCAGGACCTCGTGGTCCCCCTCCGTCACCACCACGACCCGGGTGCGGTCCACCTCCACCTCCTCGAGGTCGTTGGCCACCACGAGGGGGGCGTCGGTCTCCCGGATGCTGCGGCGTGCACGCTCCAGGAGCTCCTTCTCCGTCACGCCGGACTCGGCCTTGAAGGGGATGAGCGCGCCGTCGTAGGTCTTCCGCCAGGCCTTCACCACCTTGGGCAGGGGCTCGAGCTCCAGGGAGAGCTTCCCGTCGCGGCTGGGGATCTTCCCCTCGCTCTTGGGCGGTGCGTAGTCGCTGATGGCGGCGGGGACGAGCACCGCATCGTACCCGTCCAGGTCCCCCGCGCGGTCCAGGAGGTCCTCCACGGTGACGAAGCGCTCCAGGGGCACGTGGGAGGGAAGGTCGTTCACGTGGCCGTGGCCGAACCAGAGGGTGACGTCGGCGCCCAGGCGGTGCGCCTCCTCCGCCAACGCCACGCCCATGCGCCCGGTGGACTTGTTCGTGATGACACGCATCTCGTCCAGGTCCTCGATGGTGCTCCCGGTCACCACGAGCAACCGTCTCCCCGCCAGGGGGCTCTCGCTCAGGAGCCGCAGGCACCAGGCCACGATCTCGTCCACCGGAGGAAGCTTCGCCTTCCCCTCCTCCATGGTGGGGTCCAGCACCGTGACGCCGGCCTCCCGCACGCGCTCGAGGTTCTCCAGGAGGAAGGGGTTCTCGTACATGCTCTCGTGCATGGCGGGCACGATGAGGGTGGGGAGGGTGGTGAGGCCCGAGGAGGCGAAGGTGGTGACGGGGGTGTCGTCGATGCCCAATGCGATCTTGCTCAGGGTGTTCCCAGTGCAGGGTGCGATGAGGAGGAGGTCCGCACGATCGCCCTCGTCCTTCCCATCGGGGACGCTACCGACCTCGGTGACGTGCTCGGTGGCGCCTGTGAGGCTCGTCACCGGTTCGATGCCCGTGGCGAACTCCAGGGCATCAGGGTGGATGAGGCGGGTTGCTGCCTCGCTCATGACGGGAACCACCGTGGCGCCGTGGCGCACGAGCTCCCGCGCCAGCTCCACGGTCTTCACGGCGGCGATGCTCCCGGTGACGCCCAGGACGATGCGGCGACCCTCCAGGATCTTCGATCGATCCCCGCGGATGGCCTCGCTGGGATGCATACATGGCACTACGTGGGCGGCAACCTAAACCCTTCCGCCGCAGCCCCTCCCCGACGATGCCTTGAATACCCCGGGAGCCCGTGGGGTGCGCTATGGCGCTGGCTCTGGACCCCCAGACGGTGCGGTGGAGCATCATCGTGGGGGCTGCGTTCCTCCCGAGCCTCGTTCTCCTGGGCATCCTCCGGGGCACGGAGAGGAGCGGGAGGGAGCGGTGGTTGCGTCTGCTGGCGGTCTTCGCCCTGGGAGCCACCGCCACCGTGGCCCTCACCCTGGCTCTCACGCCCCTCGCCCTGCCCATCGCGGGGGCGTTGCGCCCGGATATCGCCCGGAGCATCCTCGTGGTGGTCGTGGTGGCCCCCATCGTGGAGGAGGCCGTGAAAGGCTGGGGGGCCACCGTGGGGCGGGGTTGGATGACGCGCCTGCCCGACGGTCTCGTGTACGGTGCCGCCGTGGGGTTGGGGTTCGCCGCCACCGAGAACCTCCTCTACGAGGTGTCGGCGCTGCAGCAGGACGGCCTGGTGGCATGGGGGGTCCTCGTGGCCACACGGAGCGTGAGCAGCGCCCTCCTCCACCCCGCCGCCACGGCCCTCACGGGCCTCGGCATCGCCTGGACCCGCACCCGGAACCTCCCGGGGTTCCTCGTCATCCCCTTCTACGGGGGGGCCGTGGCGCTCCATGCCGCGTACAACTGGATCGCGGTGGCCATGCCCAACCTCCAGGCAGGCGGGTGGACCGTGAGCGTGCGCCTCCCCGCAGCCATCGCCCTGGCCCTCCTCGCCTGGAGCGCCACCCGGAGCCTCGTGGCAAGGCTCAGCCGGTGACGGGGAAGGGTTGAAGCTTCCTGGAGCGTGTTGCCCACGTGATGCCGTCCATCACGGGGTCCCTGCGACCGTTCCTCACGCACCGGTCCCAGGTACCGAAGTGGCTCGCGCTCGGGGGCCTCGCCGCCGCCACCGCGGGGCTCCAACCTCCCACGTGGTGGGCGTGGGCCCTCCTGGGCATCGTGCTCTACTTCCCCCAGGAGTACCTCATCCACCGCTTCGGGTTCCACCACCTCGCGGGCACCGAGTACGGGGACGTGTTCGCCCGAGCCCACGTGATCCACCACAAGCACCCCGACGAGCTCCGGTACATGTGGGTGCAACCCATCGTGGCCCTCCCCCTGGGCGCCCTCTACCTCGGGGCCTACGTGGGCCTCGCGTTCCTGCTGGGCGCTGCCCACCCCCTGGGCGTTGGGGTGGCCTTGAGCCTCGGGAACTTCACGGGGCTCCAGGTGTACGAGTGGTACCACTACCAAGCGCACCGCCCCGGGCGCCGCATCACACCCTGGGGGCGCTTCATCAAGCGCGTGCACCTCCTCCACCACTACAAGAACGAGGGGTTCTGGTTCGGTGTAAGCTGGGGCGGCGTGGTGGGTGACCTCCTCATGGGGACCTGGGCGGACAAGGACGAGGTGGAGCGGAGCGACACCGTGCGGGACCTCGGCCTCGACCCGGACCGGTGGAAGGAGGAGGGGGAGGGGGATGGGGGGCAGTAGCTTCTTATACCTCGCTTCGCATCACGCCCCCGTATGCTCCCCTTCGACAACTCCCCCATCAACCGCGACGGGAAGGTGCTCATCCTCGCCTACGATCACGGCCTCGAGCACGGCCCCAAGGACTTCAAGGCCGTGCCCCGCACCATGGACCCCGAGGTCGTCTTCGACATCGCCACCCACCCCGCCGTGACGGCTCTGGCCGTGCAGAAGGGCGTGGCCGAAGCCTACTACCCCAGCTACGAGGACGACGTGAACCTCCTGGCGAAGCTCAACGGCACCAGCAACCTCTGGATGGGCGAGCCCTACAGCCCCCAGAACTGGACCGTGGACTACGCCGCGGAGCTCGGCGCCGACGCCGTGGGGTACACGGTGTACGCCGGGAGCAACCACGAGCCCGAGATGTTCCACGACTTCCGCAACATCCAGGAGCAGGCGCGGGAGCACGACCTCCCCGTGGTCATGTGGAGCTACCCCCGGGGGCAGGGCCTCAAGAACGACACGAAGGACGGGGTCATCGCCTACGCGAGCCGCATCGCCCTGGAGCTTGGCGCCGACGTGGCCAAGGTGAAGTACCCCGGAAGCCGCGCCGGCATGGAGCAGGCCGTGAAGGCCGCCGGCCGCACCAAGGTCGTTCTGAGCGGCGGCAGCAAGGTCGACGACGTGGACTTCCTCCAGAACGTGGAGGACGTCATGCAGGCTGGCGGCGCCGGCCTCGCCGTGGGACGGAACGTCTGGCAACGCAGCGACCCCACGTACATCCTCGACGCCCTGGAGCAGGTCATCTACGAGGGTGCCTCGGCCGAGGAAGCCCTCAAGAGCGTCCAGGCGTAAGCCCCGGACCACCACCAACCTGAACCCGAGGCCCAGGTGACGTCCATGGACGTGTCCGCCATCCACGATCGCTTCCACGAGCCCGTGGCCGACATCCTGACCGTCCTCGCCCAGGCCACGCCACGCATCCGGCGGGAGCTCACCACGCGGCGGGACCGCGCCGGCGCCACCAACGTCCACGGGGAGCACCAGCTCGACGCCGACGTGTGGGCCGACGAGCACCTGGAGACAGAGCTCACGAAGCTCGAGTCGGTGGGCACCTACGCCAGCGAGGAGCAGGAGCACCCCACCGACGCCGGGGAGGGCCTCTGCGTCGCCGTGGACCCCCTCGACGGGTCCAGCAACCTCCGCTCCAACAACACCATGGGCACCATCGCGGGCATCTACGACCCCCAGGATGGGAGCCTCCCCGCGAGCGGTCGCGACCTCGTGGCCAGCGCCTTCACCCTCCTGGGCCCCATCACCACCATGGTGGCCACCGATGGCGACACCGTGGTGGAGCTCCTCATCACGGAGGACGGCGTCGACGTGCTCCAGGAGGACCTCCAGCTCCCCACCACCCCCACCGTGTACGGCTTCGGCGGGCGGATCCCCGACTGGACCCCCGCCTTCCGGCGCTTCGCCCGGGGGATGGAGGAGGAGCTCAAGCTCCGGTACGGGGGCAGCATGATCGGGGACGTGAACCAGGTGCTCACCTACGGAGGTCTCTTCGCCTACCCCGCCCTCCAGAGCCGCCCCGCGGGGAAGCTCCGGCTCCAGTTCGAAGCCAACCCCATGGCGCACATCGTGGAGACCGCGGGAGGTGCAAGCAGCGACGGCACCCGGCCCCTCCTCGACGTGGAGCCCACGGACCTGCACCAGCGCGTGCCGGTGCACCTGGGGAACCGCCACCTCGTGGAGGAGCTCGAGGAGGCGCTGGATGGGGAACGCAAGACCCCCTGAAGCCGGACCCGTCCCGCAGAGCACAGGCACCCTGTCCTCCCTCCCCCGGGACCTGGAACGTGGACGCGCCCGTCCCCCGGCCCTCTTGCCTACGTGTAGGCGGGCAACCGTCGCTGGGTGCCGGGAGCGAAACGGTCCCTTAGACGCTCCACCGTCCATCCGAAGGGGAGCAGCAGCGACTCCACCGCCCGAAGCGCCAGCGTCCGGTACGCGGCCGCATCGTACGCCTCCGACCCCGTCATGAGGCGCGCCTCCACCAGGCGCTCGTCCGGATCGCGGTTCCCCGCATCCAGGAGCACGTAGCTTACCTGCTCCCCCGGCGCCACCTCCACCCCGCGAGCATGGAGCTGCTCCAGGGCCGCCCGTTGATCGTTCATGACCTTGTACGCGTCCCGGCGCTTCTGCACGTGCTTCGTCACCACGAGGTCCCGCAGGGGCACCTCCCCCCGGTCCAACCGCGCCAGGAACGGGCGCACGGCATCCAGCGCCTCCGGCACCCGCGCCCGCACCCCCTGAGGGTTCCGGGCTCTGGCCAGCACCTCCAGCACGCGCTCCTGCACCCGCACCACGAAGGGGGGCGCGCTGGACTGTCGGAGCTCCACCCCCCGCACCTTCAACGCACCTCCCGCGAGGTAGTCCTCGTCCTGACCTGCCTGGCTCCGCGTGGGGTGGTCCGGCGCCTCGTCGAAGCACCCCACGTACCGGTTCAACGCCCCGATGCGCGGGCTCCCTGCGTCGGGGTTGTGGCTCCGGGTGGGGAGGAAGAGGATCCAGTCGTACCTGCCCTCCACCTCCAGAGGCACCCCCAGAGCCTCCCCCACGGCCTCCGCCAGTACGTGCTCGTCCGCCCCCGGGTGCTCCCGCGTAAGCCAGAGGCTGTCCACGAGACCGTGGAGCACCTCGAACCCGTGCTCCCGGGCGATGTCGCTCGCGGTGAGGAGCACCTCCCGGCCCCACGCGCAGATGCTCTCGTGCACCTCGATGCGGCCGAACTTCGCGTTCTTGTACCCCTGGTACCCGAAGCTCACCACCAGGAGCCACTTGTACGCGTCCACCGCCTGCTGGAACCGTTCCCGGTGCTCCGGGTGCTCCCGCCGGAGGCGCTTGAAGTGCTCCCGACGCTCGATGACGGGGTCCAGGCACCGCGGGATGAAGCCCCGTCGCTTGGCGCACGCGTGGTAGGGGAGCTGGGGCACGATGCGACCGGTGGGGAAGCCATCCCGACCCGGGTCGCAGCACGCGCAGTTCAGGGTCTCGGGGCTCAGGTTCCGGTGCACCATGAGGTTGGGGTAGAGGCTCGCGAAGTCCAGCTCCACCACGTCCCCGTGGAGCCCCACGCTGGGCTCGAACTGGTACCCCCCACGGTCCGCGTCCAGGAGCGTGCGCGCGGTCTTGAAGGACTCCGGGCGGTTCTTCCGCCAGGGCACGAGACGCCCCTCCCGCGCCGCCCGATGCACCTGGATGGCGCTCATGGCCGTGCCCGCCCCCACCCGAGCGAGCTCCGCCAGGGGCACGCTGCTCACGCGGGCGAGGTCCACGAGACCGTGGAGCCCCGCCTCCCGCCAGAAGAAGCTGCTCTCCATGTCCAGGTGCACGCGACCGTGGAGGCGCACGCTCCGGGGCTGATGGCGTACGCGGCCGTAGGTCTCGAAGCTCTTGGCCCGGCGCCCCACGAAGTGGGCGTCGGCCCCCGGGTCCCGCCCCAGGGTCCACCCGTCGAGTCCCCGCACCACTGCGCGGTGGGCGAGGTACGGGAGGAGGAACGTGTCCCCGCCGCGGGTGAGGAGCACGTCCGGGTCCTGCTCCCGCATCATCCCCGCCAGGTCCTCGAGCACCTCCGCCTCGGACCCCTCCAGGCGCTCCCCCCCGAGCACGGCGTGAGCCACCGCATCGCTCCCCGTGGGCACGCGGCCCGCAGGCGCATCCACCTCCACCTCCAACCGAGCGGTGACGAGACCCGGCGCATCGTAACCCATGGACCCGGGGTCGTCCCGGAGGTTCCACGTGCCCGACCCCCCGGACCCCGCATCGGGTCCCGCGTACGTCACCTGCGCGAAGGGGAAGAGCCCCCGGGCCAGGAGCCACCGGAGGCTCAACCGCAGGTCCACGTTGTAGAGGTCGTAACGATGGTGCTCCCCCCGCCCGTCCACCAGGCGCGCCAGGCGGTGGAGCGCCCGGAACCGCGTCACGGGCACCCGAAGCACCGGCGTGGGCGCATCCTCCAGGGCCAACCGCTGGGGCACGATACCCAGGGACCCCGCCTCGTGCAGGGGCTCCAGCGCGCTCGCGAGCTCCCGGAGCTCCCCCACACCGCCCCGGGCGTGAACGTAGAAGGTGGGGTGGAAGGGCTCCCGCACCGGACGCGCTCCATCGGAGGTCCGCACCCACGCCACGATCTCGTCCCGGTCCGGGTCCCCGTACACGTCCAGCAGGAACCCCTCCACCGGGATCACCCCGATCGATCGTCCGGACCGGTGTCCGATGCATCACGGGAACGCCGCAGCGCCATCTCATGCTCGAGGAGGATGCTCATGAAGACGGCTTCCATGGGGTGGAGGCGGTTCACGTTGCTGCTGGAGCTCGCGTGAGCCCGGGCCTTCTGCCAGAGCGCGTCGAAGGCCTCCCGCTCCCGCGCCGTGAGGCCCCGACGGTAGTCGCTCCACTCCGACGCCAGGCGGTCCAGGAGGTTCCGGAAGGTGGGTTGGGTGCGACCCATCACGCCACCCCCGCCACGTGCACGCCGAAGTCCGGGAGACGCCGCTGCCGGGCACCCGGCGCGGGGCAATGCACCACCTCGTCCCGTGCCGGGAGGCGGGCGCGAGCGCCCAGCGGCGCAGGGAAGAACCGCACCACCTCGTCGGGTTCCTCGTGGAGCAGACGCCGGAGCGCGGGCACGTCGTGGAGCGCGCTCATCCCCCGGTGCGTGGCCACCACGGGCACGTTCCGGTCCCGGGCGAGGTGCCGGAGGCCCCGGAGCGCCCGCCGCAGGAGCACCCGCGCCTCGCTCCGGCGCACGTCCTCGTCCAGGTACCGCACCGGGAGCCCCGCCGCCACCACGAGGCCCGCATCCTCCCCCACCTCGCCGGGGAGGTGCTCCTCCACCAGCGCCTGCACCTGGTACGCGGTGAACCCCCGGGCCATGCGCACCGCGTCCAGCACCTCCTCCGCGCGGCGACCCCGGCCTCGAGCGGCCCGGGCGAGATGCAGCACGTCCAGGTGGTGCGCGCCCTCCACCCACCGCACGGTGCGGCCCAAGGCCGTGGCATCCAGCACCAACCCCCGAAGCACGTGGTCCACGTACGGGGTGGTGGACTCCAGGAAGACGAGGCGCCCCGGCGCGAACACCTCCAGCTCGTCCAGGGGCTCCACCCCGCTTGCCAGAGCGCGGGACGCGGGACCGGACGGCACCTCACCGGAGACGCGGGGGTCGGGCAGAGGTTGCGCGGGCGTGGGAACGGGGATGGTGGGGACGGTTGCAGCCATGGGGGTCCTCCAGGGGGCTAGTGGAGGCATCCCGGGGGAAAAGGCGCCGCGGGTGGGATGGGTGGAAGTACGGGCCACAGCACCGAGACACCCCAGAAAGGTCAAGTGCAGCCGACCCTATCGCACCCCATGGCATGGGACCGTTCCACGCGTAGAACCCGCAAGCTCGGGAAGGTCCTCAAGTGGGGAGCGATCCTCCTCGGCATCCCCATCGTCCCTATCGCGTTCGGCCGGGAAGCCAGCCAAGGACCGACGGTGTTCCTCATGTTCCTCGTCCTCGGTCTTCTCGGGCATCTCCTCGTGGAGGTGAGCCGTCTCAAAGCGACGGTTTCGGACCTGGAGCTATCCACGCCCACGCGGGACGCCCCATCGACCCAGGCACCCCTGGATGCAGATACGTAGGAACCAGTCATGGAGCTCGACTGGTCAACGAAGAGAACGTCTAGGAAGATGCGCGCGTTGTAGGGAGCCGGAGCGCAGCGGAGGCCCCGGCGTGCGCGCGACTGAGCGAAGCGAAGGAGTGCGCGCGCCGGGATTTGAACCCGGGCTATAAGCTTGGGAAGCTTAGATCCTACCAGGCTAGATCACGCGCGCAGCCTGCGACGATACCCCCTGTCCTAGGGGGTTCGTCTGCGGTTCCTGGCAATCCTCCTCTGCCCCATAAACGTTCCGTTCCACCTAGGTCGTGGCCGTCACGTGACCACGGAGGGAGCGGGGAGGGCGTCCGTTGCGTCCCCGAAACCTTACCTACCCTCCAGGGTGTGTACCACCGGGTGGCATAACATGACGATGCAGGTCACGTGGCACGGGCACGCGTTCTTCGAGGTGCAGACGAACGACGGGAAGGAGATCCTCATCGACCCCTTCGTGGAGAACGGCCTCACGGAGACGACGGTGGAGAGCTTCGACCCCGACGTCGTGCTCCTCACCCACGGGCACAGCGACCACGTGGGGTCCACGCTGGAGTTCGACGCACCCATCGTATCGAACTTCGAGATCGTCACCGCGCTCCAGAACCACGGCGCACCGGAGGACAGCGTAGGCATGAACACCGGTGCCTTCCACGAGGTCGCCGGCGCACGCCTCTACATGACCCCCGCCATGCACTCCAGCGGCCTCGACATCGGCCACGACCACCTCGCCTACGGCGGCATGCCCAACGGGTTCATCCTCGACGACGGCGAGACGAGCTTCTACCACATGGGCGACACCGGCCTCTTCGGGGACATGAAGCACGTCATCCGGGACGTGCTCCAACCCGACGTCGCCGCCGTCCCCATCGGTGACCTCTTCACCATGAACCCCGAGCACGCCGCCATCGCCGTGGACTGGCTCGGCGTGGACGCCGCCATCCCCATGCACTACGACACCTTCCCCGCCATCGAGCAGGACCCCCGGGAGTTCGCGGATCTCGTGGGGGATGACGCCCAGGTGGCCATCCCCACCGTGGACGACGACGTGGAGCTTCGCGGCGGTGAGGTCCGCACCCGCGACCTGCTGACGTAGCGGCCACCGCGTCGCGGCTGGCCTCCGGCTGACGCGGGACCTGGTGGCTTAGCAGGCATCGCATCCCTCGCCGCCTCCGGCTGACGCGGGTCTTGCTGGCTAAACGGTACCGGCCCAACCTCCAGAGGGCCCCCCAAGCACCTCCCCCTACCTCTCCTCCCCTATCCTCTCCGGCGACCTCGCATCATCCGTTCCAACGAAACCCCTAAAGGGAGGGACCGGGTTCCCCACCTCAGCGGCCGGAGGCACAGGAGGCCCCCCTCCAGCATCCTCCCGCCGGTACCACGCTCCCAGGAGGGATCCCCGCGCCCGACCTCGCCGAGGCTCTAAGCAACGCCGTCGCCAAGACCGTGGAGCGGAGCCTCCTCCACCAGGTGGAGAAGCACCCGGTGCCCGAGCACGTGGCCATCATCATGGACGGGAACCGCCGCTTCGCAGAGGAGCAAGGGTGGGACCCCGCCCGGGGCCACGAGATCGGTCGCGACACCCTCGAGGACGTCCTCGACTGGTGCCTGGAGGTGGACGTGCGGTACCTCACCGTCTACGCCTTCAGCACCGAGAACTTCCACCGCTCCCCCCGGGAGGTGAAGCACCTCATGGACCTCTTCGAGGACAACTTCCTCGACATGGCCGAGGACGACCGCGTCCACGAGCACGAGATCAACGTGCAGGCCATCGGGCAGCTCGATGCCCTCCCCACCCGCGTGCAGGATGCCATCCAGGTGGCGGAGGACGCCACCGGGCACTACGACCGGTACCACTACACCATCGCCGTGGCCTACGGCGGCCGGGAGGAGATCCTGGAGGCCATCCGGGACATCGCCGCCGACGTGCGCGACGGTCACGTGGACGTCGAGAGCATCGACGAGGGCCTCATGTCCAAGTACCTCTACACGAGCCACCTTCCCGACCCGGACCTCATCCTCCGCACCAGCGGGGAGGAGCGCCTCTCCAACTTCCTCCTCTGGCAGCTCGCGTACAGCGAGCTCTACTTCAGCGACGTCTTCTGGCCGGGCTTCCGCAAGGTGGACTTCCTCCGCGCCATCCGGGACTACCAGCATCGCCAGCGGCGCTTCGGCGAGTAACCGACCGAGACCGATCCCCGACCGATCCCCCCGGTCGGGTGGGTCCACAGCCTCCCGGTGATGATCGAGCACAACGCACCGGAACAGGGCTCACGCTGAGGCTGCATCAGGACCATGGAGCGGACCTCCCCCAAGGTCCGCGCGTGTTCCTCAGTGCTTGAGCGTTCGCGCCACGGGCTGCTCTGCGTCGGCGACGGGTCGCTCGATGCGCAGAAGCTCCTCGATGCTTCGGTCCAGCGTTACGCTGTCCCGTCGGATCCCGAAGACGTACTTGATGGGGATGGTGAGGACCTCCTCCTGCACCTCCCCCGCGTCCACGTCCTCGTCCCCGAGGTTCACCACGAGGCTCTCCGCGGCCTGGGTCTTGGGGTCACGTCCTACGTCCGCCACCTTGCCCACCGGGTTCTGGTTCCAGTCGAACACCGGTTTGTCGGATAGCACGAACCCGCCTACGTTGTCATGAGTCATGAGTTCCCACCTCGGCCAAAGGCGACCGTGTGTAAGTATACCATGGTAGTTAATACACCCTTATTAACTTATTGGTGAGTAGGTGTGGGTGTTGCTCCAGGCCTCCCAAGGGGTGGAGCACCCCCCGCACGTGTCGGGTAGGTTCCCGACGGAACCAACACCCTTATCCCCCTCCCAGACCCATCCAGACCCGATGACGGACGGGACGCTGACGCTGGACAAGGACGCCTTCAAGGCCCTGAGCAGCGACACACGCGTGGCCATCCTCAAGGCGCTGGACCAGCGCCAGATGACGGTGTCGGAGCTCTCCCGCGAGCTGGACCTCCACAAGGCCACGGTCTTCGAGCACCTGGAGCGCCTCCAGACCACCCGCCTCGTGGAACGGTGGGAGAGCGACCGCAAGTGGGTGTACTACGCCCTCACCTGGCGCGGTCGTCGCGTGCTCCACCCCGAGAAGATCAACATCGCGCTCCTCCTCAGCACCGCCGGCGCCAGCATCGCCGCGGGTCTCGTGGCCCTCTGGGTCCACCTCACCACCGCCGCGCCCTCACCCCGGACCGAGTCCGGCGCCTCCCAACCTATGGCGGACGCTGCCGGGGACGCGGCGGCGCCCGCTGCCGAGATGGCGGCGCAGGCCAGCTTGGAGCTCGCGCTCGCGGTGGCGTTGCTCCTCCTCGCCGTGGTCCTCGTGGCCGGCGCGTGGGAGCACCGGGCCCGCCTGGGCGCCGAGCCCTCAGCCCGCGCAGGCCCGGGAACGGGCGCCTGAGGGTACGGCCGCCTGCTCAGGCCCGCGTTTCGCCGTCGTCGCCCTCGTCCGGGTCCACAGCCTCGACCACGTCCTCGCGGTCCAGCACGATCATGCCGGTCTCGAGCTCCTCCGCCTCCTTCCGCGACAGCACGTCGCGCTCCGCGCGCTCGTGGACGATGGCGCTGTTCCCGAAGGGGTCCTCGATGATGATGGTGACGCGGAGGTTCCCCTCCATGGCCTCGTCCATCCGCTCCATGCGCTCCCGGGCGATGTCGCGCTCCTCCTCGGTGTCCACCACGGACTCCGCCCACTGGAAGCCCTTGCGCATGCGCTGGAGCAGGCCCTCCACGTTGCTCACGAAGGCCTCCGTGCGGGTGCCCGGTTCCGCCACGAACCCCAGGTCCGGGATGCGGACGGTGCCGGAACCCGACCGCACCACGCGTGCGTTGAGGTCCTCCGGGCTCTCGATGGTGAAGGTGTACCTCACGGGGTCCTTCTCCTCCACCACGAAGAAGTCCACGTGGCGGAAACCGCAGGCGTCGCAGAGGACGAGGGTCTGGAGCGTCTCCCCGAAGTGGGGGACATCATGTTGGACGTTCCGCAGAAGGATACCCGAGGTGCCACATGCTGGGCACCGGGCGTTGACGCGGAGGTCGTCCGCGGGGTCGCTCACCGAGCCTCCTCACCTGGAGCCACGGTGCTTCTTCCGATCCACCTGGACCCCGGTGGGGGTCACGATGATCGTGTCGTCACGGTACCCGGCGATGTCCCCGCCCACGTCCTTGGCGAGCTTCCGCAGGTCGCCGGTGACGCGCTTGAGGAGGAACTCGTCCTCGGCCACGTTGGAGAAGTCCAGGATGAGCATGTTGCCATCGTACACGTAGGACATGAACTCCTGTAGGTCCTCGTACTCGCGGATCTCCGCCACCTTCACGTAGGCGCTGGCGGCCTCCTCGGTGGACCTCTCGTTCTCCACCCAGTCGCTGAGGTCGATGTAGTCGCCGTTCCCGATCTGCCGCCCGTTGTCCTTACCCATCAGCTTATCAACGAATCCCATCCTGATTCCCTCCTAAGAGGGAAACTGGCTCCGCCTATATGAAGTTGTGGGGATGCGTGCGTCCCCAG
>CAZDGP010000001.1:93291-138225 GCA_964505085.1 uncultured Thermoplasmatales archaeon
GGTTCCCGGCCCACGATGTCATAAACTATATAAACGGATACCTTGCTTGAGCCTTTTAAGCGCCCATCGAGGCGGCTCCCCGGGAACGGGGTGCCCCGGGTGGGATCGGTCCCCGGAGACCTGATAGGCATGCCGAAGATCAAGATCGAGAACGTTGTTGCTTCCTGCTCCCTCGGAACGGAACTCGACCTCCAGTCCATCGCGCTCGCGCTCGACAACGCGGAGTACGAGCCCGAACAGTTCCCCGGCCTCGTGTGCCGCCTCAAGGAGCCGAAAACCGCAGCGTTGCTGTTCCGGAGCGGGAAGGTCGTCTGCACCGGGGCGAAGAGCATCGACGACGTCCACACCGCGGTGAAGATCGTCACGGAGAAGATCGAGAAGTCCGGCGTGGACGTGGACCGCGACCCCGAGATCACGGTGCAGAACATCGTGGCCTCCAGCGACCTCGGCAGCGAGCTCAACCTCAACGCCATCGCCATCGGTCTCGGCCTCGAGAAGGTGGAGTACGAGCCGGAGCAGTTCCCCGGCCTCGTCTACCGCCTCGACGACCCCAAGGTCGTGGTGCTCCTCTTCGGCAGCGGCAAGCTCGTGTGCACGGGTGCCCGGCAACCCAAGGACGCCGAGCGCGCCGTGGAGCGCATCCAGGAGGAGCTCGAGGGCCTCGGCCTCCTGTAGGCCGCCGCGGTGGGCATCCCCCACCTGCCACCTCCCCCCTCTTCCCCCAACTCCCACCTTCTACCTGCCCTCCGGGACCCTGCGCAAACCTTACACCGGTCGAGCTTGCTCCACGCCTCCATGACCCAGGATCTCCCCGTTCCTATCTTCGACAACCACGTCCACCTGGACCCGCGGGGGGACCGGGGGGAGGCGGTGAAGGAGTTCCACCGTGCCGGCGGTACCCACCTCATGCTCGTGCACAAGCCCTACGAGGCCACTCCCAAGCGCACCGTGGAGGCCCACGTGGATGGTTACGAGACCACGTTGGGGCTCGCCGAGGAGGCCCGGGAGGCCGCCGACGTCCAGGTGCTCGTGGCCCTGGGCCCCCACCCGGTGGAGTTCACGAAGCTCCTGGACGAGGGTGTGGACAGGGCTTCGGCGATGGAGGTGTACCGGGGAGCCCTCGAGGCCGCCGGGCGCTTCATCGAGGAGGGGGACGCGTGCTGCCTGGGGGAGGTGGGGCGGCCCCACTGGCGCCCCGTCGACGAGGAGGTGCTCGCAGCGAGCAACGAGCTCCTGGTGGATGCGCTCCGCCTCGCGAGGGACCTGGACGTGCCCGTGCAGATCCACGCGGAGACGGCAACGCCCGAGAGCTACGCGGAGCTGGCGGACCTCTGCGATGAGGCGGGTCTGCCCCGGCATCGGGCCATCAAGCACTACTCGAGCCCCATCATCGACGAGGAGGGGAACGCCGGGTTGGTGCCGAGCGTCCTCGTCGGTGGGGACAACGCCCGGGAGGCCGCGGACCAGGGCACCCGCTTCCTCATGGAGACGGACTACCTGGACGACCCCGACCGGCCGGGGGCGGTGCTTGGCCCCAAGACCGTGCCCAAGCGCACGCGGAGCCTCTTTGAGACCGGGGCCATGACGGAGGAGGGGCTCCACAGGGTGCATGTAGACCTCGTGGAGGAGCTCTACGGGGTCGAGGTGGACGCTGCCTGACGGGGAGGAGGAGCTCAGGATCGAAGGGGTCGAGTCGGAGGCGGCCCAACGGGGGAAGAAGGAGGGGGAGAGGGGGGCCGCCGTGGGCGGCCGGGGGTAAGGCGCCGGCCTCAACCGACTCAACCGAGGAACATTTCCCAGGCGTGGGCGAAGAACTCCGGCGTGTTCTGGATGACGAGCACCCCCAGGATCACGGGCGTCACGTACCGGAGCATGAACCGCACGTACCCGCCCACCTGCAAGGTCTCCGAGCCCCGGTTGACCTCCTCCTTGAGGTTCGGCACGAACCATCCTGCGTAGATGGTGAGGAGGAGGAGCCCCGTGAGGATCATGACGTTCACCGCGAGCTCGTCGAGGAACGTAAGCATCTCCTGGTCCAGCGCGGCGACGATGCCAACCCCGGCGATGATCTCCGCCAGGAGGATGGCGGCCTTCCAGCGTTCGACACCCCACTCGTCCACCACGTAGCTCACCGGCACCTCGAGGAGGCTGATGGCGCTCGTGAAGGCAGCGAAGAAGAGCGCCAGGAAGAAGAGGACGCCCAGCGCCTGCCCGATGAGCTCCAGCTCCGCGAAGGCAGCGGGGATGGCCACGAAGGTGGTGGCTGCGCCGCCGCCTGCGCCCAGGAGCCCGAAGGCCCCGAGGATGGGGAAGACCATGAAGCCCCCGAGGAGGCCCACGCCGGTGTTCCCACCAGCGATCCATAAGCCGTCCTCGCTGAGGTCCGTGTCCTTCTCCAGGTAGCTCCCGTACGTGATGAGGGCGCCCTGCCCCAAGCTCAATGTGAAGGCCGTTTGGCCCGCGGCGTCCACTGCGATGTCCTTGAAGCTGGACCACTCCGTGAGGCGGCTCCAGTCGGGTTGGAGGTAGAACGCGTACCCGGCTCCCGAACCTGGGAGGAAGAACCCGTAGATGGCGATCCCGATGCCGATGACGATGAGGCTCGGCACCATGAGGGTCACCGCGCGCTCGATCCCGTTGGCGATGCCCACGGCGATGACGCCGGCGACGATGGTCATGGTGACGAAGTGCGTGAGCAACGCTCGCGGCCCCTCGATGGTGCCCTGCAGGAACGCCTGGGGGTCACCGAAGTACGCGCCGGTGAAGCTCGCGAGGAAGTACTGGATGGTCCACCCGGCCACCACGGCGTAGAAGCTCAGCACCGTCATAGCTGCGAGGACGCCCAGGATCCCCGCGTACTTCCAGTACTGGCCGTACCTGCCGGCCTCCCGGAAGCTCCCCACAGCGTTGAGGGACGTCTTGCGCCCGATGGCGAGCTCGGCGTAGAGGCCCGGCACGCCCACGAGCACGAGGAGGGTGAGGTAGAGGACCACGAAGGCGCCGCCGCCGTTGGCTGCCGTCATGAAGGGGAAGCGCCAGATGTTCCCCAGGCCCACGGCGCTGCCGAGCGCCGCGAGGATGAACCCGATGCGGCTCGACCATTGGCCGCGGGCCACCGGTGCTTCGCTCGCCCCGCCGGCGGAGGCCGCGTCGTTGCCACCTTCGGGTGCGATAGGTCGCGTGATGATCGTCGGGGTGTCATCTTCTGCCATGATGGTTCCCCTCTAGACACCCTCGAGGTCGCCCACGGAGGTCGTAGCCTGCGCCAGGTAGTGCGTAAGCTCCGGTTGAACCTCGACCTCGTGCTCCCCGGTGAGGCTGGTGCCGCCGTGGTCCACGGTGACGGTGACGGTCCAGTTCCCCACGCCAGCGGTGTCCGTGTGCTCGGCCGCGAGCTCCGCCAAGGCCGCCTCCCGGTCAGCGGCGGAGATGAGGGAGACGTCCGGGACCTCCGCCAGCTCCACCGTAACCTCCACGGTGGTGCTGGAGGCACCGGCGGTGATGGAGCCGGTGCCCTCCGTCTCGTTCCCGCCGGGTGTGGTGACGGTGACGGTGACATCGTCCTGGGCAAGGTGACCGGCGCCGGCGCTCACGGTGACGGTGAACAGCGCCTCCGTGATGTTCCGTTGGTCCACGTCGAAGGTGAACTCCTGCTCGCCCCCGTTGGCTCCCAGGTTCTCCGAGGCTGCGTCGAGCTCGGTGGTCTCGGTCTCCCAGGATACGTCGAATCGCTGCTCCCCGCCGGGGCCGCCGTAGAGGGCGGCACCGGCCACGGCGGCGACGACGACGATGACGCCGACGACGATGATGGCCAGGTCGATCTTCTCCATGATGTCACCTTGTTCCCGGGCGCTCCCTGGTGGGCCCTCGAGGCCTCCAAGCAGGCTCGTCGGGACGGGGGGCCCGGATGGCGCATGATGCGACCGGGTCGCTTTATCCTTTTCCCCGGGTTCCAGCGCCCTCCAGCGAGGGGTCGCGGTAGAAGGTTGCATCCGACGCGTCACGTGGCGTCGGCGCCCGGTGGAAGCACCGCGAGACGGTTCCCGTGGCGTGCCACCTGCACCGTCTCCAGGTCCCGGGGGAGGTCAGGTGGTGCCTCCAGCGTCACCGTCTCGTAGCTTCGAGGGTCGAGGACCTGGATCTCACCGCCTTGGTGGCTCACCACCACCGCCTCCTCCAGCTCCTCGCGACGCACCACCGGCGCATCCTCCAGGTCCCCCTGCTCCTCCGTAACGTACGCGAGGTCCGGCAGGCGCTGGAGCCGCACGTGCTTCGATCCCACGTCCCTGACGATGTGGAGGGCATCCTGGAAGACCACGAGGTCCCCCAGGCGGTAGGGGGGAAGGCGCACGCTGTACGTGACGCGGTACACATCCTGACCGTCCTGTTGCCCGGTGAGCGTGGCGCTGTCGGTGACGCGCCCGCCGTAGGCGTCGGCGATGCTGCGTGAGATGACGCGTCCAGCACGGCTCGTGCCGATGTAGAGGTCCAACCCGCCGTGGAGCTCCTCCTCCTTGAGGATGAAGGCGTTCCGGTCGCCCTTCTTCGCCCGGAGGCGCTCCACCACATCCTGGGCGATGTTCCGCGCGGCACGCATCTCGTCGGCCTCCACGCCACGGTCGCCTCCGCGCCGAAGCTGCACGATGGACTCGAAGTACCCGCCGTGGAAGCGGCTGCACCGCGTGCACGTGGCGCCCTTGAGGCGGACCCGCGTGGTGTGGGGTTCCCGCACGTGCACGTGCTCGACCAAGCCGTCAACCACCACCTGCACGGTGAAGTTCCGCGGGTCCTCCTCGAGGACGTCCATGAAGATCTGCGGGTCCTCCATGCGTTGCTCCACCCTGAGAGCCTCCCCCACAGCGCGTCGCACGGCCTCTGGCAGGGGAACGTCCTCGTCGACCCACTGCTCCTCACCCCGGCGCCGGGCGCCACAGTGGACGCACGCCTCGAGGTCCACGACCTCCGGGAGGAGGCTGAACTCGTGCTCCTCGAGGAAGCAGGCCTCGCAGAGGGCATCGTGAAGCTCCTCCTCGGGTACCTCGTCACCGCATCGTACGCAGAACACCGTCGTCACCCGTCGCTTTCCATGAGGGCCACCTGCGCGTGGGGTACGCCCTGGATGCTCAGCACGCGCTCCACGTCCACGTACCCGTGGCGTACCGCCAGCGTCACGACGCCCTCCCCCACGAGGTTGGCCACCGTGCAGGCCCGAAGCTGCGTCACCACCGTCTCCTCGGTGACGTCCTCCTCCCCGTAGAAGGCCGCCGTCACCTCGATCTGCATGGGGCCCTCGCGGAACGCCTCCCCCACGAGGTCGGCGTCGCTGGCGGCCAGGAGCACCTCCCCACCCTCTCGGTACACCTTCGCTCGGAACATGGATGATGGTACGGAGCATGCCCTGCGCAATAAAGGTATGGGGGCGGGGGGAGGGCGGGATGCACCTCCCCCCAGGGCCTCTCCGCCGGGGTTCACCCCCGCACGAGGGCGAAGTGCTCGGGACGCGGGCTGTAGATGTCGCCCCGCTCCTTGAGCTGCTGGAGGATGCCCCGGGCCTCGTCCAGGTCCATGCCCTCGGCCTCGCAGGCGTCCAGGATCTCCTCGAGGTGGGCGCCGTCGCTGCTTCCCGCACCGAGCTCCCGCACGATGCGCTTCACGGTCATGGTGCGTTCCCGTTGGTTGTGGCCGACGCCGCTCGTCACGAGGTCGATGTCGAAGAGGCCTCCCTCGTCCCCGGCGATCTTGCTGAGGTAGTACTCCACGATGTTGATGGCGCGCTCCGCATCCTCGATCTGCACCTCTTGGCTGATGCGAACCTTGGCGCTGGCCTCGGCCAACCGGACGAAGGACTCCAGCTGGCGGGCCGTGAGGGGGACGGGGCTGTCCTCCTCGCCGCTTGCCTGACGCCGGAGGTCCACGTAGTAGTCCTGGATGCGTTCCCTGGCCTCGTCGGTCATGACGGGGAAGCAGGTGCGCTTCGTGTAGGCCACGTACTTGCGGAGGAACTCCCCGGGTACGGGGGGTTCCACCTTCACCAGGGCGTCGTCGATGTCCTCGTCGCTGATGCTGCTCTCGGGGTCATGGTTCCGTTGCTCGTTGAGCGCGCCACCCCGGTGCACCTGGAGGATGTGGTTCGCGAGGAGGCTGTCCCTGTCGGGTTCGGGGTTGTCGGTGAGGGCGAAGATGACGTCGAAGCGGCTCATGAGGGCCGGGGGCAGGTCGATCTGCTCGGGCATGGGGGTGAAGGGCTCGAACCGACCGAACTTCGGGTTGGCGGCGCCCAGGATAGCGCAGCGGGACTGGAGGGTGGCCGTGATGCCGGCCTTGGCGATGCTGATGGACTGCTGCTCCATGGCCTCGTGCATGCTGGAGCGGTCGTTCTTCTCCATCTTGTCGATCTCGTCGATGCATGCGATACCCTTGTCCGCCAGCACCAGAGCACCGGCCTCGAGGCTCCAGCGTCCATCACCAAACTCGTCCCGCACGGCAGCGGCGGTGAGACCCGCCGCGCTGCTCGACTTCCCGCTCGTGTAGATGCCTCGGGGCGCGAGACGGGCGGCGTAGCGGAGGAGCTGGGACTTGGCCACACCCGGGTCCCCCACCATGAGGATGTGGATGTCCCCCCTCAGCCGGGACCCGTCGGGCAGGTGCTTGGCCACGCCGCCGAAGAGCTGGAGCATGAGCGCTTGCTTCTCCACGTCCATGCCGTAGATGCTGGGAGCGATGCTCTCCCGGATCTTCTCGTAGATCTCGGGATCGCGGCTGAAGCGCCGGATCTCCTCCTCCTCCTCGGGCGTGATCTCCACCTCGTCGAACTCCTGCTCCTCCATCTCGATGCTCAGGGTCTCGAGGAAGAGGTCGAAGATGGTGCTCTTGGTGCCTCCGCTCCGGCGCACGGCGGAGCGCAGCACGCCGTTCACCATGATGCGGTCCCCGGGGCTCACGACACCGCAGAGCTCGCCCTCGGCGAAGATCGTGAGGCGCTGGGGTTGCTCACCCCCCCGCATCTTCTCGGGGCTCTCCTGGATCTCGAGCTTCTGCGTGTCCACAAGGCGGGACTCCTCCGTGAGGAGGCGGAAGCTCGTGGAGCGGCCGCAACCGCCCTGGTCCTCGTAGCACTCCGCCGGTTCCTTGAGGACGAGGTGCTCCTCCTGGGGTTGTCGGATGGTGGCGAAGCACCGCAGGCACATGAAGACGCCCTCCTCCACCCGGGGGCGGACCTCGGTGGCCTTCTTCACGAGGCCCTGGACGGCGATGAGTCGCCCCATGTGCTCGCTCCGGAGGTCCCGCACCTCCACACGGCTCGTGTCGGGGAGGTTGACCATGCGCACGTGGAGCGAGGCCGTGATCTCCACGGGGGTGTCGATGGTGTCGAGGGCATCGCGGGCGGCCTTGAGGCTCTTGGAGGGACGCTGGAGCGTGAACTCAGCGAGCTCCTGGTCGTGGCGGTCCAGCTTCCAGTAGTCCACCTCCACGCTGCTTGCTGCCGGTGCATGGAGTGCCGCCTCGTTGATGTCGGGCTTGTAGTACTTCTTGAGGAAGCGCTCCCAGTTCTGCTTGAGCGCGTCCCCTGTCATCTCCGTTACGGCCTGGGGCATCGTGTAGCACCTTGGGGTCGAGCGGTGGTCATGGCGGCTTGGGGACCGACCCGGGGTCGGTTTCGAGTGGGCCCCCTGCGTCCCCTCCGACCTTGCCTGGGAACTCGTCTGGTGGACCCAGGTGGGGCTGGTGGGGGGTTGGGTCGTCTGCAACCCGTGGATGGCCCTCGGGGGTTCCGGAGGGCGGGTCGGGTGGTTCCCTCGTTTCCGGGGTTCCGCCGGCGGTAGGGTGGCTGGACGGGCGGGCGACGTAGGTCCCTCGGGCCCGGGGGTCCGTTCGGGGTGGTGGGGTGGGTTCCCGGCCTCGGGTCGCAGGCGTTTCCAGGCGCCCCGAAGGGGTCCCTTGGGGGCATCGTGGAGCGGTGCCACGGCCCCGTTGCACGTCTTCGGTGCCTTCGTATGGAGCTCGTGGAGCCACAGCTACCGCTGGAGGTTCCGCGTCGCTTGGGCCCCCTCGACAGGGACGGGCTCGGCAGCGGCCGCGCACACGAGCGGCGTCGGGTGCGGATCGCGGACCCCGCCGCTGTCTCCGCAGGTACCCCAAGACCGTGGTCCGTGATGAAGTTCACGGTCCTACGCTCTTCTCGATACGAAGTCCAGGGGAAACCACCGATCAAGCACAGCACCACCGTGGGGAACCATGAACTTGTTCCCAACGCCTTGAACGAGAAGTCTGGGGCAGGGTGAAAGTACCGGGCATCGGGACCTACTCACGCTCCAGACGAAAGGAAGGGGAGGGGGTTGCGGTACCATGGGTCCCGCGCCGGCGTCCCGCCACTGTCGACCTAGAAGTCGAGGAGGCTCTGCTGGGAGGGCTTGCCCTTGAGCTCGTCCTCGCTGTACCCGAAGTGCTCCAGCACCCGGTGGGCGGCGGGCACAACCTGCTTGTCGATGTAGTACCCGGCATCCACCTCGTCCTCCGGCGAGAGGAACCGGGTGAGCTTCGCCCGTTCGCTCATGTTCGGGGCGCCCGAGCTCCTCGGGGTCCCGCCCTCCATGCTGAGGCCCTCGTAATCAGGATCGTGGGCGCGGTGGGAGAGGATCACGTACCCCACCTTCGCACCCACGGGCACCTCGAACTCCGGGTTCTCCGCCGCCGCAGCCTCCACCGCCAACACGTGGGCTCCCTTCACCTTGTACGTCTCCGGCCGCTGCGTGAGCGTCTTGTGGACCGTGAGATCCTCCACCGGGACCTCCCCAGCCTTCAACCGCTCCACCGTCTCCTGCACGTGGCGGGCTGCCTCATCGGGGTCCCGCTCCCGAAGCACGAGGTCGAGGACATCCTGCTGGATGCGTTTGGCCAGGTCGCACCAGTCCCCCCGCCGCACCTCCAGGCCCTTCACCACCATGCGGCCCTCCCCGGTGAGGCCCGCGTACCGCTTCTTCGCTCCCGTGAAGAAGATGACCTCGTAGGCCTCCTCCATCTCGAGCTCCAGGGGAAGCTCCCGGTTCATCTCCTCGACGAAGGCCGGGACATCCGCCGTCTCGTGGACGAAGAGGCTGTCGGTGTCCCCGTAGATGACGTCGATGCCGCGCTCCTCCGCCTGCTCGATGACGTCCCGGATGAGGTGGCGACCCCACGCCGTGGTGGCTTCGGCGCACTCTCGGCTGTACCATCGCGCCTGCTGCCACCCCATGTACCCGTAGAAGCTGTTGGTGAGGACCTTCAGCGCCTGCTGGCGGATGTCCAGCAACCGCGCTTCGTCGCTTCCATCGGGAGCCCCTGCGAGCTCCTCCTTGAGCTCCCGGCGCCGCCCCGTGAGGTCCTGGAGGATGCTGCGGAAGAAGCCCTCGGGCTCCTCGCGGAACCGGTGCCCCACCTCCGGCGCCTCGTGGCACGTGTCGCAGGGCTCCCCCGCGGGTACGAACGTGTCGGGGCTGATGTTGTACGCGATCATGATGCTGGGGTACATGGCGCTGAAGTCCAGCGCCCGGATGTCCTCGTGGAGACCTCCCGTGGGCTCCATCACCCACCCGCCCTCGATGACGTCCCCCCGGCTCCCGCCACCGCGGTTGGGCACGAGGCGTCCCCTGTGGTGGGCGGCGTCCACGAGGTACCAGTCCACCTGCCGGCCGCGCCCCATCTTCGTGACGTCGGTGAGAGGCTGCTTGGCCATGCGGGCGAAGGCGATCTGGAGGGGGATGAGGCGCCGGCCCATCTCCAGGGTGGACTCCACGTCGTCGCGGGCGTACTCCAACAGGACGGGGCGACGGTCGGGGTCGTCCCACGCGTCGGCGATCTCGTCGCCGGGGATGGTGGTGCGCTCCGCCTCGTCCACGATACCCAGGTGCTCGCTCACGTTCTCCAGGGTCTTCACCTTCACCTCGGGGAGGTCCCGGCGCGCCACCTGGAAGAGGTCCACGTTGGCCCGACCTCCGACGTCCACACGCCGGTTGGGCCCGAAACGCCGGAACTCGGGCTCGCTCCCATCCCGCCCCATGGTGAGCTCGATACCGTGGGCCTCCGCGCGGTCCCGAAGGTACGGCATGTCGAACCCGTCGCCGTTGTACGTGAGCAGCACGTCCGGATCCTCCTCCTCCAGGAGGGAGAGGAACCGCCGGATCACGGGCGCGTCGTCGATGCTGCCAAGGTCGTCCTCCTCCGCCTCCAGGAGCTCCACGCGACCCCCACTGGTGGCCACGGCGCAGACGATGATGGGGTCCCGCTCGGCGTTGGGGGTCGTCCGGGGGTTGTGCACCTCCAGGTCGAAGGCCATGAGCCTGAGCGGTGCCTCCGTGGCCTCCACCTCGAAGCCCTCCGGGTCCAGGGCGAACCACCCGTCCTCGCGGTGCTCCGCCGTGAACCGGATGCCGTCCACGGGTCGGAGCCCCTTGTCGATGAGGTACCGGTAGTGGTAGGGCACGTTCGCTTCCAGGACCTCGTCGACGCCGTCGACGCGCGCCGCCACCTCCCGGAGCCCCGGTACGTCCCCCGGGTGGTGAGCCCACACCCGCACCACCTCCAGGGGCTCCAGGCCAAGCTGTCGCGTCACCACCTCGGTGCGAGCCGGCTCCACGCCCTGAGCGTCCACGGCGGCCACGGCCTCCCCCAGCGTGGCAGCGTCCACGCCGGGTTCCGGAACGCAGTAGAAGTAGGGCTCGAACTCCGTGTCCAGCACGGTGACCACGGCGTCCCCCACCCGCACCCACAGGCGGAGGACGGTCCGACCCCCGTAGCTTGTGGGTTCCACGTCCAGCAGGAAGCCCTCCATGCGTTCCCCGTCCTCCAGGGGAGAGGGGTCCAGGGCGTGCTCGTGTCCCGGCATAGCTGCGCCATGGGGAACCAGCGCCTTGAACCTCACGCTGCCAGCACCCACCATGACCGAACCCTTTAAAGGCCGGTTGGGGGTTGTCGAACCATGAACGTCCCCGCGGCATGGCGCATGCTCCGACCGGCCAACGGCGCCATGACGGCCGTGGCCGTGGGCGTCGGCGCCGTGGTCGCGGGTGCCCCGTGGACCGCTTGGGTCACCGTGGTAGCAGGAGCGCTGGCGGGGTTCCTCTTCACCGGCGCGGGCAACGTCCTCAACGACGTGGTGGACCGGGAGGTGGACCGCGTGGCCCACCCCCAACGACCCATCCCCCAGGGGGAGATCACCGCCAGCGAGGCGCGGGTGCTGAGCGGGGGGCTCTTCCTCGCGGGTCTCGTCGCCGGCGCCTTCACCGGCACCGTGGGCTTCGCCATCGTCGTGACCGCCCTGGTGCTCCTGCTCTCCTACGAGGCTGGGCTCAAGCATCGGGGGTTCGCCGGGAACGCCACCGTCGGCGTCCTCACGGGGCTTCCTTTCGTCCTGGGGGGAGCCGCCGCAGGCTCCCTGGGTCCGGTGGTCCTCGTCCTGGGGGCGCTCGCGGCCCTGGCAACCCTCGGGCGGGAGCTCCTGAAGGACATCCAGGACATGGACGCCGACGTGGACCGGGTGACGCTCCCGCAGACCCTGGGCGCCGGCCACACCGCTGCCGTGGCGGGGGCCATCCTCGTGGTGGCGGTGGTGCTCTCGCCCGTCCCCCTCATGGTGGAGGAGGGGTTGCACCTGGCGTACCTCCCCGTGGTCCTGCTGAGCGACGCGGGGTTCCTGGGAGCCGCCTGGCGGGGGATGCGTGATCCCGCGGGGGCGCAACGGTTGGCCAAGCTCAGCATGGGGGTGGCTCTGGGCGCGTTCCTCATGGGCCGCCTCGCACCGGAGGTCGTGTTCCCGTGACGACGGTATGGTCTACGATCCAAGAGAAGCTCGACGACGGACCGCTGCACTTCACCCTCCTGGACCCGGCCACGAGCCCGGGGGAGGACGGGGCGGGTATCGCCGCCCGCGTGGAGGAGTTCGGCACCGACGCCATCCTCGTGGGTGGGTCCACAGGGGTCACATCCCAGAACCTCGATGCCCTCGTGCGCGGCATCCAGTCCACCACGGACCTCCCCGTGGTGCACTTCCCCGGATCGGCCGGAGCCATCAGCCCCAGCGTGGATGCCATCCTCTTCATGAGCACGCTGAACAGCCGGAACGTCCGGTACGTGGTGGGGGAGCAGCTCGAGGGGGCTCCCGTGGTGCGGGAGCTTGGCATCGAACCCATCGGGATGGGTTACGTCATCGTGGACCCCGGCATGACCGTGGGGGAGGTGAGCGAGGCGAACCTCGTGCCCCGGGACGGGGAGGGAGCGCGGCAGGCTGCCTCCTACGCCCTGGTGGCTGAGTACTTCGGCATGGAGCTCCTCTACCTCGAGGCCGGAAGCGGCGCACCCGCGCCGGTGCCACCGGAGCTGGTGCGCGCTGCCAGGGAGGCCTCCTCCATCCCCCTCGTCGTAGGCGGCGGCATCCGCTCGGGGGAGGATGCGGGGCGGCTCGTGAAGGCCGGCGCGGACGTGGTGGTGACGGGGACCATCGCCGAGAACGGGGACTACGAGGTGCTCGAGGACGTGGTCCACACCGTGAAGGGCTCCCCGTAACCCGTCCCTGGCACCAACCCCTTCCCACCCGCTCCCCCACGCCCCTTGGGAGAGGTCCGAGGGTTCTTGAGCGAGGACCGCACATCCTCCTCCATGAGCGTGAGCTCCCACGCCCGGGACATCGAGACGATGCGCGTGCGAGGCGCCGGCGCCATCGCCCGCCACGCAGCGGAGGCGCTGGCGGACTGGGCCCGCACCGCCGACCCCGGTGCTGGCTTCGAGGAGGAGCTCGAGCACCACGTGGCGCGACTCGCCGCCACGCGACCCAGCGCCGTGAGCCTCCACAACGCCCTGGCCTTCATCCAGCGGGCGGCCGCCGGGTCCCCCGGCGACCCCGACGCGGTGATGGAGGCGGCGGAGACCTTCATGGAGCGGAGCCTAAGCGCGCTCACCGAGTTGGGGGAGCGGGGTGCGCACCTGGTGCCCCGGGAGGGTCGCGTGCTCACGCACTGCAACAGCCAGGCGGTGCTCAGCGTCCTCGAGGCCGCCTGGGAGGGCGGGGCGCGCGTCCACGTCATCGCCACCGAGACACGCCCCTGGCGCCAGGGCCTCATCACGGTGACGCAGCTCTCGGAGGCTGGGATCCCCTCGAGCCTCATCGTGGACAACGCCGCGAACCTCCTCCTCACCACGGTGGATGCCGTCCTCGTCGGCTGCGACAGCATCGCGGCCAACGGTGACATCGTGAACAAGGTTGGCACCTCCACCATCGCCATGGCGTGTCAGCAACATGGTGTGCCCTTCTACGTGTGCGCGGAGACCTACAAGGTGAACTTGGATGCGCCCACGGGGGCCGACGTCGACATCGAGGAGCGTGACACCACGGAGGTGGTGGAACCGGGGGAGGTCCCGGAGGACGTGGAGGTGCTGAACCCTGTCTTCGACATCACACCCCACGAGCACGTTACCGCCATCCTCACGGAGCAGGGGCCGCTGGACCCCGGCGACGTGGAGGATGCCGCCCGACGCGCTTGGGGCGCCTAGTCGGGGACGCCCACCCGCACCCCCCGAACTTTGAAAGCTTCCGCGAGGTGGTGGATGCGCTCCGCCGTGGCGTCCTCGTCGAAGATCTCCTCACCGAACCCCTCGTAGGGCGTCCCCCGGAGCGCTCTAAGGGTCGCGGGTTGAGCCTTCTCGCGGTAGTTCCACTGCCCGAAGAAGACGCGGTCCACGCCGGTGGCGGCGACGCGGTCCGCCACGTTCGCCGGGGCCCACCCGTCGGTGAGGGGGTAGGTGGGTGCAAGGCTCGCGTACGTCGGGATGCCGGCAGCGTGGATGCGCTCCAACGCCCGCAACCGCCCCGCCACCGGGGGTGCCTGCGGTTCCACCGCCTGGCGGAACCCATCGTCCAGGGTGGGGACGCTCACGCCCACGCGGAGGTCGTCGAATCCCTCGAGGAGGTCCAGGTCCCGGAGGACAAGGGGGCTGCGGGTGAGCACCCTGAGGGGCCACTGGACGCGAAGCAGGACCTCGAGGCACCGCCGCGTGAGCTCGTAGCGGCCCTCGGCGGGTTGGTAGGGGTCGGTGGCGCTGCTCAGGAAGACGAGCCCGGGGTCCCGGCGGCGGACCTCGCGGCTCAGGAGCCGGGGCAGGTTCCGCTTGGCCTTCACCCATCCGCCCCAGGGAGCTTGCTCCCGGTGGGTGACGCTGGGTACGTAGCAGTACCGGCACCCGTGGGTGCATCCCAGGTAGGGGTTGAGGCTGTACGGGGTCCCCGGGAGGCCGCAGTCCGTGAGTCCGCTGCGGGCATCCACCTCCTCAACGTTGTCCCCGGGTGTCCTGTCCCTGGGCGGGGTGGGGCGGGACCCGTCCCGGAAGTGGTCCAGCGTGGTGGATGCCGGGCTCGCCATGTCGTTGAGAGGTCAGGGGGAGGATGGGTGAAGGTTCCCCGTGGGGTAGCCCGGAACTACGGGTCCACTACGCGTGGTCCCCGCCGTCCTCGCCAGCGCGGAGGCGGCGCACCGCCGCCATCACGAGGAGGCCGATGGCGGCGAGGAGCACCATGAGGACGGCGCCGTAGAGGGACCGGAGCTCGAGGCTCGCGGCCAAGGCCTCCGGGAGCACGATCCCCACGATGCGGGTAAGGATGATGGCTCCACCGACGATGAGGGCGGCGAGGAGGAGCGTGCGGCGGCTCCGGTTCACGCGGTGCTCCATGGTCCGTAGCACGCGGCTGCGGACATCTCGGTCCGGGGTGTCGTCGTCCTCCCGGGTGCCAAGGCGATCCTGGAGGCTCGCACCCTCCCGGGCACCTAGCATGGCCTGCAGGAGCACCGCGAGCCCCAGCGCTCCCGCCAGGGCGATGACCCAATCCAGCACGGTGGGGAGGCCCAGGCGGTAGGGAGTGGGCGCCAGGACGATGAGGACGGTGCCCCAAAGCGTCCAGTTCACCCGGCATCGGAGAACACCCAGAAGGCCCACGAGTCCCCCTGCTCCCGCCAGGGCGAACCCGAGGAGAAGCGACCCGCCGACGCCGTCGAGGATGGGGCGTCCCCTAAGCACGAGGGTGACAGCTGCCGCCGTGGCCACGAGGAGCCCCAGGAGCGCCTGGCCCCGCGGCAGGTGCTCGCGGACCCTCTCGACGGGCGGTCCTCCGTTGCTCATCGGTTCATCACCCTCCCCAAGGCCATCTCCAGGGTCTCACCGGGTTCCCAGTTCACGATGTTCGCGTCGTACCCGCGGAGCATCCGGAGGTTCTCCTGCCGCTCGAGGGTCCCCAGCTCGTGCTCGGTGCGGCCGCCGTTCAGGCGCTCCGGCTCCACCTCCGGTACCGGTGGCACGACCACGGTGACGTAGAGGTCCCGAGCGCGCAGGTTCCGCACCGCCCGGGCCACGGAGGGGTCCGCGGCGAGGTTGCTCACGATGACCACGGGCGTCCGGGGGCTGAGGCTGGGAAGGATCTCGTCCACGACCTCCCCCAGCGTCATGGCACCGCGTCCAGGCTCCTGAACCATGAGCTCGCGGACGTCGTGGGACATGCGCTCTGCGCCCTGGGGCTCCACCTCCGTCAACCCGTCACCGTAGGCCAGCACCTGGACGCGGTCCCGGTTCCCGAAGAAGTACCCCATGAGGCTCACCACGGCGCGGGCACCGTACACGTTGGCGTTGGCGCCGGCGGTGCCCAGGGTGCTCACCTCCCGGGCATCGAAGAGAAGCGTAACGAGGGTCTGGGATTCCCGCTCCCACTGGTTCACGATGAGCTCGTCGTCGCCGCTCTTGCTGCTCGCCTTCCAGTTCACGGACCGCATGGGGTCCCCCGGGAGGTAGTCGCGGAGGGCGAAGAAGTCCGTGCCGCCGCCGGGTTGCCCCGTGTGGAAGGCTCCGCTCACGAGGAAGGGCTGGCGGGCGTTGGCGAGCACGTCGTCCAGGTCCTCCGGGCGTGGGAACACCTTCAGGCTCTCGACGCCTCCGGCGGCCTCGTCCCGAACGAAGAACCCGAAGGCGTCGCGGAGCCGAAGCTCCACCGGGCCCACGTCGAAGGTTCCCTTCACCGGGCTCGTGACCTCGTAGCGGAGCTCCTCCCCCGCGGCATCGTCGAGGTCCAAGAGGTCGTAGTTGCTGCCCTCGGTGAGGGTCATGGCATCCTCCAGGCGGTCCCGGATCTCGAAGCTCGCGTTGCCACCGCCGCGGGCTGTCCGCACCCGGAGGACCACAGCCACGGCATCCCGCTCGCTGGTGGTGCGCTTCCCCATCTCCCGCTCCACCTCCACGTCCAACCCCCCCACCTGCACCGCTCCCAGCGTCAGAAGGGTGACGAGCACGAGGCCCGCCGCCGTGGGCAGGGGGTTGCCCAGGGCCAACCCCGCGAAGAGGAGCACGAGGGCAGCGGTGGCCGCAGCCCCCCCGCGGGGCGTGAGCTCCGGGAGGTGCAGGCGGTCCTTCAGGCTAGGTTGGGCCTCCGGCTCCGTCGAGGGGTCCGTCACGTGGTCACCTCCCTCGTGTTGTCTGCGTCCTGGGTGCCAGTGGGTGACGACGCTGCATCAACCTCGCTCCCGTAGGCGCGGATGCGCGCGAGCAGGCTCTCGGCCCGGGTGCGGTTCACGGAGGGGTCCTCCGCCTCCAGGAGCTCCCGGATGCGCGGGTCCCCGGCGGCCTCCACGGCGCGGGCACGCTTGTCCTGCACGTGGTCCGGGATCTCATGGTGTCGCATGACCTCCTGTAGGGCGAGACGCTGCAACCGCCACCCCATGAGGTCGGGGCGGTCGCTGGGGATGTGGACGCTGTCGAGGTCCTGCCGGTGCACGCGGAAGTCCTCCGGACGCTCCAGGAGGAGCAACCCCAGGAGGGCTCCGCCCACGAGGGTGATGAAAGCGACGGAGCCAAGGATGGGGTCCTGGGTGCCCAGGACCGCCGCGGTGCCCGCCCCCCGCACCATGCCGGTGCCCAGGGGAGCGCGGTGGCGGGACTCGTCGAAGACCACGGTGCCGCCCTGGGGCAGGAGGGTGAAGACGAGGTCCCGGATGAAGGCGTCGTTGCGTGCGCCATCCATGTCCATGACGGCGTTGGTGAAGATGCCGGGGTCGCTCACGAAGACGATGACGCCGTCCCCCGCCTCCACCTGGACGGCCACGGGGAAGGGGCCCTCCGTATCCGCGTCGTCGGAACGCCCGTTCCCGTTGAGGTCGATGTACGCGTTGGGGCTGGTGCGCGCGATGACGGTGGCGTCAGCGTCGGGAGCCACGCTCAGGCTCGTGGGCACGTTGGTCACGACGCGGAAGCTCCGATCGCCGAGGGTGGCGTTCACGGCGACGAAGCTGCGGTTCCCCGCGAAGTCGTCGTCGGAGAGCACCACCCCGTCGAAGCTCACGCCGAAACGGTTCGCAACGCTGTTCCCGGAGCCGAAGTCGTCGGCGAGGACCACGCGGCCCCCGTCCCGGACGAAGGCCTCGATGGCGTCCACCTCGCTGGAGCGGTACGCCTCCTCCACCCCGAGGACGAGCACGGCGTACCGCGAGGGGTTCTCGACGCCGCCGAGGAGGTGGGGTGACGTCTGGATGTTCCCCGTGGGGTACCCGTCGGCCGCCAGGGCCGTCCGGACCCGGCTCGCATCCCGGGTATCGTCCCCGTAGGCGCTGAGCTGGCGCTCGGGCCCGGTGAGGGTGGAGACCACGAGGGTTCCCACGAGGGCCACAGCGATGAAGATGAGTGCCATGCGCTTCCGCCGGGGAGACCATCCGCTCCAGGGAAGGTTCATGGTCCCACCTCCGAGGCCGTGGAGCCGCGGGCGGGTTGCCACCTTGGCCCCCCGCGAGGCCGTGAGCTCACGTGGGTTCACCTCCGGGGTTCCCGGGGGCGGTGACCCATCGCTTGCCCTCGCTCAGGTCCTGCTGGAGCGCACGGAGGTTCGCCACGGCGCGGTCCCGCATCTCCGGCCCGGCGGGGCGGACGCTGTACCGGGCCTCGTCGAAGATGTCCACGAGGGTGCGGAGGTGGTCCGGTTGCACCGGCAACGCATCCTCCGCCGCAGCCGCGAACTCCCGAGCGGTGAGGTCGGGACGGTCCTCGACATCGCTCACCCGGGACACGAGGGAGACGAGAGCGCGGTACGTCTGCATGATGACGGCCTCGTACTCGTTGCCTGCGGCCAGTTGCTCCTCCGCCGCGCGCAGGATGTCCCCCGCCTCCTCCACCAGGCCGCGACGCCACCGGAGGTACCCGTAGATGCCCAGGCCCACGATGCCCAGAGCCAGGAGCGCCAGGAGGATGGGGGGTGCTGCCTGGGTGAAGGTGGATTCGCTGGCCACGAGCGTGGTGCTCGAGGTCTGGGGGAGCTGGGATTGGCTCCCGGTGAAGCGGGCGGTGACGTCGCTGGTGCCGGCGCTCGTGACGCGTCCGGGGAAGGTGGCGACACCGGTCTCGTTCGTGGTGAGGGTGATGGGGTAGCGGAAGCCGGAGAACCGCACGCGCACCTGGCTGTTCTTGATGGGGTCGCCCTCATCGTCCACGAGGCGGATGGTCCCCGTGAAGTCCTCACCCACCGTGAGATCCCGCGGTACCGTGACCTGGATGTTGGGCTTGCCCTGGATCTGCACCTCGCTGGCGTGGACGGCCTCCACGTGGTTCGAGTCCCCCGCGTACCGCACCTCCAGGATGGTGCTGCCCCGGGGAAGGTCCTGATCGAGACCGCCCTGCAGGAGGAAGCTCCCGTCGGGGCTCGTCCGACCAGTCGTGACGAGGCTCCCGTTGACGAGAACCTTCACGGGAGCGTTCTTCACGGGCTCCCCGAGGTTCGTGTGGAGCTCGCCCTTGAGGGTGAAGACCTCCCCTCGGACCAGGGGTGTGAGGCTCCGCACCACGATGTTCGTGTCGGAGAGGACGCGGTAGTGGGCGGTGGCGGTGACGTCGCTGAAGCGGTTCGACCCCGGGTAGGATGCCTTCACCGTGACGTTCTGCGGTGAGAGCCTGGACCCGTCGAAGGTGAGTTGGAACCGGCCGCTGAAGTCCGTGAACGCCGTCTGCTCCACCCCGTTGAAGCTCACGGTGATGGGAGCAGCCACCACGGGGCGGTCCTCCCCATCCACGAGGGTGCCGTTCACTGGGATGGGGCCCGTGCGCACCGTGCGGTCCGCGATGGTGAGTGATGTGTCGGCCCGCACATGGTAGAACGTGGAGACGGGGCCAGCAGGTGCCAGGGCACCGTCGGGGCTTCCGGCGTACTCCGCCCGCACCAGGGCGCTTCCCAGCGGTCGGTCCTCGGGGATGGGGTGGGTAACCTGGAAGCGTCCCTCGGCGTCGGTGGTGACGGTACCGAGGTCCGCGGTCTCGAAGACCACGCTCACGGGGGCGTCCGCCACGGCGTTCCCGAGGTTGTCGGTGAGGAACCCCTCCACCACCATCGTCTCACCGCGTGTCACGGGTTTCGCGGGGACGTCGAGGTGGGTGACGCTGCGGACGAAGGTCCGGTCCTGTGTGGTGCTCGATGCGTAGAGGGGGCTCCCCTGGAAGTCCGCGTGGACGCTCACGTTCCCGGGTTCCTGGATGGCGTCGGCGGGGAGCTCCACCCGGAAGGTGCTCGTGGCGTTGTCCACGGGCGCGGTGCGGGATCGGTTCCCCACCTGCAGCGTGACCTGGAGGGCATGGTCCACGGTGCTGTCGCGCACCGGGAGCCCCGCGAGGTCACGGAGCTCTCCACGGAGGACTAGGGGTTCTCCAAGTGCGCCCTTGTCCACGCTCACGAAGACCTGGGCCACCTGCTTCACCGTGACGATGCCGGCGTCGGTGCTCGCGGGGACGTGGCGGTCGTTCCCCTCGAAGGAGACGGAGACCTTCCGGTTGCCCACGGGCGCCTTCTCCGATACGGGGACCCTGGCGGACCAACGGCCCTCGGAGTCGGTGGAGGTGGAGGTGGTGGCATCGAGGAACGACACGTCCACGCGGGCGCCGGTCACGGGCAGCCCGCGGCTGTCCACGAGGCGACCGCTCGTGGGAAGGGTCCGACCGGCCACCGCGGTGAGGGTCTCGTCGTCCACGGAGGCCTCCAGGGTCGTGGGGAAGCGCACGTTCACGGGCACCGTCACCGTGGTGCCTTCCACGAGCTCGCTGTCAGGGAAGATGAGGGTGAGGTCGTGGGTTCCGGGGGCGTTGAAGGGTTCGGTGGGTTCGTCGAGGGTGATGGTGCCGGTGGCGTCCGTGGTGGCACGGGTGAGGACGCTTCCGCGCCATTCCACGCGGACGTCGCGGCTTGTCAGGGGATCACCCACGTCGTCGGTGAGGGTGAAGCTCCCCTGGAGGTTCCTCCCGTTCGTGAGGGCGACCTCCTCCGGCGCCTGCCACGTGCTCCCCGTGCGGATCGTGATGGAGTCCCCGACGGTGTGGGGGTCGGTGAAGGTGGTGAGGACGTCGTCCGTGCCGTAGCTCCAGACCACGACCCGGTAGTCGAAGCCGGGGTCGAGGGTGCTCGTGTTCACACCCCACGAGACGGTGGACCCTGCAGCGCGCGGCGTCCCGAAGAGGGTGAGGTCCGCAGGCACCGACGTGGCGGTGGTCCGAGTGAGGTTCGCTGTGACCTCGAAGCTTCCGGAGCCGTCGGTGAAACCGACGCCGAGCACGCGCCCTTCCGCGGGTCGGGCCTCGCCGGCGTTGCTTACGGGCAGGAGGTTCACCAGCACCGGCACGTTCGCGAGGTCCGCGGATGCGTCGAGGCGCCCGGTGACGGTGACGTGCCCGCCCTTGTACGCCACGTTCTCCGAGCGGGGGTAGGTCACGTCCACGTTCTGGAACGACGGGGTGGGTCGGTCGTCGCTGCTTGGCCCCGTGACACGGCCCTCCTCCCAGACGTAGGAGCGCACGAGAGCGGGATCCCGCGGGTCGCGGTCCCCCGCGTTGTCGGGATCAAGGAGCGGGTGGGGGTCCTCGCCGTTGAAGTCGTTGAGACCGTCGTTGTCGTAATCGTAGTCGTTGCCGAGGACCGTGCTGGAGTCGACGATGACGCCGTCGGAGGCCCCGTCCCCGTCGGTGTCCTCCCGCACGGGGTTGGACCCGAACCACCACACGCCATCCGTCTCCAGGTTCCAGTCGTCGGGCATCCCGAGCTCGTACTCCTGTAGGTCGCTCAGGGCGTCGTCATCGTTGCGGGTGTCGGAGGTGTCGAGGCCGTAGCGCACCTCGTAGAAGGCCACCCACCCGTCGGGGAGCCCGTCACCGTCGGAGTCGGGCTTGGTGGGGTCGGTGGCGGGGGTGCGGGTCTCCTCCCCCAGGAAGACGCGCTCGCCGCCGTCGGTGACGAAGTACACGATGCCGGCATCCAGGAAGCGCTGGGTGGCGGTGGCGGAGAGCTCGGACTCCTTGAGGTCCGTGCCGTCCAGCAGCCCGTCGTTGTCGGTGTCGAAGTCCGCCACGTCGGTGGGGGGTGAGCGCGTGAGCTCCTCGCTGTTGGGGATACCGTCGAAGTCCACGTCCCCGTTGGGGTCGTCGTCCTTGGGGAACATGGGGTCCGTGTTGAAGTCCCCGCTCACCTCGTCCCCGTCGGGGATGCCCCCGAGGTCGCTGTCCTCGAGCACCGGGTCGGTTCCCTCCATGGCCTCCACGCGGTTCGAGAGGCCGTCGCCGTCGGCATCCCGGGAGGCCCCGCTGGGGTCGTGGGGGTTGAACTGGGCCCCGGCGCCGGCGGCCCGCTCCTTGTAGTACAGCTCCCACGTGTCCTCCATGCCGTCCCCGTCGGTGTCCAGCAGCGTGGGATCGGTGCTGGCGTTGAACTCGCCCCGGTACGTGAGGTCGAAACGACCCTGCACCTTCACGACGTCGCGTTGGCCACCGTCGGGGTCGGGCACGCTCTCGTAGGTTTGGGCCACGGTCTCGTTGTACGCGTCCACGAGGTCCGCGGGGGCCTCAGCGAAGCGGGTGTAGGTGAGGCTCTTGCTCACGTCGCCGGCATCCCGGGGGTCCAGGGGATCGAGGTCCACGGGTCGGCTGCTCCCGAGGCTCACCCGCTGGAAGAAGACCTCCCACCCGTCGGGGATGCCGTCACCGTCGGTGTCCTCGGCGTTGGGGTCGGTGCCTGACTCGAACTCCGCGAGGTTGTCGTGGACGTACGCGCGAGGCTTCACGTACCCCTCGGAGTAGGTGACGCCGTCCTCGTCGAGGTCCCGGTCGGCGTCGGTCTTGCCGTCGTTCAGGTCGAGGCTGTCCTCGTCGCTGGCGTTGAGGTTCCAGTTGCCGCGGTCGTAGTTCCATCGCGCGTACTTGTTCTCCCACGCGTCCGGGAGGCCCTCACCGTCGGTGTCCACGAGGGCCGGGTCGGTGACGGGGAGGAGGTACGTGTCCTTGCTCCCGGGTGCTGCCTCCCGCCGGGGCGGGTCGAGCTCCTCCCCGTCGGGGATGGTGTCGCAATCGCTGTCGGGGTCCACGATGTTGGGGATGCCGTCGCCGTCGATGTCCCCCTGGGGCGCCAGGGCGCTTCGGACCTCGTCCAGGGTGGTGGCGTCCACGCCCTGACAGGTGGTGAGTTGGCCCTGGTCCCGGATGCGGCTCAACCCGTCGTCGCTCATGGACTCGCGGGCGTTCCGCCAGTGGTCGAGCTCCGCCTTGTCCCGGAGGCCGTCCCCGTCGGTGTCGGGGTCGGTGGGGTCGAGCTTGGGTTCCACCTGGTAGAGCACCTCGAAGCTGTCGCTCAACCCGTCGAGGTCGGTATCGGGACTGCGGGGGTCGAGGCTGCAGGGGCCGTCGGGGCAGAACTCGAGCTGGCGACCGGCCACGGAGCCGAAGCCCCGTTGCTCGTCGCGGTCCGTGAGGAAGTCCCCGTCGGTGTCGGCCTTCGTGGGGTCGCTCGTCACATGGACCTCCTCGCCGTCCACCTTCACGGTCCATCCCTCCACCTCCTCAGGGTCGTCGAGGCCGTCACCGTCGGTGTCCCGGGAGCGGGGGTCGGAATCCACCTGCGCCTCCTGACGGTTGAGGAGCCCGTCATCGTCGAAGTCCCCGTCGGCGTCGCCGGGGTCCAGGGGGTCCAGTTGGTACCGGACCTCCCACCCGTCGTCCATGGTGTCCCCGTCGCTGTCGGGGTTCCGCGGGTCGAGCCAGGAGGCGTAGTCCTCACCCACCGTGGGGAGGCGTCCGGGGTTGAAGCTGTCCCGGCTCCACCGGAACTCCTCCAGGTTCGAGAGGCCGTCATCGTCGGGGTCCATGAAGGAGACGCCGGGCTCCGTGAGGTTCAGGTCGTGCTCCAGGAGGTACCCGTCGCTGATGCCGTGGCCTGCGGTGCTGTAGGCCACGGGGTTGGTGTGGTGCACGAAGATCTCGTCGGGGTCGCTGATCCCATCGTGGTCGGTGTCGGCGCTGAAGGGGTCGGTGCCGTGCTCCGCCTCCTCGATGTTGGTGAGGCCGTCCCCGTCGGGGTCCCCATCCGTTCCGGCGGCGGTCCGGGGATCGAGGCCGTCGTAACGGCACTCGAAGGCATCGTCCATGCCATCCCCGTCGGTGTCGGCCTTCCAGGGATCGCTCCCGCACTGGAACTCCTCCAGGTTCGTGAGACCGTCACCGTCAGGGTCCTCGCCGCTGTCGTTGAGGAGGGGGTTCACGCTGTACGTGTTGCTGATGGGGTCCAGACGGCGATGTTCGGCCTCCCACCCGTCGGGGATGCCGTCACCGTCGGTGTCGCTCCGCGCAGGGTCGGTGCCGTACGTGTAGAGCTCCTGGAGGTCGCTTACGTTGTCCCCGTCGGTGTCCAGGCGGTCCAGGCCCGTGTCCTGCCCCGCGCCGGAGGGCTCGATCTGGGCGGACTCCGTGTACGGTTGGCTGAAGCTGGAGGCGGCGAAGACCACGGCTGCGACGACGAGGAGCCCGGCCACCGCGAGGGGTACGATCCGTTGCTTGTTCTCACCGAGGTACCGCCGGAGGGCGGAGCGGTCCCGGAGGAGGTCCAGGGCGTCCTGGATGCTCTCCTTCACCACCGCCGCCACCTCCGGGTGACGACGGCGCCGACGGCCGCGGTGAGGACGAGGAGGAGGAAGCCGGGGCCGGGAACGTTGGCTTCGGAGGGGAGCTCCACGACCTTGGCGTTGTTCGTCTCGTCCGTCTCGACGAACTCGTTCCTGTGGTCCAACGCCACCGTGAGGTTGTCCTGCACCTCCACCACGGTCCAGGGGATCTGGAAGAGGCGGGTCTCACCCGGCGGCAGGCTCTCGAGGGTGAGGTTCCTCACGACCTCACCATCCACCAGGATCGCGAGGTCCACCCCGTTGGCGGGTACGTTGCCGTCGTTCACCACCGTCACGGCCAGCCTCCCGGGTTCTCCGGGGGTGAGGTCCCGGGTGATGCTGCGAACCTCCTCGATGCGGAGGTCGCGCTTGATCCAGTTCGCGGCGAGGTCGAAGCTCTTGGACTCCCCAAGGGGGAGGTCCGCGTCCACGGTCCACACCACCGAGCTCGAACCCATGGATGCGGGGGCCTCCAGGAGCACATCGACCTCGATGGTCTCCCCCGGTGCGAGGTTGACCGTGCTGCGGGACCTGTTGAGGAACGTGGCGCTCCAACCATCAGGTACGTCCAGGGTGAGCCTGGAGGAGAGGTCCACGTTCCCGACGTTCGTTACGTTGAGGGGGACGCGGGTCCCGCTTCCGGGTGGTACCAGGGTGAGGTCGCTGGGTGGCGTCACCTGCAGGTTGGCTCGGCGGGCCACCTGGATGGTGGCGTTGAACTGGTGGAGACCCCGTTCGCCGTCGGGCGTCTCCATGAAGAAGCTGAACGTGACGTTGTAGGCGCCGCTCTCGGCGCCGCTGGGCACCTGGAGGTCCCCGGCGACGCTCACGGCATCGCCGGTGTCGAGGCGCCGAGTGGCGAGGGGTGTCGTCTTGTCGAAGCTCCATCCCGGGGGGAGCCCCGTGACGTTCATGCGAAGGTCGAAGGGTCCGTTGGCGGCGTTGGAAGCCGTGAACCGGTACGTGAAGTCGTCACCGGGCAGAAGGCTCCGGGGTTGGACGCCCCGGAGGTCCAGGGTGAAGTTGTTCCCGACGACGGCCCGGACGCGGGTTCCCGCCTCCGCGCTCGTCCCCGAGCTCGTGGAGCTCGTGGCGGTGATGCCGAGGTCCATGATCTCTCCCACAGGGGCGTCGTCGCCAGCGGTAAGGGTGACGTTCACGACGCGCACGTCCCCGGGTTCACCCTGGGCGTTCCGCGTGCCGTTGGCCCGGAGGAGGAAGCTCTCGGGCTCGGGGGTGACGCTCCAACCGGGGAGCCGGAGGGGGCTCGTGCCCATGGTGACCACGGTGTCGTCCCCCTCGTTCACCACCTCCACCTGGAAGGTGGCGTTCTCGCCGGGGAGGATGGGCAGGCTCGTCTGCTGGGCGCGGATGCTGAACTCCGTGTTGAGATCCGGCACGGTGGTGGCCACCACCTGGCTCCGGGCGCTGTTGTCCTTGACGCTGATGGCCTGCACGGCGGCCTCGCAACCGAAGCCGAGGCTCGAGTCGCCGGTGCTCGTGACGTTGAGGAACACGACGCGCTCCTCGTTCCGGGGGATCGCCACGCTACCCTCGCTCGTGTCGGGGGTGGCAAGGACCGAGCCGTCCGCGGCCTCCACACGGGTATCGTACCCGAAGCGGCTGCAGTCGCTCACGGTGAACTTGAACGCGTCGTCGCCGGTTCCCGTGTTGTTCACGAGGATGGCGTACGTCGTGGACTCACCGCTCTCGACGAGGCGCTCGATGCTCTTGAGGTTGTTGGCGCGGAACACGGTGTCCACGCTGTGGCGGGTGCGCACGGCCACCTGGAGCTCACTCTCCGCCGTCATCTCGGGGTTCCCCTGGCTGGTGGCCGTGAGGTTCACCTGGAGGGTCTGGCCGGTCTCGGCCTCCTCCGGCACCTCGATGACGAGGGTGACGCGACGGGTCTCGAAGGTCTCGACACCCGCCTCGAAGGTGCTGGAGAGCGTCACCGGCCACTCCCGGCTGCTGTTGAGCTGGAGCACCACATCGTCGGGGAGGTTCCCCTTGCCCACGCTCCGGCCCAGGTTCGTCACGTCGAGACCGATGCGCCGGTCCTCGCCGGGGGCCAGGGTGAGGGTGCGAAGGCTCTTGCCCCACCGGATGAGGTTCCCGTGGAACTCCCCTTCGCCCACGTGGTACACGGGGGACCGGGTGGCGGAGGAGAAGTACGTGCTCGTACGCCCGTTCCCGTCGGAGAAGTTGGGGCTCACGGTGTACACGAACACGGGCTTCGAGGACTCCACGCGGTACGCTCCCGGTCCGGGGAAGAGGTACCCCGAGCCCCCGCGGTCCTCCTCCAGGAACCGGTGGCGGTTGATGGTCTCGTTGAAGACGATCTCCCCGGTGTCGGTGTCCCGCACCATCACGTGGGTGCGGTCGAAGGCCGGGTAGACGACCATGCGGTGGTTGTCGTCGGCGGTGCCGCGCATGGGCACCTCGAAGGTGGTGCCCTGGACACCGCCCCAGGGCACGACACCCTGGTCGGGGTCCAGGACCACGCTGAAGTCCCCGTCACCGATGAGGCCGAAGGTGTTCCCCCAGCTGGAGCTCCACGTGTTGAAGTCATGCATGTCCAGGAGCCAGGGGTCGTGGGGTGCCGGCGCCACCACCTTGGTGCTGCTCACGGAGGCGTCCGCGGTGTTGTACGCCTGCACCTCCACCGGTTCCTCGCCGCTGGCCCAGGCGCGGAACCCGTAGTACAGGGGCGAGTAGAAGGTGTCCCCCACGGGGGACCCGTAGGCGCTGGGCACCTGGACGCCCATGTTGTCGCGGGTGCCTGCCTGGGCCACCGCGATAGGGGTGGTGGAGGACATGAAGACGGGGGATCCCGCGGGGATCCGGAGGTGCTTGGCCTCACCGGGGCCGAGGACGAAGGACTCGCCGCCGTTGCTCCATCCTGCGTTGACGCGGGCCCGCTCCTGGGTGGCGATGACGTTCACGTCGAGATTCGCCTTGCACACGCCCACGTCGGGGCGCTGGAGGGAGCGGAAGCGGTACTGCGTCCCCACGAGGCCGCCATCCTCGCTGGGGTAGAACAACCCGTGGGGGCAGTCCTTGAGGCTGCTCGGGGTGGGTCGGAGCGCGGTGTACACGGGTTTGTCCGCTCGGACGTAGAAGTGGAAGGGTTGGTCGGCCTTCACCCTGACCGTGAGGGTGTCGCTGCTGTCGCCCATGGGTTGCACCTCGAAGGTGGGGGCCTCCGTCACGTCCCCGAGGGTCTGCTCGTCGTTGGCGTCGACGCAGGCGCCCACGGAGCTCGAGGTGCACCGCTTGAGGGCGGTGGGCTCCAGACCGCTGTGCGTGTACCGGTAGATCTGCACCGCGGTGTCGTCGTAGAGCCCGTACACGTCGATCTGGGGTTGCGAGCCGGTGCCGGAGCTGCTGGGATCCCAGGGTGCGTACCCGTAGATGTCGGTGCCGCGACGGATCCAGTACAACCCGTTGAGGTCCCCAAGGTTCTCGGCCGACGTGTCGGGTTCGGGCTTGTCCCCGTTCTCCTCGATGTCGAAGTACACGAAGTAGAGGCGGTCGGTGTTGAACTCCCCGTTCACCGTCCAGGTGACCGTGCCCACGGCGTTGGCGTGAGGGTCGAAGCGGTCGTTCCGGTTCTCGGGGTTCTCGAGGAGCGTGGGGGTGAAGATGCTGGGCACGAGGGTCGAGCGGTCGGGCTGCTGCTTGATGGTGCCTGAACCGCGGTCGTACTCCACCACGCGTACGCTGTCCTCGTCGAAGGTGAAGCTGTTCAGCGCGCCGGAGACGTCCTGGGGCCAACTGCGGTCGGGGTCGTCGGCGGACCGGCGGATGGCCTCGGTGAAGTCCACCTCCACGCTCACCGTGAGGTCGGGGATCCCCCGCGTGTCGGCGAACCGTCCCTCCACCACGGCGTCGGGGAACCGGGGTTCCAGGTGGACCGGGACACGCATGTGCCACCCGTCGTTCCACCACTCGTACGTGACGCCGTCCTGGAGGACGTCCGCGTCCCCATCGTCCGTCCCGCTGGTGGTCTGCGCCGCCGCAGGGAGCGGCAGCATGGGCGTGACGAGGACCAGGACCAGCACGAGGACGGGCAGGGTGGTGCGGAACCCTCGCGTCAGGACGTCCACCTCCGGCGAAGGCATAGCGCGGCGGCCGCGAGGGCGATGAAGGCCCAACCCACGGGCAGGGGCACGGCACGTTGGGCGCCGGTGAAGACGCTCACGTCGCTGCCAGCCCCCACCACGAGCAGGTGGGCGTTGTTCCCCTCGTCCTCCTCCACGATACCCTCCCCGGGGTCCACCACCATGAGGAGCACGTGCTCGCCAGCCTCGGCGGGCCACGTGAACTCCGTGGTGGTGCCTGCGTTCGCGGCTACCGCGTCCAGGGTGCGGTAGTCCACGAGCTCATCGTCGACGTACATCCCCACCGGCACCTCGTCGCTGACGAGGGTGCCCACGTTCCGGATCGTCACGTTGAACGTGACGGTCTCTCCAGCCTCGATGTTGACCCGTGGCGACTGCTGGATGTGCGCCACCGTGAGGTCCGGCACGCCCACGTGCACCGTGGCGGACCCACGGAAGACCTGGTCGCCGCTCACGGCCTGCAGCACCGCATCGTGGGTGCCGGCGCCGGCATCCGCGGGCACCTCCACGGGCCAGGTGAAGCTGAGGTTCTCCCCGGGCTCAAGCCTGGCGCGGGGCCGGGGCAGGTCGGCGCTCCAGCCCTCGGGCACGAGGGCATCGAGGGCCGCGAAGGCCGGCGCGTTACCCTGGTTGCTGAGCGTCACGTCGAGGTCGGTGCTGGTGCCGGGTCGGAGATGCACCTCGCCCGGGTCCACGGCGATGTCAACCACGGGGCGTTCCAGCACGTTCACGCGCACCGGTGCACTGGTGTGGGCACCGGGGGAGGTGGCCTCGAGCGTGAGGTCCACGACCCCAGCCTGGGTGCGGGTGGGCACATCGAGGGTCACGTTCACGGAGCGCGCCTCATACGGCTTAAGTTCCACGGGTTCGGCGCTGAGCCGCCAGGACGCCGGGAGGTTGCTGGAGTCCAGCGTCACCGTTGCGGGCCCGTTCCCCTTGTTCTCCAGAGCGATGGGGACGGTGCGCTCACCCGTGTCGAGGTCCAGCACCCGTCCCTCCACGTCCAACCCGTGGGTGCGACGCACGTGGACGGGCACCACGATCGTCTCCGTCTGGGTGGTGTTGAGGCTCTGAGCCGTCACCGTCACGGGGTAGGTCCCTGTGGCGATGCGGGCCGGGGCACGCACGTGCAGCGTGAGGTTCGCCGTGGTGCCGTTGTCCAGGTCGAGGCGGGCGATGGTGAGGCCGTTACGCTCCACGTGGGCGCGGATCCCATGGGGTGCATCCACGCTGAGGTCCACGGAGTCCCGCACGTCCCCGCGGTTGCTGAGGTCCAGCTCCGTCGTGGTGACGGACCCCACGTCCACGGGCACCTTGTCGTCGGGCCCGTCGAAGGTGAGGCCCCGGGTGCGCACCTGCATGGTGCGGATGTCGAGGTTGTCCTCCTCCGTCTCCACGCGCTCGAGCGCCCCGCTCAGGGGGAAGGCCCGGGCGAAGACCCGGTACGTCCCGGGGAAGGGAGCAGGCCAGGTGGCCTCAAGCTGCACGGTCTCGCCAGGAGCGATGGGTTGCCCGAGGATGTGCGGGGGCGTCCCATCCAGGAGGTCCGCCACGCCCACCCGGAAGCTCACCTGCACGCCGGTGGCGCGGGCGTTGCCCCGGTTCGTGATCGTGGCGTTCAGGTGGACCTCGTCACCCACCTGGGGTTCCGTGTTGCTCACGTCCACGCTCACGCGAAGGTCGGGGAACCGGGCGGCGTCGAGGACCGCGGTGACGGTCTCCCTGTTGTCGTCCTCGTTGCTCTCCACGATGACGTCCTGGGGGTCCAGGATGGCGGTGACGTTGTGCGGTCCACTCCGGCTGGGCGTCCACTGGGCGAGGACGCTCACGACCTCCCCCGGCATGAGGCTGATGTTGCGGAGGGGCTCCCCGTCGAGACGCGTGAGGTTCACGGGTGCCACACCGAAGCTCGCGGGCATGGTGTCCACGATGTCCACGGGCACGTTGCGGGCGGGGGCGTCCCCCATGTTCGCCACGGTGGCCACGACGCTCCGGGGCTCCCCGGCGGGCAGGTCCACGTCGTTGGCGCGCAGGTCAAGCACCACGAGGTTCGGCCTGGGCGGGTACTCGAAGGAGAGGTCCACCTCCATGGTCTTCCGCACGATGGGGTTCGTCTCGCTCACGGCGGTGAGGGCGAGGTCCGCGATCCCCGTGGTTCCGCTCGCCTGCTGCACGGGCACGTGCACCTCCAGGAGGAGCTCCCGCTCCTCGCCTGCGGCCAGCGCCACGCGGTCCACCTCGTCCCCTCCGTGGGTGCGGACATGCATGTCCCAACTCTGGGGGATATCAACAGGGGCACCGCTCCCGTCCACGAACTCGAAGCGGTACGTGTCGTTGAACGCGCCGCGGTTCTCGATGCGGAACCGGTACGTCTTCAGCATGTCGTCCTTCACGGGAGCCTCCACGTCGGGCCCCAGCTCCAGGTTGTAGGGCGCAAGGACGATGTCGTCCACGCGCCACACGTCGATCTCGCCGTTGGTCTGCTGGGTCGTCTGCCCGTAGAACACGACGCAGAGGAACTGGGCGCCCTCGGGTGCGTCGGGGATCTCCATGGAGACGTGCTCCCACCGTTGGCGGTTGAGCCCGTCGCTCGTGGAGACGTCGTCCTCGTGGTGCTGGACGTACCCGACGCGGTAGAGGCCGTTGTGCGTGTCCCGGCCGCCAGCGATATCCCCGTCGCACCCACCCTCCCCCTCGAGGGCGTACTCGTAGAGCACGGAGAGGTTGGCGTCGTCGCGGGAGAGCTCGTACTGGGTGTAGAACGTGAGAGCCACATCCTCCCGCCCCACATCGGATACGGGGAGCTCGGGGCTCACGAGCCACGTCTCACCGTCCCTGGGGTTGTCGTTGGAGACGCCGTCGGTCACGCCGGTCACAGCGAAGCTCTTGTAGTTGCTTCGGTTCTGGTTGCTGATGCTCCAACCGTAGCGGTACTCCTCGCCCCCCTGGGGGTTCGCGGGGCCGCTGGAGCTCCATCCGCCCTCCTCCCCCAGCTCGGTGCTGTTGCTCACGGGCTCCGCGATGGCGTACTCGCTGATGTAGTCGGTGCCGAGGTAGAGCCGCTTGGTCACGGGTTCGGGTTCACCGTCCTGAAGCTGCTCCGCGGTGACGCGAACCGTGTAGAGGCCATCGTCGATTTCCCGGAGCTGCTCCTCGGTGATCTCCCAAGCGTAGGAGCGTGTCTGGAAGTCCTCGCTGAAGCGGGTGTCGGCGGCCTCCACGAGGTCGTCGAAGGTGAGGTGCAGCACGGGCTCGCTCTCCCCCTTGGGGACGACGGAGAGGTTGAGGTACTGGAGGTCCCGCGTCTTGAACCCGTCGTTGAGGATGCGCACGTCCACGTCCACGGGTTCGCTGCCGGCCTCGAGGTGGTTGGGGAAGACCTCCACGCGGTCGAGCACGAGGAGGCTGCCGGGCTTCACGAGGTCCTCGGAGATGCGCACGGTACGCTCGTTGTCCCGGAGGATGGTCTCGCCCTTGGCGAGGTCCTCGTCCACGAGCTCCACTTGGGCGTGGATCGTGTAGTTCTTGTCCGAGGTGGGTTCGAAGGCGAGGGTCTGGCCGCCGATGGCCTTCAGCGTCTCGGTGCTCTCGGGTGCCAGCCGGACCGTCTTGGGGCCCCATCTGCGCACGAGGCCCTCGTCGTCCTCCACGCGGACCTCCACCTTGAAGGCCGCTTCGCCGCCGGCCACATGCTTCTCGCCACGGTTCTCCACGCGCACCTGGAACGGCACGGGTTCCCCAGCGGGCACGGGGTCCTCCCCGTTCACGCCGAGGATGCGCACGGCGGAGTTCACGTTGTGCTTGATGCCCGTGAGCTGGAGGTCGTGGACGGTCCAGCCCTCCCGGGTCTCGCTGGCATCGGAGCCCGCGCGGAGGCGGAGCTCGGCGAACTGCCCGTCGAGGACGTCGCCGGTGACCTGCACGTCGTCCACGGCCCAGAACCACGGGGTGAACTGGTTGTCGCGGAAGTGCGTGTTGAAGGAGGCATGGAACGAGAGGAGCACCTCGCGCCCGGCGAAGCGGGAGAGGTCGAGGGTGGACTTGCCCCACCTCGAGGTCTGCTCCCCAGTGTAGGCCGGCGCGTTGATCCCGTAGATGCTATCCCCCTCGGGATCGCCCTGGCGCCCTGCGAGGGTCGTGTGGGTGCTGGTGGCCGGGTCCTCGCTCCGGTTGAAGATCTTGCCGTCGTGACCGTCCTCGGGCAGGATGGGGATCCACGTCTTCCCATCGTCCACGCTCACCTCCACGACACCGCCGCTGGTGCCTCCGCCAGCGCCGAGGTCGTGGAAGTTGTAGCGGTGCCAGAAGCTGAGGTTGACGTTCCCCACGGCGCTCCGGAGGTCCAGAGGCGTCACGAGGCGCGAGCCCCCCGCGCGTTCGGGGTGGTCCTCGTCAGGTCCGAGGGCGACCCACATGTGGTCGTTCTTCTCGTCCGAGCACGCGGGCACGGTGTCGTCGTCCGTGCAAGTCACGGTACTGGACGTGTTCAAGCCCCAGATCTCCTCACCGTACTGGCTGCGCACGTCCCAAAGCAGGTGGTCATCCCCCGTGCGGAACTCCTGCTCCACAGAGGTGGAGTACCAGGAGCCCGTCCAGGGCCCGGTCTCCTGCTTCTCAGCGTAGTAGGGACATTGCTCGGTGCCGTCGTGGTCTGGATCACACTCCGCGCTGACGTTGTCCCTGATGAACCTCCGGTCCAGGTCCTCGAGGTCCGAGGACCAGAGCGTGTCCACGGCACCGCTGCCCTGGATCGCGCTCACGGCGACATCGTCCACGAACCACCCCATGTGGGGGCTCAGGGTATCCGTCGCCCACAGGGTGCCCTTGTCCTCCATGGCCACGTGGTGGACGAGGCTGAGGCGGACGTCCTCACCCTCCCAACCCAGGAGCTCCGCCTTGTCCACGGTGTAGACGTTCTCCGTCCAGCCGCGGTAGCTGTTGTCGTACCCGGAGCCCGCGAGGCGGTCGAGCGTCGTGCGAGGTTGCCCCTCGCAGCTCAGGCACACCAGGTAGGCCTCCACCTCGTTGGGCACCTCGGGCGGGACACGCAGGCTGGGGTCCAGAGACCCGATGATGCGGTAGTCCCAGAAGCTCACGCGGAGGGCCGCGGTGCTCTCCCTGGCGAGCACGGCCCCCACGTCCGGCAGCCCCTGTTCACCGTTGAGCGTGAGGTTGAGGTACCGGGCGGTCTGGAAGGTCTCGTCGGGAGCATCACAGGAGGCCGTGGAACCCCCGTAGGATCCGCTGGAGTTCTCGCTGGTGACGCGCCAGCAGGAATCGTGGGGAGCGATGCTGCGGTTGCTATGCCACATCTTCGTGCCGCTGTGAGGTCGGACGAGGCTGTACCCGAGGTCCCCGTTGTCGGCGTCGGTGACGGGGGCGTGCGTCCAGACGCCGCGGCGGGCGTCCTCGCTGCGGTTCACGGCGTCGGTGGCGTTCACGAGCTGGTCGTCGAAGATCGTGACCTCCTTGCTCACCAGCTCCGGCACGGCACCGAGGTCGAAGATGTCGACCACGGGCTCGGGCTCGTCGCCGTCGCCGCTCACCCCCGAGAGCATGCCGTTGCTCTCGTGGAGCTTGGCGCGGAGCGGGCTTCCCACGCTCGCTTCGTCGGGGTAGCCCACGCGGGCGTCCCCCGAGGCGGACTCGTTGCGGACGGGCGGCACGGGCTGCCAGGACTCCCCGCCATCCACGCTCACCTCGAGCAAGCCTCCGTCGTACCCGGCCTCGAACCCGTAGGTGTGGTTCACGGTGAGGATGGCGTTGCGCAGCGCCAGCAGGTTCATGGGTTCCCTGAGGTTCAGCACGGCGTCGGAGAGAGGCGGGTAGGAGGAGCCCGTGCCGAAGCGCCAACCGTCCTCGGTGAAGCTCCATCCGCCGGCCTCCGGCTGGAGGATGGACTCGAGGGTCTCACCCTCCTGGGGGACGAAGCGCTCGAAGACGCGGTACGTGATGCCCCGCGTGTCGTCCGTCGAGGACCCCGGCACGGTCTCGTTGGGATGGACAAGGGTGAAGCGCACGTGGTACTCCCCGCTGGTGCTGGGGCGCCACGCGTTGCGGAAGGACACCACCTTCTCCTCCCCCGGTGCAAGCTTGCGGATGGGGGCGGTGGACTCGAAGACGATGTCCCCGGTGCTGTCCTCCACCGTAACGTTCACGTGGAACTCGCCGGCGTTGCCCTGGGCCTCGGTGAACACCTCGGGGAGGGTCCCGAGGTTCTGCACCTTCGTCTTGAGGGTGCGGATCTCCTGGGTGGAACCCAGGAAGGGCGAGATGGACGACCGGTCGCTGAAGCCATCGCTTGCCACGAGCCCCACGCTCCGGGCCGACACGACCTCCACGCGGGTGCGAAGGATGTCGTTGGAGGGGTTGTCGTCAGGGTACGCGTTGCCCGGGAGCGCCCCGCTCAGGTTCACGGCCACCTCGAGGGTGTACGTGCCCTCCTGGGCGGGGGTCTTCCACGTCCGGGTGAAGAGGTGGGTGATGTTCCGGTCCGGGTTGTCCTCGTTCAGGGTGCCGGGGACCACGCGGCCCGGGTCGATGTGCTCGACCACGGGCTCGCCCACGACCCGTCCCTCGTTGTCGAGGATGCGGTACGCCACCTCGGCGCCCACCTGGTCGTAGAGACCCCGGTTCTGGAGCTCGACGGCCACGGGAACCTGGAGGCCCGGACCCACGGTGAGGGGTCCGGCAGGCTGGACGAGGTCCTCCACCGCCATGTCGTTGGCGAAGGTGCTCTCGGTGATCTGCACGTCCTCCACGAGCCAACCCCACTCACGCTCGCTGGGCTCGCCCTGGTGGACGGCGTGGAACTCGACGTGGTAGCGGAGGTTCCGCCTCTCCTCCCGAGCGTAGTCCGAGAGGTCGAAGACGGATCGGGTCCATCGCGATTCGCCGCGGTCTGTGGCGTCGACGCCGCTGCGGTTCACGAAGACGTTGGGCTCGTCGGGGTAATCGTGGACGACGGTGTCGCAGTGGAGCTCGTTGCTGAGGGTGCTCCCATCCGTGGTGCTGTTGGGGTGGTCGGGGCAGAACTTCTTCGAGTCGCTGTAGCGGGCGAAGAGCGTGCCATCGTACCCCTCGTCAGGCTTCAGGAGCTCCCGCACGACCTCGTCGCCGTCCGCGGTCTCACCCACGATCCACACGCTGCCACCGTTGCTGGCGTGCCCGGGCTCGTCGCTGTCGTCGTACGTGAAGGTGTAGTTGTGGAGGATGCGGAGGGCGGGGTCCCGCGCGTCCGAAAGGGTGAAGGCCGGCGTGCGGAGGACACCCAGGGTCAGATCCTCAGGATGCTGGCCCGTGGTCCCGGGGTCGCCCTGACCCCAGTAGAGCATGGGGCTCGTGACCTGGACCCCAGCCCGGGGCCGAGGCTCGTTCACGACGTGCCAACCCGTGGGGAAGGGCTCCTCGTACGCCAAGCGGGTCCAGCCGCGCCCCTCCAGGAACGCGAGAGGCCGCTCCTCGTCGCCGAAGGTGAGGCCGCGGTTCATGCTCCAGCCCCTCCAGCTGTCGCCCTCGACATCGTCGTCCAGGATGGTGCGCTCCCGGGAGTCGCTCCACCGTGCCGTGAGCTCCACGTTGTCCACGAGCCAGTCGTCGAGGTCACCGTAGCCCGCGTTCTCCTGATCGAAGGAGCCGCTGGCGCGGGAGACGGTGGTCTCGAGGTGGAATCGCAGCGTGACCTTCTGGCCCTTCCAGGGTGTGAGGTCCACGGTGCTCTGCTTCCAGGAGAACCCGTCCTCGTAGGTGGCGACGGTGCGACCGAAGACGGGGAAGGCCTCGGTGGCGTTCCCCTGGTCCTCGGGGGTGCGGTCGTCGGCGGCCTCGAAGCCGGTGTCGGGGGCCGTGGTGTTCACGGTGACGGTCCGCATGTCCTCCGAGGGGTCGGTGAGGGGGACGTTCCTCTCGGGAAGCACCTCCACGAGACCCCGGGAGCGCTCGGGGCTCACCTGGTCGTCGGTGGCGCGCCCATCCCACTGGAAGCCTGCCGTGTGCCAGAAGCTCAGCGTGAGCTCCTCCGCGCTGGAGGCCTCCGTGAGGTCCACGTCCCGCACGAGCCAGTAGTGGTCCGCCGTGTTCCCCTGGAGACCGGCGGCGACAGCGAGCTCGTCGTAGGTGATGACGCTGTCCGTCACCGTACCCTCGAGACCGGTGCCGTTGAGGGTGGCGTTCCCCCAGGTGGCGACGCCGACGCCCCCGTCGTGGCCTGTGGCGGCGAGGACGTGGCTCCGCGACACGGGGTCGGGGTTCACGCGTTGTGTGGACACGGAGCCGTCACTGCTCTCCTCGCTCGTGTACGCGGTGGACAGGAACCCGTGGTCGAAGACGCTGGAGCGGTGGAAGGGGAGAGGCCTCGGCGTGTCGAGGTCCTCATCGAGGTAGGGGAGGGGCGTGGCCCGCACGAAGGCGCTGCGGTTGCCATCGAAGGTCCCGTCCTCGGTGACGAAGGTGGCGCCGATGCGGTAGACACCGGGCACGTTCACACCCTGGCTCCACTCGTAGGACTTCGTCCAGGTGTTCTCGTCGCTGCCCAGCACCGTGAGGTCCCGACCGTAGGGGAGCTCCTGAGCTCGCACCGTGTCCACGGCGAGGACCCTGGGCTCGCCCACGGGCGAGCGTGTCTCGCGGTCCAAGCGCTGGAGCGTGACGCGAAGCTGGCCTCCCAGGGGCACGTTCCCTTGGTTCTCCACGGACACCTGGAACCGCTTGGGTTCCCCGACGTTGGTCTGGATGCTGTCCCCGTCCACCTTCACATCGACCTTCGCCCGTGGCACGTCCTGCACCTGGAAGGGGACCACGACCTCGTCGTTCTGGTCCGCCGGGTTCGTCTCCGGCATGGCCGTGAGGTTGTCGTCCAGGGGGTCGTCGCTGGCTCCGTAGGTGGTGAGGTTCACGATGAGATCGTAGTCCCCCACCTCGTCCAGGTGGAACGCCTCGCTCGTGTGGAGGGTCAGGGCCTCCTGGGGGTCGAGGTGCCGGATGAACCGGCTGTCCTGCTGGAGGGTGACGCTGGTGTCGTTCGCGGGGGTCACGCGGAAGGAGACCGAGATGTTCTCCATGGGCCGGTAACCGAAGTTCCGGATGGTGGTGTTGGGATGGAACGTCTCACCCACGGCCAACCGGTCCATCTCCTGGGGGGCGTGGACGCGTTGCACCGCGGCATCCCTGGGGTAGGTGCTCGCCCAGACGGTGACGTCGTCCAGGAACCACCCGGGTGAGGTGGGGTTGGCCTCGATGCTCTGCACGTGGAAGGCCACCTGGACCTCGGACCCGGCGAAGCGGTTGAGGTTGAACGTGCTGGCCACGACCCCGTCGCTGCTCCGGACGAAGGCGGGCTTCGTGTCCTCGGCCCCCGCGTGCCCGTTGTACGTCATGGTGCGGTCGTCGGTGGTGGCCTCGTGAGCCGCGGCGCTGGGGTCCAGAGCCGGGTTGTTCATGACCTCGTCGGGTTGGAGGTACCTCCAGTCGCTCCAGGACCCGTCATCCTGCCGCTCGCGGACCTCCAGGAAGACGGAGTCGTTGCTGCGGCTGGAGTAGTCGAGGTCGAAGGCGTGGTAGAAGGTGAGGTTGACGTAGGATGCGCCCTCCCGATCGTTGACGGGGTTGGGCGCGTAGATAGCACCGTCACCCTCCCCGCTCACGTCCACCCCGTAATCGTCGGGGCGGGAACTGGGGATGGACGAGGGCACCTGGTCCATCCAGAACTCCAGGAACTGCCCAAGGAAGAAGAGGTCGACGCTCGTATCCCCCTCGTGCGCAGGCGCGTCGAAGATGGGGTCCGCTTGCTCGCAGGGGTCCGGGAGCGTGGCAGTGTCCTGCTGGGGGCAGGGTACCGGGGTCCATTCGCTTGGGGGCGTGGTGAAGAGGTAGTGGTAGGGTACGATGGTGGATTGGAAGCCCAGGGCGGCCTGGCTCCCAGTGAAGTACGCCTCCTCCAGGTCCTGGAGGAAGGCGGCAACCTGCGCGTCATCGTGGAGCGTGGTGGTTGCCTGGGATGCTCCCCGGACGTACCGGAGGTCGATGGGTGGGGAGACGAGGCGGGAGTCCAAGCCTCCGGCGTAGGTGGCCCGCTCGTTCATGGTGGTGACGGCGTGCTGGCCGGAGCTCGTGGAGATGGGGCTCACGAAGGTGTTGGAGGGCTTGTCCTCCTGGGCGTGGACGTGGCGGAGCTGGGGTCCCACGCTGGGGGATACGACCTCCTCGTGCCACCCGGCCTCCTGCAGGCTGTCCACGTCCTCCCAGTCCTCCTGGTAGATGCGGACGATGCTCCCCTCGGTGGCGTCCCCGCTTGTCCACGTTGCGGTGTCCACGGACTCGCGCACGGGGTCCTCGACGACATCGTCGAAGGTGCCCTCCCCGTCCTGGGCAACGGCGGTGGGGAAGGGCATCGAGGACGTGACGAGGAGCACGACGAACAGGATGGCAAGTCGGGTCTTCACGGCTGGAACCTCCCACGGGATCGGAGGAAGAGGAGCGCGACGGCCCCGGCCAGGACCACGAGGATCGGGCCCGCGCCGGGGACGACGCGCTGCACGGTGGTGGCGAGGCCCGCCTGCCCCTCGTCCCTGTCGGAGACGACCATGGGGCCGGTGGCGGGGTCGTCCTGGGGGTGCGAGGCCACCGTGTGGGGGCCGTCGCTCGCCACGAACCGGTACGTGTGCACGCCGCTGCTCAACGTGGTCGTGTTGAGGCGCGTGGTGTACTCGTAGGTGGCCCCCGTGCGGATGTCCTCCGAGGGGTCCACAGGTTGCATGTCGTGGGCTTCACCGTCCACGAAGACGCGGACGAAGGCGGGTGCATCCCCGTCGCGGTCCTGCACGACCAGGCGGTACGTGTAGGTGTCGCCGGGTTCGCCCTCCGCGGGGGTGACCCCCTCGTCGAGGAACCTGGGTGCGGTGGTGGTGAGGACCTCAACCTCGCGGGAGGCGGGGCCCTCGTTCCCTGCCACGTCCACGGCGTGGACGCGGTAGGTGGCGCGGGTGCCCGGCGCCACCTCGTCGTCCAGGAACACGGTGTCGGGCGTGGTGCCCACCGTGGTGGTGGCGCCGCTCTCGGCGACGCGCGTGATCACGTAGTGGTCGATGCCCACCTGGTCGAAGGCGGCCTCCCAGCGCAGGTCCACGTACCCGCTGGGAAGCACCTCCGCCTCCACGTCCCGGACGCCGCCGGGGGCGGTGCCGTCGGAGCGGGTGGTGAACTCGAGGGTGTCGGTGCCGGCGTTGCCCAGGGCGTCCCGGGCCACGAGCTCCACCACGTAGTCCGTGGCAGGCGTGAGGTTGCCGAGGACGGCCACGTGGTTCGCAGCCACGTCGGTGACCTCCACCTGCCCCTCGAAGGCCGGGGATCCGGCTTCCTTGTAGCGCAGGGTGGCGCTGCTGGGCTCGTCGGTGCCCCAGCGGATGGCGGCCTGCGTGTACCCGGCCTCCTTGAGGGAGAGCCCCTGCACGCTGGGGCTCGTGGTGTCGAGGTGGACGCCCTGCCGGAGCGTCACGAGGTTCCCGGCCACGTCCCGCACCTGGGCCACGATCTCCTTGGGACCGTCGCCAGCGGGGAGGGGCAGGGTGATCTCCACGGCGCCACCCCGAAGGACGGAGCCCGGGATCCCGGTGGGTTGGCCGGTGCCGGAGGAGACCTCGACGCGGTCGATGCCGCTGTGGTCGTCCTGGACATCCACCGAGAGCGTGACGTTGCGGTCGGCGGTGCGGGTGGTTCCGTCGGCGAGGCTGAGGTTCCCGGTGGGCACGGTGCGGTCGATGCGAACGTCGGTCACGCGCTCTGCCTCCACGTGGTCCAGGCGGTCCTCGCTCCAGTACGTGACCTCGTGGACGCCGTCACGCTCGAGGACGAAGGCGCCCTGGTACTCCCGGGGCTCGCTGCCGTCCACGGACACGTACGTACGGATCCCGTCGGGGGTGGTGTCCGTGGTGTCGAGGCTGACGGTGGCGGGACCGGAGAACCACCCGTTCCGGGATGTGCCGGTGGTGGTGAGGTTCGTGGTTGGGGCGTCGTTGTCCACGGTGACGGTGCCCTCGGCGGGCAGGTGGAGCACGATGGGGTCCTCGGGGTTGAGGGTGTTGTTCGCCGCGAGGCAGAAGACGGCGGTGCTCGTGCTCGGGAGGTCCGTGCTGTCGAACTCGAGGTTGCGTCGGGCGGAGCTCCCCTCGAAGTACTCCGTGGTGGCCACGGGCACCGTGCAGTTCGTGGTGCCGTCGGGGCTCATGGTGAGGTTGTACGTCACCGTGAGGTCGCCGGTGACGTTCGTGGTGCGCCAGGAGACCTGCGTGCTCTCGCCCGTGAGGATGGAGCTGTTCACGGGGTGGATGGGGTGGAGCTGGAGCACGTTGCTCGTGCTCACGTTCAGCACCACCTCGCCACGGTTGCCCGCGATGTCCTCCATGCGGAGGGCGAAGCGGTAGGGTGCCTGGGCGTCGAGGCCGGGGGCGCGCACCTCGTGGACGGTGTCGCCCTCGTAGCTCGACGCGTTGTAGGCGATCCCCTGGGTGCGGTTGGCGTCAGCGGGCCACACGAGGGCATCCACGTGGGGCACGGGCTCCAGGGTGGTGAAGTTCACGGTGATGGCGTGGGGCTCCTGGGTCACGTTGGGTGTGGTAGCCAGGGTGGGGCCCTGGAAGTCGAAGGTGAGCTGGGCCGTGGGTTGGTTCCGCTTCTCCACGTTGCCGGCGAGGTCCACCGCCCGGAGCCTGAGCAGGAGCTTGTCCCCATCCTGGGGGTCGGCGTCGATGTCGGAGTGGGCGGGGTCCCACACCACGTTGCCCCGGTTGAGGTCCGTGGAGGTCACGAGGTCCTCGGGGAGGGGTTCCCAGGTGACGTCGGAGGCGTCGGAGCCGGCGGGGAGGAGGTCCCACTCCACGTTGGTGTGGTCCAGGGGTCCGTCCTGCACCTCGAAGTCGAGGTCCACCACGGGCTCCTGGATGCGGGAGGAGGTGACGTTGACGTCCGTCACGGGGCGGGAGGTGTCCAGGAAGGTGGCGGACCGAACCCGCGTACCCTGGCTCGCGAGGGTGATGGTCTCGACGTTCCCCGCGCGGTCGGTGCCTGCGGTGGCGAACTCGAGGGTGACGCTGTCCAGGGCGACGTACCGGCCGTCCTCCTTCTTCGTGACGTTGAGGGTGGAGAGGTCGCCGGGGTGGGCTGTGCTGACCTGGCACCAGCCTTTGCCGGTCGTGTTCCACACGTCACCCTTCACCAGGGGGTCGTCGAAGTCGTGGACGTTCTTCCGGCAGAGGTCCTGCGACGCTTCCTTGGCGTAGGCGCCGTTGGAGTCGACGACGCGCACGAAGAGGTCGTGGTGGCGCAGGGGGCTGTGGACGCGCTGTTGGATCTCCGCGGTGACGTCGAGGGTGTAGGCGTCCTGCGTGGTCTTCACGGTGCCGTTGGCGTGGCGGTCGACGGTGAGGTGCCCGAGGCCCGTGTAGCCCCTGTCGTTCCCGGCGGGGACCGGACGCGTGATGGGGGCGTGCCGCTCCACGTAGAAGGGGAGGTGGACGACGGTGCGGTTCCCGTCGCCCTGGAGCTCGGTGAGGTTCAGCTTGAGGTAGTAGAGCCCATCCTCGACCATCCCGCTGTCGTTCCGGAACATGGGGTTGGACCCGTCCCACAGCTCCTTGTCGTCGGCTCCCGTGGTGTTGGAGATGTCGTATGTGCCCTCCTGGGTCACGGGGAAGCCGGGGAGGTCCTTCACCGGGGTCCCGTCGGGGGTGACCACCGTAGCGTTGAGGAAGACGGGCTCGCTCACGTTGGCTACAAGGCCAAGCTCGCAATAAACGGTTGAGGTACAAGTCTCATCCGGGTTGAAGTCCGTGGTGCGGTTGCCCTCGAGGCGGGGCAGGTGGTCGGTGGTGACGCGCACCACGTCCGTGCCGGGGTAGAACCCGTAGGGGTCGCTGGTGCGCTTGGGATCGTAGGTGGACCCGTCGGGGTTGGTGGCGCGTTCCTCGGCGGGCCCGTAGTACGCCTTCACGGTGACGAGGTGGGGGTCCACCTGTCCGTCCTCGTTGGTGTCGGTGAAGAGGTAGTTCCCCTCCTCGTCCAGGGCGTCGGTGTCCCACGTGAGGTTGTACCACGTGTCCGTGGGCTGGCCCTTGGCCTCGGCCACCGTCACACCGTTCACCACGACCTCGACCTTGCGGACGAACTCGGGGTTCTGGGGTTCGTTGAGGGCCTCCACGGCGGTGTGGAAGGAGGCGCGGATACCGCACTCGAGCGTGGTGGCGGTGTCGTAGCTTGGGCCGAGGCTCGCGCAACCCACGGTGGAGGGGCCCGCCGAGGCACCACTTGCGGGAGCCGGCGTGTCATCGTCGGCCGCGGGCTCCTCGGGGGTGTCCTCCCGTTGGGATTCACCGCGGAGGGCACCGTACTGGGCGAGGCTGTCGTCGGCGGCCTGGGCGAGCTCCTCGCCCCCGTCGAGGGTGGGGGAGAGGGCCTTGAGGAGCATGAGGACGTCGGCGCTGGCCCGGGCCGTCCGGGCTTCCTCGTACGTGGGGGCGGGGGACCCGGATGCCGAGGACCCCCCGGCGGCGAGGTCCACGGCGGTGTGGCCCGCATCGAAGGCGTCGTCGTCGGTGAAGCACGCGGCGGGGTCCACGCTGCAGGGGTGGGGGACGCCATCCACACCCAGTTGGTCGAACTCCAGCGGGACCAGGAACTGGGCACCGGACTGTCCCCCGAGGTAGGCGCTGAGGTTCTGGCTCGAGTACCGCACGGGATCGAAGAGCGGACTGTAGAACGAGGATTCCGTGTAGAACCCGTAGAACAGGTCCATGGTGCGGTGAGTGCCCTCCTTGACCCCATCCTCGTAAGCGGTCCCGCCGTAGCCGTTCCCGTGCTCGACCAGGAAGCCACGGGTCTCATCGTGCCAGGGATCGTTGAAGCCCCCCTCATCCTCGCTTTCCGCGTTGAGGATGTGGAAGAGGCTGTCGTAGGTGTGGTGGGTGTACGTCACGCCGAAGTGCCCCGTCTCCCCCACGTCCACGTCCGTGGGGTTGGGGACCTCCACGAGGTCGCGGAGGTCCTGCACGGTCTCCACGAGCCCCGCGGCAGGACCGGAGTCGGCTGCCGTGTCAGGGGAGACGTGGAGGGGCGCGATGGCGAGGCTCCGGGCGTTGAGGAGCGTGGTGCGGTTCCCGCCGTAGGAGACGTTGAATCGGACGTTCACATCGCCGGTGTGGTCCCCGGACCCGTAGGCGGGGTCCTCCATGCGGACGCTGGGGCTCAGCAACAGGCTCGCCAGGCGCTGCACGGGCTCCCCACCCTGCTCCACCATGCTGGAGTGGAGGAGGAAGTCCACGTTGTCCACGCCCTGGGCGAGGGTGTGGTTCACCGTCCACTGCGCGTTGTTCTCGTGACCGATGCGCTGGTGGGCGTCGGGGTAGATGTCGTCGCCGAAGCCGTCGTCCACGAAGACCGCCGCGAGGCCGCGGGCGTCCACGTTGCGCCCAGCCGTCAACTGGGCCTCGTCCTCCACGTACCCGAGGCTCCGCAGGGGCACGTCGTACGTGTCGAAGCCCTCGCCGTCCACGAAGACGCCGGCGCCGATCTCGGCGTTCCTGTCGTCGGATACCTGGCCCACGTCCTGCGTCCCGTCCTGGAGGAGCGGTTGGCGCATGTACAGCTCGTAGGAGCCCATGCTCCAGTCGCCGGCCATGTACCGGTCGGCGCCCTGGCGGTCCACGAAGATCCCGTACCCGCCGAGGGACCCGTACCCCAGGCCCCGGGTCCCGCGCTCGGTGGGGTCGGGCGCCTCGTAGACGTCGTCGCCCTCGTCATCCTGGAAGAGCCCGACGCCCAGGGTGCCATGGCCGAGACCGCGACCGTCGAGGAGGTAGCTGTCGTCGCCGCTGAACTCGTGGAAGGTGGCGGTGGCGAGGAGCCCGAAGCCCAGGGTCCAGTTCTGCGTGTTCCTGTCGGTGTCGCCCTCCCCGAGGTACGTGTCGTCACCGCTCACGTCCACGTGCATGCTCGCGAGCTTGGGCCGCCAGTCGGGATGCCCCGTCAGGCTGTCGCCCTGGGTGGGGAGGGCGTCGGCCAGCTTGAGGACCTCCTCCCCGGGGTCCACCTCACCGTGGGTGGGGCTCAGGAGGGCGGCGGCGCCGGGGCGGTTCCGGTACGTGTCGTCGCCGCCGAGGTCCACGCTCACGATGTAGCTGTCGGTCCAGTTGGTGGGGGTGGTGTCGCCCACGCCCAGGAGGCTGGGCACGGTGAGGATGAAGGGGGTGCCGGCCTGGGGGTCGCTGGTCTCGTTCCAGCGCACCTGCCCCGTGTCCAGGAGGAAGCCGTCCTGCCCGGTGGTGGGGTCGTGGAGCTCCGCGTCCACGGCGATGCCGGTGCCGGGGTGCTGGTACTCCTGATTACCTACCCCATGCTCGGGGGGCGTGTACTGCCAGCCCACGCGGTACGTGCCCGTGGGGGGGTGCTCGATGGTGCCGGTGTGACGGATGCCCGTATCGTCACCCTGGAGGTCCACGAGGAGCCCAACACCTGGAGTGGCCGCCTTGACTTCGGATTCATCGGAATCGTGCTCCTCCGCGATGCGGGAGAGGTCGACACCCTGCCACGTCACGTCCTCGTCACCCTCCTCGATGGCGATGCGCTCGGGCATCTCGGGCACGACGTAGGTGTCGTTCCCGCCGTCGGCGAGGAAGAGGGCGAGGGCGCGGCTGTAGGCGGCGCCCTGGCCGTTGGCGTCGTCCTCGCGCTCGGTGAGGGTGAAGGTGTCGTTGCCCCAGCCGTCGTGGACGAAGAGCGCGACGCTCCCGGGGTTCCCGGCGTAGGCCTGGCTCTTGTTCGTGCTCGTGATCTCGTCGTTCCCGTGGGCGTCGTAGTACACGCCCACGGAGGGT
>CAZDGP010000002.1:0-6326 GCA_964505085.1 uncultured Thermoplasmatales archaeon
AGCCCATCCTCTTCCTGGGCGTGGGGCAGGGGTACGAGGACATCATCCCCTACGATCCCCGCTGGATGGTGGACCGCATCTTCGAACCGGCGGAGGCCGACGCCTGATGTCGGACCTGCGCCTGCGCAACCGGCACCGCATCCGGGAGAAGGAGGTGCGGGCCTTCAACGATGTCCTCGAGGAGGATCTGGGTATCCGGCCCTTCCCCGAGGAGGGTGCGGTGGACCAGGCGGACGCGGGGGAGCTGGACGTCCTCATCCTCGGGGGGAAGATCGTGGCGTTCCTCCTGGAGGAGGACGAGGGCACGAAGCTCATCCTGAGCGTTCGGGGGCTCCTGGAGCATCGTCCCCGGAAGCACCACGTCACCGTGGACATGGGGGCCGTGCCCTTCGTGCACAACGGCGCCGACGTGATGGCGCCGGGGATCGTGGACGCGGACCCGGACATCGAGCCTGGGGACATCGTTTGGGTTCGGGACGAGAGGAACGAGCAACCTCTCGCGGTGGGCCGAGCCACGGTCACGGGGGAGGAGATGGCGGCTTCGAACCAGGGCGTCTCCGTCGCCACGCTCCACCACGTGGGCGACGAGTACTGGGACCTGCGAGCCTAGGGGCCTGGGCGTCGACGCGGAACGCATTTAACCTCCGGGCCCCATCCGGTTAGGGAGGACCCATGCCGGAGGTGTGCGTGGAATGTGGCGAGCGGACCCTCGTCTTCGTCACCGCGAACAAGTGGCGGTGCAAGACCTGCGAGGAGTACTACGACTGGGCGGAGATCCAGGCCGCCCGTGACGGGTCCGGTTGACCCGCGTCGGTGGCTCACCCCGCTAGCTTCAAATGGGGGAACACCCGTAGCTTGGCTCCCATGCAGGCGCTTCTCCTCTTGAGCGGCGGCATCGACAGCCCCGTGGCAGGGCACATGGTCCAGTGCGCCGGCGGGTCCCTGGACGCGGTGCACTTCAGCCTGGAGCCCTTCACGGACGATGCGCCCGAGCGGAAGAGCCGCGCCGCCGCGGAGCTCCTGGACCTCCCGGGGTTGTGGGTGGTGCCCGCGGGGCCTCTCCTGGGGGAGCTCACGGAGGCCACGGACCCCCGCCTGTACTTCGTGCTGCAGAAGCGCTTCTACCTAAGGGTGGCGTCGGTGCTGGCGCGGCGGGAGGGTCACGAGGCGCTGGTGACGGGGGAGAACCTGGGGCAGGTGTCGAGCCAGACCCTGCCGAACCTCGCCACCATCACGCCGGCCTCCGAGGTGCCGGTGCTCCGTCCGCTCCTGGGGTTGGACAAGATGGAGATCCAGACCATGGCCCAGGAGATCGGGAGCTTCGAGTTCAGCAAGGGCCCGGAGGTCTGCGACGTGCTGGGGCCCGACGACCCCGTCACCACGAGCACCCTGGAGCGGGTGCTGGAGGAGGAGGCGCGGGTGGACCTCGAGGACCTGGTGACGCGAGCTGTGAAGGGGGCGCGCCGCGTGCCCGCGCGAGCCTGAAGGGGCTGGAACGGGAACCTTTATGCGGCCTCATCGTCTAACCGGCCAGTGGATACCATGGCGGAACCCTCCGCACCCGCTCGCTCCGAGCCTCCCGCGTCCGTCGACACCCTCGATGCACGCATCGCCAGCCTCCGCTCCACCCTCGAGGACCTCCTGGCGGGTGACGACCTCGCCGTGGCCGGGGCGGACCTCGACGACATGGAGGATGCGCTGGCCGAGCTCCGGGAGGCGGAGCGCCACGTGGGGGAGGACCTGCAGGAGGCGCTGGAGCGGGAGGAGCAGCGCCTGGAGAAGCTCTGGGACGCGTACAAGGCCCAGGAGCAGGAGATCGAGGAGGCGGGGGAGCAGGTGGAGGACCTCCGGAGCACCGTCGAGGGCCGCGACGAGCGCATCGACGAGCTCGAGGATGCCGTGCGGGACCGGGAGCGCACCATCCGGGAGCTCGAGCACGACCTGCAGGAGAAGCGTCACGAGCTCGAGGTCGTGGAGCAGGAGCGCGATGCCCTCCGGGAGCTGGAGCGGTACAAGGACCGTTACGAGGAGCTCCAGCGCCGCTACAACGCGGAGCAGGAGCGCCTGGCGAAGCTCTACGTGGTGTACGAGGAGCTCGAGGAAGAAAATGAGGAGCTGAAGGACCGGTTGAACGAGCTCGAGGACGCCGGTGGGGCGTCCGAGGGCGAGTGAGCACGAACGTGCCGGCGCGACCCGACCCCCGCGGAGCGGGGTGAGGGTCGTGGCGTGGGCTTGCTTCAGCGACGAGGTCCGGCACGGTGGAGGCCCGCGAAGCGGGACGCGGCCGTGGCGTGAACGTCCTGGGTTCTTGATGACGATGGTCCTGCACCAACGGGTACATCGCCCATCCAGCGAGACGTAGGGTCACCTATAGGGGCCTATAGGTCAAGGGGTGGGCGGGGGCCGGACATCGCACCCGCCACGCCAGTTGCCCGTTCTACGCCTTCGGACAAGGCTGAAGCTCCCCGAGGGTCACCTCACGGAACGGAACCTTGAATAGTGCACAGGTTGTAAGGACTTACAATGTCTGCGTCGGCCCGCATCCCGGTCTCCAAGGAGCGCCACCGCGAGCTCCACCAGCTCAAGGAGCCCGGGCAGACCTACGATGAGCTGCTGGAAGCCATGATCCGCGAGTACAAGCGGAAGAAGCTCTTCGACCGCCTCGACGAGATCGAGGGTTCCAGCGAGTTCACGCCCCTCGAGGAGCTCTAGCGGAGGCAGCACCCTGACGGACCGCTACCAGGTGCTCGTCTCCGACGAGGTGCGGGAGTACCTCGCGCTCCTGGATGAGAAGAGCCAACGCATCTGCAAGCGCCACCTCCAGGTGCTTGCCAACTATCCCTACCCCGGCCGTGGCCCCGGGGACAAGGAGCACATCGGGTACCGTGGACGTGAGGCGTGGCGCTTACACGTCGGCCGCACCCACACCGCATTCTACCGCATCGACGAGGACTCCAACGTCGTGCGCGTGCTGGACCTGATGCCCATCGACGACGCGCACAAGATGTACGAGTGAGGATCGGAGCTCGGGGGAAGCTCCCTGGCGCCTCCCGTCACTTCACCTTGCTCCCCGCCGGCAGGTCCTTCTCGGGCCTCAGCAGGGAGACCTCCCCGTCGTCCTCCGCCGCCAGGAGCATGCCCTGGCTCTCGACGCCCCGGAGCTTGGCGGGTTCGAGGTTCGCCACCACCACCACGCGCTTGCCCTCGATGGCGTCCTTCGCCATGAAGGGTTTGAGGCCGGCGACGAGCTGCCGCGTCTCGCCGCCGACGTCCACCTTCACGACGTAGAGCTTGTCGGCGTCGGGGTGGTCCTCGACGCTGGTCACGTGGCCGATGCGCAGGTCAAGTTGCTGGAAGTCGTCGAAGCTCACGAGGTTCTCGGGCATGGGGGGTTCCTCCATCGCGTTCGCGGTGTCGTCGTCGGTGTCGCTGTTACCCAGCACCTCGTCGGGGTCGAGCTTGGTGAAGAGCACCTGGGGCTCGCCCAGGGGGGTGCCGGGTGCGAGGGGTTCCAGCGCCGCATCCCAGGATGCGTCGTGGACGCTTCCCTCCTGGCCCAGTTGCGTCCAGAGGTCCTGGGCGCTGTCCGGGAGGAAGGGCGCGGTCATGATGGCCAGGGCGCGAGCGATGCGCAGGCCGTGGTGGAGCACGGCGCCGGCGGCAGCCTCGTCGGTCTTGATGAGGGTCCAGGGCGCCTGCTCGTCCAGGTACCGGTTCCCCTCCCGGGCCAGGGTCATGACCTCCTTGAGAGCCTTCTTGAACTGGCAGGCCTCGAGGTGCTCCGTCACCGTGGCGTGCACCGTTCCGAGGCGCTCCACGCTCTCCCGGGTGCGCTCGTCCTCCGGCGGCGCCTGGGGCACCTCGCCGAAGTGCTTCTTGGTGAAGGTGAGGACGCGGTGGGCGAAGTTCCCGTAGGCGCCCACGAGCTCGTCGTTCACCTTGCTGAGGAAGTCCTCCCACGTCCAGGCGGCGTCCCGCACCTCGGGCATGTTCACGGTGAGGTAGTACCGCACCGCGTCCACGCCGAAGCGCTCCACCACGTCGTCGGCCCAGATGGCGACGCCGCGGGACTTGCTGAACTGCTCGCTTCCGAGGTTGAGGAACTCGTTGGCGGGGACGTCGTACGGGAGGTTGTGGTGCTCGTCCTTCCCCTCGCGGTACCCCATGATCATGGCGGGCCAGATGATGGTGTGGAAGGGGATGTTGTCCTTCCCGAGGAAGTAGTACGCTCGCGCGTCGGGGTCCTGCCAGAACGCGCGCCACGCGTCCTCGTCCCCGGCTACGTCCCGCGCCCACTGCTTGGCGGCGCTGAGGTACCCGGTGACGGCCTCGAACCACACGTAGATGCGCTTCGTGGGGAACTCCCCGGCTTCCTCGGGGATGGGGATCCCGTAGGTGAGGTCCCGCGTGATGGCGCGGTCCCGGAGCCCCTCGTCGAGCCAGTTCCGCGTGAAGTTCACGGCGTTGCTTCGCCAGTTCGCCTCCGCCTGCTGCTCCTCCACCCAGGCCTCCAGCCGGGGTTCGAGGTCCGAGAGGCGGAGGAAGAAGTGCTCGGTGTCGCGCTCCTCGGGTTCGGCGCCGGTGAGCTTGGAGCGGGGGTCCTGGAGCTCGTCGGGGTCCAGGGTGCGACCGCACTCGTCGCACTGGTCACCCCGGGCGTCGTCGTACCCGCAGTGGGGGCAGGTGCCCTCCACGTACCGGTCGGGGATGAACCGCTCGGCCTCGGGGTCGTAGAGGCTCGTCATCTCGCGCTGGTCGATGTACCCGGCGTCCAGGAGCGTGAGGAAGAGGTCGTGCACGACCTCCTGGTGGTTCGCGGTGGCGGTGCTCGTGAAGAGGTCGAACTCGATGCTGAGGTTCCGGAGGCTCGCCTTGTGCCGCGCGTTGTACCGCGCGGCGAAGTCCTCGGGCTCCACACCCTCCTCCTCGGCGCTCACCGTGATGGGGGTGCCGTGCATGTCCGACCCGCTCACCATGAGCACGTCGTTCCCCGCCAGCTTGTGGTAGCGGCGGAAGATGTCGGGCGGGAGCAGGCTCCCGGCCACGTGGCCCAGGTGCAGGTCGCCGTTGGCGTAGGGCCAGGCGACGCCGATGAAGATGGTGTCGGACATGGGTTCGTCCTCGCGCGAGGCTCGGGATGCTGGGGAGGGGGTAAAGGGTTTTCGCAGGGGGCGAGGGAGCCGTCCCCCGGTGCGAGGGGGACCTATAGGCTCCTATAGTTGCCTGTAGGTGGTCGGGGTGGAGGTGGTGTGGCCCGCAAACCCTATCCCACCCCAATGGGTTCCCGTCCCTGATCCCATGAAGGCCCTGGGCTTCCACGAGCACGGTGGGTTGGAGAACCTCGAGCTCCTCGACCTCGACGCGCCTCACCCCGGTCCGGGGGAGGTGCGGGTGGAGGTGGAGGCAGTGGCGCTGAACCGGTTGGACCTCTTCGTTCTCAAGGGGTGGCCGGGCCTCGACCTGGAGAAGCCCCACGTGGGCGGGGCGGACATGGTGGGCACCGTGGCGGAGGTGGGGGCGGACGTCACGCACCTCTCGGAGGGGGACCGCGTGGTGCTCTACCCCAGCCTCTCCTGCGGCACCTGCCGCTTCTGCGAGGAGGGTCAGGTGAGCCTCTGCGCCGAGCACCGCCTCGTGGGGGAGCACCAGCGGGGCGCCCTGGCGGAGGAGGTGGTGTTCCCCGCCGCGAACCTCTTCAAGGTGCCCGACGACACGGTCTGCTCCGCCGAGGAGCTGGCGGCGGCGCCCCTCACGTTCCTCACGGCGTGGCGGATGCTCGTGACGCGGGGCGAGCTTCAGGCGGGGGAGGACGTCCTCGTGGTGGGTGCCGGCGGCGGTGTGAACACGGCCGCCGTCCAGATCGCGGACCACGCGGGGGCCGACGTCACCGTCGTTGCCGGCGGCGCGGAGAAGGCGAAGCGCGTCCGGGAGCTCGGTGCCGTGGACACCGTGGACTACACCGAGGTGGAGGGTTGGCACAAGGAGCTCCTGGGCCGCCGCGATGGCCGGGGCTTCGACGTGGTGGTGGACAACGTGGGTGAGGCCACGTGGCAGCGGAGCCTCAAGGCCTGCGCCCGGGGCGGCCGCGTCCTCGTGGTGGGGGGCACCACGGGGTACAACCCGCCGGCGGGCCTCAACTACCTCTTCTGGAAGCAGATCGACATCCGTGGGAGCACCATGGGTACCCGGGAGGAGTTCCGGCGGGTCATGGACCTCGTGTTCCGGGGGGTCCTCGAGCCTCAGGTGGCCGACGTCTTCCCCCTGGCGGAGGGTGCCGATGCGTACGCGAGCCTCCAGGAGGGCTCGGGCTTCGGCAACGTCGTGGT
>CAZDGP010000002.1:6426-110295 GCA_964505085.1 uncultured Thermoplasmatales archaeon
GTGCCGATGCGTACGCGAGCCTCCAGGAGGGCTCGGGCTTCGGCAACGTCGTGGTGACGCCCTGAGGGGCATCACCGCGTGGTGGGTTGGGCTTCCACCTCGAGGCGGCAGGTCCCGTCCCCGCGGGTGATGAGCTGGGGGAACCGCGCGCTGGCTTCGGGGGCGCCCAGGGCGTCCCTTACGAGGTGCTTCTGCACCTCCTGGCAGAGGCCACAGCGGCGGGGGTCCTTCGCCACCTCCCTGGCCAGGGGGCACGTGGGGGAGGTGAGCGTGAGGCGGTCCCCCTCCTGGGTGAGGGACACCTCCACCGTGAGCGGGTCCTTCCACAGGGGCAGGATCCGGGTGAGGAGCGTCCTGAGGGGTCGCGGGCTCTCGTGGGGGTTGCCGTGGATCTCGAGGATGCGTTCCTTGAGGTGCTCGCTCACGCGGGGAGCCAGGAGGGACGTGGCGATCCCCGGGGGCTCCCCCGGGATGTAGGGGGGCATGTAGGTCCAGCGCAGGGTGCGATCCAGCACCTCCACCGCGTGGACGTCCGCCAGCGTGGGTAGGTCCCCGTTGGGGGTCTTGTGCTCCGGTTGGGCCGTGGCAACCATGGTAACGGTTCTCTCGGCCCTGCCTTAGGAGAGGTGGTTCGGTTCTCACGGATGGGAAGCTCACCCGGGGGGTTCGGTCCCCTCGGGGGGCACGGTGCTGCGGAGCAACCACGCGATGGTGCCGGCGACGAGGACGGCGACGAGGATGGGCGTGGCCAGGGCTCCGGCGGTTGGGAGGGGTACGGGAAGCCCCAGCACCAGGGCAGAGACGAGGCTCGTGGCGAGGCCGCCGGCTCCCGCCAGCAGCGCCCAGTTGGGGAGGGTGGCGGTCACCTGGCGGACCTCGTTCTTGGGGATGCCCTTGGCCTCGTAGTGGCGTCGGGCCTGACCGGGGAGGGAGAGAGCGTGGACCAGGAGCACGTAGAGGTAGGGGAGGCTCGCCACGAGGACGGTGCCCAGGGTGGGTTGGCCCCCGTGGCTTAGGTTCCAGTCCTTGAGGAGGAGCGACCAGTCCAGGGTGCTCCAGGGGTAGGCCGCGGGGAGGATGACGCCGGTGGCGAGCCCCGCGAGGCGCCCCACCTCGTGACCGGGCTTCCACGCGGCCACCATGGTGGGGAGGAGGAGCAGGAGCGCCAGGAGCGTGGGCCAGCCCCCCAGGGGGCTCAGGGCGAGCCACGGGAGGGGCAGGGGGAGGAGCCCCAGAGGGTGCAACCCCCCCAGGTGCCACGCGCTCCAGGCGAGGAGGGGGGCGAAGGTGACGGCCACGGTGAGGACCCAGAGCAAGCGTGCACCGGGGCCCCACCTCCCGCGTCCCCCGCTCAATGGAACCCCCCCTGGGCGAAGCGCACGTGGAAGGCGTGGCGGCGCGGGTCCCAGTCCAGCACGCTGGCTCCGGTGGCGCGCACGGCGCGGATGCCCTGGTCCTCGGCGCGGGATACCACGCGTTGGGCGGTGGTGCGCGCCATCGCCCGCACGGTCCGTGCCTCCGCTGCGTCCAGGTCCGTGGCCACCGTCGCCATCTCGTGGTCCTCCAGCAGGCCGCCGACGCGGGGCGTGGTGACGAGGACGGGGAGGCGGGTGCGGCGGTGCCCCGCGAGGCGCCGGATGCGCTTCACGCCGGCGACGGTGTCGGGGGCGGATTCGCTGAGGCGCGTGCAGACGAGGACGAGAGGCCGGGCGCGTGCCAGGTGGGCGCGTGTGCGCTCCACGGCGGCGCGGAGCCCCCCGTGAACGTCGTCGTCCCCGCTGGCGTCGCTGGGGTCCGGCGGGGTGCCGGGTCGGAGCTCCTGGAGGGTGTTCGTGACCTTCAGGAGCTGGTGGGTGCCGCTGTCCGGCGCCACCACCGTGGGGTTGCCGGCGTTGTACGTGGTGAGGCCCAGGGTGGTGCCGCGGGTGAGGAAGTAGTGGGCCAGGGTGGCGGCGGCCTCGAGGCTCGCCTCCAGCGCGTTCTCGATGGCGTTCCCCACCTCCATGTAGCGGGCGCCGTCGACGAAGAGCCACACGGTCTTCTTGCCCTCGCGCTCGTACTCGTTCACGAGGGGGACGACGCCGTGGCCGGGGGGCCCGGTGGTGAGGCGGCGGGCGGTGGCCTTCCAGTTCACGGTGCGGGGTGGGTCCCCCCACTGGTAATCGCGGATGTCCCGGAACTCCGTGGTCTGGACGCCCAGTTGCGCCACGTCGTTCTCGGGGAAGAGGCGCTTGGCCACCCCCTGCATGCCCCGGAAGCGGTCCACGCGTCCGGCGGCAGGCCGCACCGTGAGCTCGGTGGCGGTTCCGGCCTCCAGGGTGCGGGGCGCCAGGAGCCCGGCGGGGTCCGACACCTCCACCAGGACAGGCGGGAGCTCGTGGTCACCGCGCTTGGTGGCGCGGAACCGGAAACCCACGGTGTCGGCCGTGTCCTGCCATCCCTTGGCGGTGAGGTGGAGGTTGGAGCCGTCCACGAGCTCGAAGAGGTCCGGGAGGTCCTGGTGCACGAGGAGGTTCGCCACACCGCCCCGGGCGTGGACGTGGAGCGTGCACGTGACCTCGTCCCCGACGCGTGGGCGCTCCGGGTCGAGGACGCGCTCCACCGTGACCTGGGGCCGCTCGAGGGCGGCGGCCGTGAGGAGCGTGAAGAGGGGGAGGGCGCTCAGCACCAGCAGGAGGTCGTTCCCGAGGCCCACGCCTGCCAGGAGCAGGGTGACGCCGGCGGTGAGGAGCGCGATGCCGTTGCGCGTGAGCGTGGTGATCAATCCTCCCGTTGGAACCGCGTGGGGGCGGGGACCTTCCCCACCACGGCCGCCACCACCTCGGCGGGGTTCCGACCGTCGAGCACGTGCTCCATCTGGAGGATGGTGCGGTGGGCGAGCACGGGCTGGGATAGGTCATGGACGTCGTCGGGGGTGAGGAAGTCCCGGCCGCGGACGAGGGCCAGGGCCCGACCCACCCGGAGGAGGGCGAGGGCACCCCGGGGGCTTGGACCCACCTCGACGTGGGGGTGGTCCCGGAGGGCCCGCACGATCTGGCTGATGTACCGGAGGATGCTGTCGTGGACGAAGACCCCCCGCTCCACCTGCTGCTGGAGCTTCCGGAAGGTCTCGACGTCGGTGACGGCCTCCACGTCCTCGGTGGGGTCGTCCTTCTTCCACCGGATGCGGCGCTGGAGGATCTCCGTCTCCTGCACCTCGCTGGCGGGGTACCCGGTGCTCATGCGCATGAGGAACCGGTCCATCTGCGCTTCCGGAAGCGGGTAGGTGCCCTCCTGCTCGATGGGGTTCTGGGTGGCGAGGACGAAGAAGGGCGCGTCGAGGCGCAGGGTCTCGCCCTCGATGGTGACCTGGCGCTCCTCCATGGCCTCCAGGAGCGCGCTTTGCGTCTTGGGTGGGGCGCGGTTGATCTCGTCGGCGAGGAGCACGTGGGTGAAGACGGGACCCTTCACGAGGGTGAACCGTTGCTCGCCCTGGTTCCACACCTTCGTGCCGAGGATGTCGCTGGGGAGGATGTCGGGCGTGAACTGCACCCGGTCGGCCTCCACGCCGATGGTGCGGGCGAAGACCTTCACGAGGAGCGTCTTCCCGAGGCCGGGGTAGTCCTCGAAGAGCACGTGGCCGTTGGCGAGGGCGCCGGCGAGGAGCCGCTCCAGGAGGTCGCGGTCCCCTACGAAGACGCGGGCGACGTTGTCGATGATCCGGTTGCAGAGTTCGGTGGGTGTGGGCATGGCGATCACGGCGTGTCGGGTTCGAGGGTGGTGAGGATGCGTTCGTGGGCGCGTCGGCGTCGCGTGCGGTTCGCCTCCCGGATGCGGTGCACGCGCCAGGGGAACCGCAGGAAGCGGGGTTCGGGGGTTTCGTCCAGGTTCGCCACCTCGTCAGCCCGTTGGGCGAGATGGGGCTCGGCCAGGTCCCGGGCGAGGTGGCGCCAGAGCTTCGCGTACTCCTCGGGGGGCAGGTCGCCAGCGAGGAACTGCGTCGTCAGGGTCTCCACCTGCTCGGCGGTGGGGTCCCGAAGGTCCGCCACCTCCTGCTCGTGGACGCGCCACGGCGCCTCCCAGGGGTGGTCCCGGGCGTCGCGGCGGTACCAGGCGCCCAAGCGCTCCAAGCTGTACCCGAGGAGCGCCAGTCCCAGGCCCCACTCGAGCACGTGGAGGTACGCCACCTGGTCGTCCACCAGGGGTCGGTGGAGGAGGTAACCGGTGACGCCGAGGACGAGGCCCAGCACGCGTCGGGGGCGGGCGGCGAGGACGTGGGCCACGCGGGCCACCTGGGGGCGGGGGCTCTGGACGAGGGTGCGGGCCACGTGGGTGAGGGCGAGGGTGGCGAGCCCCACGATGGCCAGGATGCCCAGGCGTCCCTGGAGGGGTCCGGGGGTGCCGGACCGGAGGATGGCGAGGAGGGCGGCGACGGTGGCGAGGGCGAGGCCGGCGAGGGCCACGAGGGCCGGGGCCCACCCGGCCCCGGGTTCGTCCTCGGGGAAGCGCCGGTGCTGGCGGTAGAGGATGAGGGCGAAGGTGCCGAGGCCTCCAGCGAGGGCGAGCTCCGCCAGCTCACCACCTGCGAGGACGAGGCCGGTGTGGACCAGGAGCCCCCAACCGGCGCCGCGGAGGGCTCGACCAGCCACCTCGCCGGTGGGGCCGGGTCGTTGCCGGTGCACGATGCGCCAGAGGGCGCGTGTGAGGAGGAACCCGGTGACGGCGAGGGTGGGTGTGGGCTCCAGGATGAAGGGGAGGGGGATGGGGCTCCGGGAGCCCAGGGCCACGAGGGTGGCGGCGGCCCCCCACAGGAGGGTGGCGACGAGCGTGGGCACGAGGCGCGGGCCCATGGGGGCTCCGTCGTCCTCAGGCATCGGGGGCACCTCCCCCGCGGTCGAGGTCGTCCCGGATCCACTCGGTGGCCCTGTGGAAGGCCACGTAGTCCTCCCGGGTGACGTCGCGGTGGCTGTAGTCGCACACCTCGAAGCGCGTCACGGCGGCTTCCACGGCGTTGGGGTGGACGCCGGCTTCCCGGAGCATGCGGCCGAGGCGTCGGGGGGTGGTGGCCTCGTCCGCCGGGAGGCCCAGGGCGGCGGCGTGGTCGCGGAGCGCCTCCCACCGTGCCTCCACCTCGCGGCGGTAGTCCACCATGCGGAGGGTTCGCCGGCGGGTGGCCGAGGCGAGGCGCTCCTCCGCCTGGGCGGGGAGGTGCGCTTCGAGCAGGAGCGTGTGGGGCTCCGTCGCCTCGATCTCGTGGGTGGCGGTGCCGGTGCCGTCGGTGGTGAGCGTCACCTGCGCCCCGTCCAGCTGGAGCGTGACGTCCCGGTTCCGGAGGGGGATGTGCCCATCCTCACGGGCGGGGTCGGCGGCCTCCACCACCACCTCGAGGGGTTCCCCCAGGCCCCAGACGTCGGGGAGGTCCTCGTCGATGTCGGGGAAGCGCAACCGGAGCACGGGCCGGTGCCGGAGGGTGACCCGGAGCCACGCGCTGGCCAGGACCTCCCGGGGGTCCACGCCGGCAGCACGGAGCGCCCGGGAGCCACCGGCGGCGACGGTGGCGACCAGGAGCACCACGAGGGCTGGTTGGAGGGGGATGCGCTCCCAGAGCGGGACCTCCACGTCCACCGTGCGGGCGCCCTGGGTCTCGAGGTGCGTGTGGCTGCCGGCGTAGGTGGCGGTGAGGTGCAGGGAGCCCTCGGGCACGAGGTCCGGTGGCACGAGGATGGTGGTGGCGCCCTGGGGGTCGGTGGTGGCGACGAAGGTCCGGGTGCCGTTCCCCCCGCGGACCTCGAGCTCCACGTGCTCGCCGGGGAGGGGTGCGCCATGGTCGTCCTGGAGCACGAGGCCCACGGGCAGCACCTCGTGGGGTCGGGGGGTGTCGGGCACGTCCAACCGGAGGGTGGGTTGCGCCACCACGTGGAACGTGGACGTGGTGGTGACGCGGGAGGGCATGGTGTACAAGGCCTCGTGTGTGCCCAGGGGGAGGTCCCGGGGGGTTGCGAGGTCCAGGTTGAGGTTGCCGGAGGTGTCGGTGCGCACCTGGAGACCGGTGCAGCTCCCGTCGTCCCCGTCGACGCCGCGGGGCGTCACGTCGCAGATGGTGGCGGCTCGCGTTTCCTCCTCCACGCCGCCGAAGCTCCGCCAGTCGAAGGCCTCGACCCAGACCTCCACCTCCTGGCCTCCGGTGGGTTCGCCGTCGAAGAGCACTTGACCGGGCACGCTCCAGTCCCCGCCGCGGACGAGGGTGCTCGTGCCGGGGATCTGGATGGCCATGTGCCGCACCTCCACCCGGGTGGTGTTCTCGGTGGCGTCGTGGTGCTCGTCCCCGGCGAAGCGGAGGATGAGGGTCTCGGTGCCGGTGCTGGGGAAGGTCACGTTCCAGGTGGCCACACCCTCGGCGTTGGTGGTGGCGGCGCGCGTGGTCCCCTCCCCCACCTGGAGGGTGACGCGGGCGTTGGGCACGGGGGTGCCGCCGGGTTCCGTGAGCTCCGCCCGGAGGGAGGTGGGCACCTTCACGCCCACGTCCCGGGGTCCGAGGAAGGTGATCTCGGTGCTGCTCGTGACCTCCACGGGGGGGTCGCTCCAGCTGTCCATGTAGAGCGTGGTGTTCACGCGGTGGGGGAGGCCGTGGGCCACGAGCTGGTAGCTCCCGGCGGGGGCGTCGGGCGGCACCTCGCCCGTGACGCGGAAGCTCCCGTCGGAGCTGGTGCGGCTGCGACCGGCGAGGTACCCGGGGATGGACTTGGTCTCGTTGAGGAAGACGTCCACCACGACATCCCCGACGCCCGCACCGCTCTCCCGGGTGCGAACCTCCCCCTCCACGGTGAAGGGTTCCCCCTTCCGGATGGTCTCGGGGGTGCGGGTGAAGGTCGTGGTGGTGGGCACCATCTCCTCCGGTGGGTCCTCCCGCGGTGGGTCCCGCGTGGGGTCGTCGGCGTCGTCGATGTACCGCTGCTGCCCCTCGTCCCCCTCGGTGTCGTAGCTGCCGCAACCGCCGAGGTTGAGCTGGAGCCACCCCACGGTGGGGACCCAGGCCTCGGTGTAGGCGTGGGCTTCGTTGGCGATGACGCGGGTGGGGATGCCGAGGCTTGTGGCGGTGACGTGGAAGGCGAAGGCCCGGTGGCGGCAGCACCCGTTCTCCCCCAGGGCGATGGCGTGGTACTTGTCCCGGTACTCGTCCTCCCCTGGGATGGAGCCCTCGCCGAAGTCCAGGAAGTACGATTGCATGGTGCGGAGGAGGGTGCGGAGGTTCCGCTCCCCCGTGAGGTTCATAGCCTCGAGGACGGGCCCGGCCTTCCCCTCCAGCTCCTGGGGAAGGGGAGGTCGACGCTCCGGCGGGATGTCGTCGAGGGTGAGGCTCGCGGGGACCTCACCGAACCAGTACGCGGCGTCGGCGCGGTACGTGATGGTGACGGTGACCTCCCTCGTCTCGCTGGAGAGGAGGTGGTAGGTGCCGGCGCCGTCCACGCGCACCCTGAGGTCCTCCACGGGCGGTTCGGTCCGCACCTCCTCCACGAGGGACTCGGGGTGGGGGCTGTAGATGGGGACGGGGTCCCCGCCCTGGAGGTTCACGGGGAAGGTGCACGTGAAGGATTGATCGTAGTGGAGGCGGGGGTTGGGTTCGGGCGCCCGCAGTTCGTCGTCCCTGACCACGAGGTCGTAGTCCGCCTCCAGCCCGTCGTAGGCCTTGAGGCGCTTCATGGCGCCCAGGGCGGGGTCGCACACGAGCTGCACGGTGACGTTCCCCACGGCACCGCTCCGGTCCATGCTCCACCGGTCCCCGAAGGCGCCGGGTTGGGGCGTGAAGTCCCCTCCGCCGTTCCCAAGGAGGCTCCCGGGAGGCTCGAAGTCGGGGTCGTCCCTGAAGGGGTTGGTGGGGTCGGCGTCGGGGACGTCGCCGTCGGGTTGGAACGCGTCGAGGCCGTCCCGGGCGAGGTCGCCGGCGAGCCCGTCGAGCCCCGGCCGGAGGCTCGAGACCGCAGGCTGGAGCACCAGGATGCTGGTGAGGAACGCGACGACGGCGACGGCGAGCTTCCTGTTCACGGCATCACGACGCGTACGCTGCGCTCCACGTATCCCGAGGATGGGGTGATAACGGTTGCTGTAGGTGCGGAGCGGTCCCGTGAGGGAAGGGTTTTACGTGGGGTGGTCCGCTCCCGGGTCCATGCGTTGGCGGAAGCTCCCGGCGTGGGTCGCAACCATGCTCATCCTGGTGCTCGTCGTGCCGGGGGCGGGAGCGGCCGAGGTGGAGCTCGTGTCGGTGGAGCACCCGGACCCCGTGGTCTTCGACCACGTGTACCCCGTGAACGCCACCCTGCGGAACACCGGGTCGGAGCCCGTGGAGGTCTCCCTCTACACCCTGTTGTACGAGCCCGACGGGTCCCCCTGCGGGAGCGCCTCAGGCAGCGACTTCCACGGTGCGATCTCCCTCTTCCGCGCCTCCGCCGAGGTCCCCCCGGGAGCCACCGTCATGGTGCCCGGCGAGGACGGGACCCCGTGGTCCCATCGCGTGAACGCCTCGAACCACGTGGACCAGGGGGGCACGTACGAGGTCTGCACCTTCGCCGAGGACAGCGAGGGCACGACGGCCGACGAGCGGTACCTGGACCACGAGGTGCAGCGGGTGACGCTCCGCATGACGAACGAGGCCCCCACGGGGTCCTTCACGGTGACGCCGGAGGAGGGCACCACGGAGACGGTGTTCCGCTTCGAGGCCACGGGTGAGGACCCCGAGGGGGATCCCGTGATGTTCCGGTGGGACCTCAACGACCACACCGCGAGCGGTTGGGCCCGGGCGGTGGGCGCCGAGACCACGCACAGGTTCTACCCGGCCGGGGTCTTCACGGTGAACCTCACCCTCTCCGACGGGTGGGACGAGCGCGTGATCCAGAAGGACGTGGTGGTGCGCCCCGCCGGTGAGGGAGGTCCGGGCCGGCTCTTGGACGTGCCGGGCTCGGGACCCGCTGTTCTCATGGTGGCCGGTGCCCTGGCGGCGGTTGCCCTCACCCGGCGACGCCGGTAGATGCATCGGGGAGGGTCCTTGTCGGTCAGGTGGCGACGCCCTGGCGGGCCACCAGGAGGATGCCGGCGAGGACCACGGCGCCGCCGAGGAGCGTGCCCGCCGGGGGGACCTCGGTGAGGATGAGCCAGGCCAGGAGCGTGCTCCCGAGGGGCTCGCCCAGGATGCTCGTGCTCACCACGGGCGCCGGCAGGTGCTCGAGGCTCCAGTTGAGGAGGGTGTGGCCGAGGATCATGGGCACCACCGCGAGGCCCAGGAAGAGGAGCCAGTCCCGGAGGGGGTACCCGGTGAAGGGTTGGCCGCTCACGAGGGTGGCGGCGGCGAGGCCCACGGTGGCGCTCCCGTACACCACGAGGACGTAGGGGAGCACGGGGAGGCGCTGGCGCACGCGGCGACCGGCCAGGAGGTAGAGGGCCATGGCGGCGGCGCCCGTGAGGGCCAGGGCGTCCCCCAGGAGGTTCCCGATGCCGAGTCCCCGGTCCACCGCTACGATGACGGCGGCCCCGGCCAGGGCCAGGAGGACCCCGAGCCAGCCGCGGCTCGTGAGGGGTTCGCCCAGGAGGCGGCCGCTTCCGAGGCCCACGAGGACGGGGTGGGTGGTGACGAGGACGACGCTGGCGGCGACGGTGGTGAGGTAGAGGCTCGCGATCCACGTGGCGAAGTGGACGCCCAGCACGAGGCCCACGAGGCTGAGGAGCCCCAGGTCCCGGAGGCTGAGCTCCCACAGGTCCTCCCGGTGCCAGAGGAGCGTGGGGGGTGCGAGGATGAGCGTGGCCATGGCGAGGCGCCAGAAGGCCACGGGGAGGGGCGGGGCGGAGCTGAGGCGCACCATGATGGCGGCGGTGCTCACGGCGAGGATGGCCACGACCATGGCGGGGGTTGCGAGGTGGGCGCGTGTGGGGGTCTCTGGCACCGTCACCCGGATGCCTCCCCGGGTTGGTAGGCTTCCACGATGCGCGTGTACGCGGCGAGCCCGTCCTCGAGGTTCCGGAGGGGCACGGACTCGTTGGGGGTGTGGGCGAGCTCGGCCTCGCCGGGGCCGATCACCACGATGTCGAGGTCCTCGCGTTGGTAACGGCTCGCTTCGGTGCCGTAGGGGAAGCCCACGTGCTGGAGGGTGCGGCCCTGCGCCGTCAGCGCCTCGGTGGTCACCTCCACGAGGCGGTCCCCGGGGTCCGCCTGGAAGGGTGGGAACTCGAGGCTCACATCCACGTTGGCTGGGAGGTCGTCCAGGGCCTCCTGGAGAGCGTGGGTGACCTGGTCCGCGGTGAGGGGCGGAGGGAAGCGGGCGTCCACCTTGAGCTGCGCTCGGGCGGGCACCTGGTTCCACGTGTCGGCGTTGCCGGCCTCCATCACCGTGGGGACGACGGTGGCGGGGGTGAGGAGCGGGTGGGAACCCCCAAGCTCCAGGTTCCGGAGGCGCTCGAGGACGGTGCCCATGTGCTCCAGGGCGTTCTCACCCTCCTCGGGCATGCTGGCGTGGGCGTTCCGGCCCCGGGTCGTGATGGTGCTCCAGTGGCCGCCCTTGTGGGCGAGGCCCAAGGCGAGGTCCGTGGGCTCCCCCAGGACGAGGGCGTCGAGGTGGTCGAGGAGCCCGCTCTCGGCGAGGAGCCTGGCACCGTCCATGCCGGTCTCCTCGTCGGTGGTGAGGGCCACCGCCAGGTCCAGGTCGGGACGTGCCTCGGCCAGGGTGAGGAAGCAGGCGACGGCCCCCAGCATGTCCGAGGTGCCGCGGCCGTACACGCGGCCGTCGTCGAGGACCCCTCCCCTGGGGTCCCGGGTCCAGGCGTCGGGATCGCCCACGGGGACCACGTCGACGTGACCGGCGAGGGCGATGGTGGGGCGGCGTCCGCGCCGGGCCCACAGGACCCCGTCGGCGCCGTCGTCCAGGGTGGTGCAGCGGAAGCTCGCCTCCTCGAGCTCGTGGCGGCAGGCGGAGAGGGCCGTGGCGGGTTCGGGCGCTCGCTCGACGAGGGTCCGTGTGGTCGCCACGAGGTCCTCGGGGGTGCCGGTGGCCATGGTGGCGTCGAGGGTCGTGGCGTGGGAAGAACCCACCGGTCCCTGGCGGGTGCCGGAACACACCCCCGTTCGTCGATATGACGGGAGGGGCGAATATCGCCTCCATTATTTCAATCTACCTCTATTACCCCCCGAATGGCTTCCAACGCAACGGGAGCATTAGCGGTACACTATAATAAGGGGGACCCTCCGTTTGATATTTCGACCGCACCCGAAGGGGCCGGCCAACCTACCGTCTCCACACGGGGGGAACGCACCGTGAATAAGAAGACGATCCTGCTGATGAGCCTGATCCTGATGACCACCCCGCTCCTGGGTTGCCTCGGCGGCGACACCGGCGGCGGTGGCGACAACGGCGACGGGGACCAAGACCTCGCGAGCTGCGAGGACGGCCCGACACCCCATGACGAGATCATGGGTGACCCGGCCGTGCGGGTGGCGTTGAGCTACCTCCTGGACTACGAGACCGTCCACGCGGACGTGTACAACGGGTACAGTGCACCCCTGCCTGGACCGATCCCGCAAGGGTTCCCCCACTACGACACCCAGAACAACGGGGAGCCGCTCTTCGAGTACAACCCCACCAAGGCTGCGCAGATCCTCGAGGACGCCGGGTACCTCCAGGACTCCAACGGCGAGTACTTCTGTGGCGCCACCCTGCAGATCTACTACAACCAGGGCAACACCGAGCGCGAGCAGATGTCCCGCCTCTACCAGCAGGACCTCCAGGACTTCGGTATCAGCAGCGAGGTCACCGGCGAGAACTGGCCCCAGTACCTGGAGCGCATGTTCGGCGGCACCGACTGGGACATCATGTTCCTCGGCTGGGCCCCCGACTACGTGGACCCGGACAACTACTGGTACAACTTCGCCCACAGCAGCGTCGACGTGTACAACACGAACTACCAGAACGAGGAGCTCGACGCGCTCCTGGACGATGCCCGCTTCGCCCAGACGCCGGCGGAGCGCGACCAAGCGTACGCTGACGCCTACGACCTGTACATGCAGGAACCCAACCTGATCTACGTGGGTCAGGCCACCACGGCCATCACCTACCGTAGCTGGGTGCAGGGTCTGGAGTACAACCCCGTGAAGTACCCGTACTTCGCGGACTACTCGAAGGCCGACGGCGCCAAGAACCCGGACACGTTCGTCTACCAGACCTTCGGCGACGCCAAGAACCTCGACCCCGCCGACGCCTGGGACAGCGCGTCCAACGACGTGCAACGCCAGGTGTACGAGGGCCTCGTGACGTACGAGGGCGACAACGCCAAGGACCTGCAGCCGAGCCTCGCCACGAGCTGGGAGTGGAGCGACGACGGCTCCAGCATCACGTTCCAGCTCCGTGAGGGCGTGACGTACCACAACGGCAACACCTTCGACGCCACGGACGTGGAGATGCACTTCAAGCGCGTCATCACGTACGACAGCCCCGACAGCGGCGTCGCGCACCTGATCTCGGACTTCGTGAACGCCAGCGGCGTGGAGCGGGTGGACGACACCACGGTGACGTTCCACCTCGAGAACCCCAGCCCCGCGTTCCTGCCCGCCATCGCGTACAGCGTGGGTTACATCACGGACTGGGAGACCTGCGAGGCCAACGGCGGCATGCCCTCGCCCAACGCCACCGGCGCCTACCCCGACGAGGCGAGCCGGGGTTGCTCCGCGTACTTCCGTGACCACGCGGTGGGCACGGGCCCCTACGAGCTGGAGAGCTGGGAGCCCGGCAGCGAGACGACCTTCGTCCGCAACGACGACTACTGGGGCGATGCGCCGGACCTCTCCCGCGCCGTCATCCAGAAGGTGGACGAGGCGAACAGCCGCATCCTGAGCCTTCAGAACGGGGACGCGGACCTCATCACCACGCCCACGGAGCGCGTGGAGGAGCTGAAGGGCGAGAGCGGCATCACGGTCATCGAGGAGCCCACCTTCACGGTGACCCTGGGGCTGTTCCAGACCGAATCCACGGTGGAAGGCTGAGCGCCACCACCGCGGCACCCCTAGGGGGGACCCCTCGCCGGGGCCTCCCCTCCTTCTCCCTCTATATCTGACGATACATCAGGCACCCTGCGGTGAGCACGACCATCGCGAGGCAGACCATCCATGGCGAAGCTCGGTGACTACATCATCCGCCGGTTGCTCCTGCTCATCCCGGTCATGCTGGGCGTGAGCATGATCACCTTCGGACTTGCCCACGTCATCCCCGGCGATGTGGCCCGAGCCTACTGTGGACAGAAGTGCGACGAGGCCCGCGTGGAGGCCATCCGGGAGCGTCTCAACCTCAACGAACCGCTCTGGAAGCAGTACATGATCTACATGGAGGACCTCCTCCATGGCGACCTCGGTTTCAGCCTCATCCGCAACGAGCCCGTGGCCGATGCCCTCTGGCGAGCGTTCCCAGCCACGCTGGAGCTCACCATGGCCGCCATGTTCATCGTCACCGTGGGGGGGATCTTCACCGGTGTCCTCAGCGCCACGAACCAGGACAAGATCCTGGACCACGTCACGCGCTTCGTGGCTATCACCGGCGTGAGCATGCCCATCTTCTGGTTGGCGCTCATGCTCCAGTGGGCCTTGGGGTTCCACCTGGACCTCGTGCCTATCCTGGGACGGTTGGACGCCGGGATGCCGAGACCACCGGACGTCACGGGGATGTACACGGTGGACAGCGCCCTGGCGGGGGACTGGCACACCTTCCGCAACGCCGTGTGGCACCTCCTCCTCCCAGCCTTCACGCTGGCCTACGGCGGCATGGGCATCATCCTGCGCATGACGCGCTCCAGCCTCCTGGAGGTCCTGAACGAGGACTACATCCGCACCGCCCGTGCCAAGGGCCTGAGCGAGCGCGTGGTCATCTACAAGCACGCGCTCCGGAACGCCCTCATCCCCACCGTCACCGTCCTGGGCCTCAGCTTCGGTGGTCTCCTGGGCGGAGCTGTCCTCACGGAGACCATCTTCGCGTGGCCGGGCATGGGGAGCTACGCCGTGGCCGCCGTCCTGAACCTCGACTACGCCGGCATCATGGGCTTCACGCTCCTGGTGGCGGTGATCTACGTGCTGGCGAACCTCATCGTGGACATCATGTACGCCTTCCTCGACCCCCGCATCCGGCTTGGGTGAACCACCATGGTAGCTGAAGACCTCAAGGGATGGGTGCAAGACCTCCTCCAGAGGCACAGCTCCCGCCTCCGGGACCTCCGCTACATGGGGCACCTCTTCCGGAAGAGCCTCCTCAGCATGCTGGGTCTCGCCTTCATCATCTTCGTCATCGTGGTGGCGGCGGCCGCGCCCCTCCTGGCGAACCAGCACCCCCAGTACGTGGACCGCGGGGACAGGGTCGTGGAGGACTGGGGCCTGGACCTCAAGGAGAAGCGCCTCCCACCCAGCGAGGAGCACCCCTTCGGCACGAACCGCGACGGGAACGACATCTACAGCATGGTGCTCTACGGCGCGCAGAAGAGCCTCCGCATCGGCCTCGTGGTGGTGGGTATCGGCGTGGGCGTTGGGACCATCGTCGGCGCCATCGCGGGGTACTACGGTGGACGCATCGACGAGGTCCTCATGCGCCTCACGGACCTCGTCATCGCCTTCCCCGCCCTCATCCTGGCCATGGCCGTGGTGGCGGCCCTGGGCCGCAGCCTGGACAACATCATGCTCGCCGTGGCCGTGGTGTTCTGGCCCGTGTACGCCCGCATCGTGCGGGGGCAGGTGCTGAGCGTGCGGGAGAACCAGTTCGTGGAGGCTGCCAAGAGCGTCGGCGCCAGCGACCTCCGCATCATCTTCCGCCACGTGCTCCCCAACAGCTGGGCGCCCGTCATCGTGCAGGCGACGCTCGACATCGGCGCCACCATCCTCATCGCCGCGGGCCTGAGCTTCATCGGTCTGGGACCGCCCCCGGGCACGGCCGAATTGGGGCTCATGGTGAGCGAGGGCCGGAAGCTCTTCCCCACGGACTGGTGGAGCGTCACGTACCCGGGGCTCGCCATCACCGTCATCGTGCTGGGGTTCAACCTCCTGGGTGATGGCCTCAGGGACGTGATGGACCCCAAGCTCCGCCGCTGAACGCACCGAGGAACACCCCCCATGACACCCGATCAAGAACCCGGACGTCACGACCCCCTCCTGGACGTGGAGGACCTGAAGACGTACTTCTACACGTACGAGGGCACCGTCCGGGCCCTGGAGGGTGTGAGCTTCCAGATCAAGCCGGGGGAGACCTTCGGCCTCGTGGGGGAGAGCGGCTGCGGCAAGAGCGTCACCGCCCTCAGCGCCATGGGCCTCGTGCCAAGCCCCCCAGGGAAGGTGGAGGGCGGCACCATCCGGCTCCGGGGGCAGGACCTCCTGGAGCTTCCGGAGAAGCGCATGCGGGAGCTTCGGGGCAACGACATCGGCATGATCTTCCAGGAGCCCATGACGGCGCTGAACCCCGTGTACACGGTGGGGGACCAGATCGCGGAGGCCCTCGTCAAGCACAAGGCCGTGGACGCCAAGGGCAAGCCCAGCCTCCTCAGCGTGATCACCGGGGGCGCCCGGCGCGAGGCCGCCCGGGACCGGGCCGTGGCCATGCTGGAGGAGGTGGGCATCCCGAACCCCGAGCGCATCGCGGACCAGCACCCCCACGAGTTGAGCGGCGGCATGCGGCAGCGCGTCATGATCGCCATGATGATGGCGTGCGAGCCCCATCTCCTCATCGCCGACGAGCCCACCACGGCGCTGGACGTCACGATCCAGGCGCAGATCCTGGACCTCATGAAGGACCTGCAGGAGCGCACGGGCATGGCCATCTGGCTCATCACCCACGACATGGGCGTGGTGGCCGAGACCTGCGACCGCGTGGCCGTCATGTACGCGGGGTACATCGTGGAGACGGGCACGGTGGAGGAGGTCTTCTCCAACCCGCGCATGCCCTACACCATCGGGCTCCTGCGGAGCATCCCCCGCGTGGGCGTCCGCACCGCCCGGTTGCCCATCATCCCGGGGAACGTCCCGAACCTCCTCCACCCGCCCAGCGGGTGCCGGTTCCACCCCCGCTGCCCCCTGGCCACGGCCGTGTGCCGGAGCAAGGTGCCGGACCTGGAGGAGGTGAGCCCCGGCCACAAGGTGGCCTGCCACCACGTGGACCAGACCGAGGGCGGGGAGCTTCCGGAGGCCAGCGGCTTCGAGGGCGGCCAGGGGGAGGTGGAGGCCGATGCCTAGTCGGGATGCCTTCGCCGGCGTCGACGTGGTGGTGGAGCTCGAGGACCTGGAGAAGTACTTCCCCGTCATCGGGGGCGTCTTCAAGACCGTGAAGGACCACGTGCGGGCCGTGGACGGCGTGAGCTTCCAGATCCGCCGGGGCGAGACCCTGGGCGTGGTGGGGGAGAGCGGCTGCGGGAAGACCACGCTGGGCCGGGCCATCCTCCACCTCACGGACCCCACGGGGGGGCGCGTCACGTTCCAGGGGAGGGACATCACCGACCCCGACCGCAAGACGGAACGGTGGCTCCGGGAGCGCATGCAGATGGTGTTCCAGGACCCCGCCTCGAGCCTGAACCCCCGCATGACGGTGCACCAGATCGTGGGGGAGCCCCTGAAGATCAACGACGTGGTGGAGGGCGAGGAGCTCACGGCCCGCATCAAGGAGCTCCTGGACGTGGTGGGGCTCAAGGGCGAGCACGTGCACCGGTACCCCCACGAGTTCAGCGGAGGGCAGAAGCAACGCATCGGCGTGGCCCGGGCGCTGGCCCTTAACCCGGACTTCCTCCTCCTGGACGAGCCCACGAGCGCCCTGGACGTGAGCGTCCAGGCCCAGGTGCTCAACCTCCTGGAGGACCTCCAGGAGGAGTTCGACCTCACGTACCTCTTCATCACCCACGAGCTCAACGTGGTGCACCACATCAGCGACCGCGTGGCGGTGATGTACCTGGGGCGCATCGTGGAGCTCGCACCCACCGAGGAGCTCTTCGACGGTCCTCTCCACCCGTACACGCGTGCGCTCCTGAGCGCCATCCCCGACCCGGACCCCACCGGGGACCAGGAGCGCATCCTGCTGGAGGGGGACGTGCCGAGCCCCGTGGACCCCCCCAGCGGGTGCCGCTTCCACCCCCGCTGCCCCATCGCGGAGACCATCTGCGACTGGAGCGGGGACGACCTCGTGGAGCGCCTGGAGGAGGCGCAGGCGGAGGGCGCCGACGGGCTCCGGCGGGACATCCGCGCGGTCTTCGGGTCGTCCTCGGGTTGGGAGACCACCCGAAGCAAGTTCACCGTGCCCATCCCCGACGACCCCGGCCGCGCCAAGCAGCTCGTGCGCGCCGTCCTCGACGAGGAGACGCAGGAGTTCGGGGAGTGGTACCACATGGACGTGGACGAGGAGGAGGGCACCTTCACCGTGGACTTCGAGCCTCGCCTCGTCGAGCGGGGTGGCACCGAGACCCGGCCGGGCCCCAGCGACGCGGCCCGGGAGGCGAGCCGGGGTCACCAGGCGGCGTGCTTCTTCGCGGGGAAGGAGATCCCCCTGGAGCTCAGGCAACGCATCCGCGCCCGCATCCGCGGCAAGGAGGTCCGCGAGGAGGGGACGTGACCCATGTGGGGGCGGGGAGGTGACCGGGACGGCTTCGACCTGGCCAAGTGGCTGGAGCGGAAACGCGAGAACATCCACCGTCTGGCAAGCCGCGGCCACGTGCCCCTGTGGCGTGAGCTCCTGCGGGTGCTCTACCTCAGCGCGTGCATCCTCGTGGACGGCCTCGTGGTGGGGGAGGTCCTCGCGCGGTTGGCCGACCCCTGGCGTTGGCCCGCGTTCTTCGTCGCCCTGGCGGTGGCCGTGTTCCTGGAGTGGCGCCTCTACCGCGTCCTCTGGCCGGACGGGTGGGACGAACCCCCGGCGGCATCCTGAGGCTCAAGGCGGCCTCATGGCGGGGGCCGCGGCCCCGACGGAACCTTTTTCTACCCACGCGTATTACGGCGTTATATGGCGCAGCATGAGGTCGCGTCTCCCCTCGGGGAGACCCCACGCCAGGACGCGACGCCAGACCCCTCCGAGCAGGCCCTGGAGGAGCTTCCGCCCAGCGCCCGCACCGTGTACTCGGTGCTCAACGACACGGGTCCCATGACCCACAAGGACCTGCTTACGGAGATGGAGATGCCCGGCCGCACCATCCGGTACGCGGTGAAGCGGCTGAAGGACGCCGGCATCATCGGCGAACGCTGTAACCTCATGGACTGTCGCCAGTGCTTCTTCTACGTGCAGGACGTCTGCCCCGGGCAAGGTGACGCCCGCAAGGTCCGCGGAAGCTGAGCACGCCTTCGGACCCTCCTCACGGTCTCCCGTCGGCACGCTTCCGCCAGCGTCCGCTGGACAGCGGCGGGCTCGTCGCAGGTGGCGCTGCCACCTTCTCCTCCCCTTCTTGCCAGCGAACGCTGGCGCGCCGGCTTCGCCGGCGCCCTTCGGGGAACCGTGCCTCGGTCCGACCGTTCGTCGAGCCCTCGGCGTGCTCGAGGGTCGCGGGAAGAATGAACGGCAGACCTGCCTTCCCCCCCCACTTCTTCTCTACCTGTTCACAATCCCAGCTCGCCCCGCAGCTCCCCCCACGCCCCCTCCGCCTCGCTCTTCTCCTTCGTCTTGAAGAGGAGCTTCCCCTTCCGGAAGATCGACACCTCGAGGGTGTCCCGTCCCACCACGAGGATGCGTCCCGCGTGGGCGAGGCTCTCCCATCCAGCCTCCTCCAGCGTGGTCTCCGCCGCGTCGAGGTCCAGGTGCATCTCGTCCTCAGGGAGCACCTCGTAACCGGCCTTGTTCCGGCAGAGCTGGAGGTCGCCGTAGCGCGCCATCACGTGGAGGGAGCACGCTCCGGGACTTGGACCTTTCCCCCGCTCGGGGCGCCCCCGCGCCCCCCGTCGAGGGGGTCCCGCGGCCTCATCGGAGGGCGTGACGGTTGCGAAACCGTTAAACCCGCGCCCGTGGCTCACCCCCATGGGATGCACATGACCTCACTCGACGCGCTCCTTGCACGGGTCCTCGCGGAGGACGGTTGGGACGTCCAACGTGGACCCGTGGATGACTCCCTCCTGCTCGAATCACGGGACGAACGCGTGCTCGTCTCCTGGTCCCGCGGGACCCGCGACCCCGACGCGGACCCCCAGGGGACCGACGCCGAGCTCCTCTCCTCCTCCAGCGCCCCCGCGGCGACGGAACCGGAACCCGCCGCCACCGAGCCCCAGACCGCCGACGCGACCCCCTCCGAGGCTCCCGCCGGGGCCGAGGGCGGGTCCGACATCATCGACGCCTCCGTACCCCCCGAGGGCGAAGGGGAGGAGGACGAAGCCATCGAGGAGGTGCCCACCGAGCCCAAGCCCGCCGTGGACACCGGCACCGGGTCCGGTGCGGCCCCCATGGTGAAGGTCCGCGTGGACGAGGCGGAGGTGACGAAGGAGATGCAGCCCAAGCTCCTGAAGGTCCAGGAGACCGTCCTGGAGCTCGTGCCGCACCTCGCCTTCGAGTACGCCTGCGACCTCCCCGACGGCCGCGGGGGCACCCGCACCCACACGGGCACGCTCCTCCTCAACGCGGTGAACGAGGAGGTGGTGAGCCTCGAGGCTCCCCGCTTCAGCGACGGCGCCCCCGAGGGCGCCCGGCTCCTGGACGGGGACCTGGGTCAAGAGACGGCGGAGAAGCGCGCTCGCAAGCACCTCAAGACCGCCCTCACCCGGGACATCGAGGTGGAGAACGACGACGGGAACGTGAGCATCATGGAGACGCGTCGCGTCACCCCCGACCTCGACGAGATCCGCCTCGACCCCCAGGGCACGTGGTACCTCCCCGTGTGGCGCCTTGAGGGGCAGAACGGCACCATCCGCGTGGACGCCCACAGCGGCGACGTCCTCGGCGAGACCCTGCAGAAGGTCACGGGCACCGACGCGGAATGGGTGTAGGCTCCCCGTCCCTGCTCCCACGGGCCCCCTCTCCTTCCCCCTGATCCTCCTCCTTCTCCTACCCCTCGTCCCCTGACCTATAGGGGCCTATAGGTGACTATAGGTCCCTACGGGTCCGTGGCGCGATGTAGGATGGTCCAAGCGACGAGGTTCTCCCGGGGGTTCAGGATCCGAGGACGCGGCTCCGCCCACACTGGGGGCAGATGGCCTTCACCGGGCGGCGGTCGCTGAGCTTCAACCGCGTGCCGCAGTTCCCGCACTTCCCCCGGGTCACCCCGTTGCCGGAGCCCCGGGAACCGAACTCCGTGGGACGCGCGCTCGAGGCCTCCGGTGCCTCCTGGTCGTCCCCACCGATGTCCTGCTGGGGCTCCTGCTCCTCCCCTCGCTCGGGCGTGTCGTCCTCCGGGGTTTCCTCCACGATCTCGAGGCCCTGGGGCTCCACCTCCTGGGAGGCCTCGTCCCGCACCTCCCGGTCCCGCTCCCGCTCCTCCTCCGTGGGAGGCCCCGGGAGGAAGGACTGCCCGGCGAGGCTCCCCAGCGTCACCACGGCCCCACCCAGGAGCACGATATCGTGGCTCAGGGCGAAGCCCAGGACGAGGGTGCTTGCTCCCAGGGCGAAGCCCATGGCCCACGCGGGGGTGTACCGTCCCATGGGTGGGCCTAGGCCGGTGAGGGGGTTTGTAGTTACCGCCCGCGTCCGGCCGTGACCCGTTCACTGCCCGGGGAGGTCGTCTCCCTCCGCCATGCGCTGGGCCTCCACCACGGCGATGCCCGCCATGTTCACGACGTCGTGCACGTGGTCGCCGCGCTGGAGCACGTGGCAGGGTTGCTTCAGCCCCGAGAGGATGGGGCCGGTGGCCTCCGCGTCGGCGAGGCGCTGCAGGAGCTTGTAGCTGATGTTCGCCGCCTCCAGGTCCGGGAAGATGAGGACGTTGGCGGGCCCCTCCAGCTCCGCGAAGGGGTACGTCTCCTCGAGGATCTCCTCCACGATGGCGGTGTCGGCCTGCATCTCGCCGTCCACCTGCAGCTCCGGCGCACGCTCCCGCACGAGCTCCGTGGCCTTCGCCACCTTCCCCGCGAGGGGGTGGTCGGTGCTTCCGAAGTTGCTGAAGCTCAACATGGCGATGCGGGGCTCCACCTCGAACTCCTGGGCCACGTGGGCGGCCTGGATGGCGATCTCCGCCAGGTCCTCGGCGCTGGGCTCGATGTTCACGGTGGCGTCGGCGAAGAAGAGCACCTTCCGCTGGATCGTCATCATGTAGAGGCCCACGACCTTCCGCACGCCCTCCCGGATCCCCACCACCTGCAGGCATGGGCGGAGCGCGTCGGGGTAGTGCATGGTGAGGCCCCCCACAAGGGCGTCGGCGTCGCCGCGGCGCACCATGAGGGAGCCCCAGTACGTGCGGTTGGACCGCAGGAGCTCCCGGGCCTCGTTGAGGGTCACGCCCTTCCGTCGCCGGAGCTCGTGGAGCTCCCGGGCGTACTCGTCGAGCTCCTCCGACCGGTAGGGGTCCACCACGGGCGCGGGGAAGGTGAGCCCCAGCTCCTCCTTCCGGGCCTCCACCTTCTCCGGTCGGCCCAGGAGCACGGGCTCCGCGATACCCTCGTCGTGGAGGATCTGGCACGCCCGGAGGATGCGGCGGTGCTCCCCCTCGGGGAAGACCACGCGCTTGGGGTCCCGCTTGGCCTTGTTCGTGATGAGGCGCATCATCTCCCGGTCCTTCCCCAACCGCGCCTCCAGTTCGTCCCGGTACGCGTCGAGGTCCAGCTCCCGCCGCGCCACCCCGCTCTCCATGGCTGCCTTGGCCACGGCGGGGGCCACGTAGAGGAGCACGCGGTCGTCCAGGGGCTTGGGGATGAGGTACTCGGGCCCGAACTGCATCACCTCGGTGCCGTAGGCGAGGAGCACGTCGTCGGGCACGTCCTCCTTGGCGAGGTCCGCGAGAGCGTGGGCGGCAGCCCGCTTCATCTCCTTGTTCACGGCCTTGGCCCGGGCATCCAGCGCCCCCCGGAAGATGGAGGGGAAGCCCAGGACGTTGTTCACCTGGTTCGGGTAGTCGCTGCGGCCGGTGGCCACGATGGCGTCGGGCCGCGCCGCCTTCGCATCGTCGTACGCGATCTCGGGCGTGGGGTTGGCCATGGCGAAGATGAGGGGGGTGTCGGCCATGGTCCCCACCATCTCCTGCGTGACGAGGCCGCCGACGCTGAGGCCCACGAGGACGTCGGCGTCCACCAGGGCCTCCGCCAGGCTGCGGTGGGGGGTCTCACGGGCGAACTGCTCCTTGTAGGGGTCCAGGTCCTCCCGCCCCGCGTGGATGACGCCCTGGCTGTCCACCATGGTGAAGCGCTGGGGGTCGGCGCCCAATGTCTCGAAGAAGCGGGCGGTGGCCATGGCGCTGGCGCCGGCGCCGCTGAAGACGATGTCCACGTCCGCGAGGTCCTTCCCCGCCACCTCCAACCCGTTGAGGAGCGCGGCGCCGGCGATGATGGCGGTGCCGTGCTGGTCGTCGTGGAAGACGGGGATGTCCATCTCACGCTTGAGGGTCTCCTCGATCTCGAAGCACTCGGGCGCGCTGATGTCCTCGAGGTTCACGCCGCCGAAGGTGGGTTCCAGGAGCTTCACCGTGCGGATGACGTCCTCGGGGTCCTCGCTGTCGATCTCCAGGTCGAAGACGTCGATGTCGGCGAACTCCTTGAAGAGCACGCCCTTCCCCTCCATGACGGGTTTCCCGGCGGCGGCACCGATGTTCCCCAGGCCCAGGACGGCGGTGCCGTTGGTGACCACGGCCACGAGGTTCCCCTTCGTCGTGTACCTGTAGGCGGCGTCAGGGTCGTCGGCGATGACCTCGCAGGGCACGGCCACGCCGGGGCTGTACGCGATGCTGAGGTCCCGTTGCGTGCTCGTGGGCTTGGTAGAGCGCACGGCGATCTTGCCCGGGGGGTCCCGGGCGTGGTAGTCCAGGACCTCTTCCTCCGTGAACCGCTTGCGCGACATGGGGATCCCGCCGCGGGATGCCGCGACGGGTGGTTAAGGGTTGTGATGCGGGAAGGGGAGGCACCGATGCGTGGTTGGTGGGGGGAAAGCCTCAAGAGGCTCCTCCCCCACTCGACGAGCATGCGCGGCTTGGGCCTGGCAGCCACCCTCTTGATCCTGACCTCCGCCCTGGCGGGGTGCGTGAGCCCCGACACGGTGGACCCCGCGAGCGCCACGAACACCCCCGTCCTCGACCTGGGCGCCGTCGAGGTGCCCCAGGGCGCCGAGGCGGTGCCCCTGGAGGAGGGCGTGCGCCTCGTCTTCGAGGACGTGGAGCTTCCCCTCCAGGAGGAGATCACGATCCCCGAGGGCACGACGATGGTGCGCGCCACCGCCGAGGTGCCCGAGGGCACCAGCGTCCTCACGTACATGCGCCACGCTGAGAGCAGGAACGGGCGGTGCGAGTACCAGCTCCTCCGATCCTGGAACCAGGGCGTGACGGGGACCGCGAGCTGCACGGGCCTCACGGCGCTCGACCCCCTCCCCACCACGTGGGAGTCGTACATCGTCGGCGAGGCTGAGACGGCGGACCTCGTCCACATCGACCTCCTCACGCGGCCCCTGGACGGTCCCGTGGCCAAGCTGAACCTGAGCGAGCTCAGCATGCCCCAGCACGACGCGCTGGAGACGGAGGTGCAGAAGGTGGAGAGCCACGACGGCGAACCGCTGCACGTGGAGGTGACGCGCCCCGACGTGGAGGGGCCCGTGCCGACGATCCTCGTGAGCAGCCCTTACACCGACGGCGACCGCGCCGCCGGGGAGCGCCCCTACGACGAGCTCATCCGGGACTGGGTGCCCCGCGGGTACGCTGTCGTCATCGCCGACGTCCGCGGCTTCGGCGAGTCCGGCGGCTGCGTCGAGGTGTGGGGTCCCAACGAGCAGAAGGACCAGGCCGTGCTCGTGGAGTGGATCGCGGACCAGGCGTGGAGCGACGGGCACGTGGGCATGGTGGGGGTGAGCTACGTGGGCACCACCCCGGTGCAGGCCGCCGTGCAGGCGCCGGAGCACCTGGACGCCATCGCCAGCGTCGCCGCCGTCGTCAGCGCCTACGAGGACTGGCACTTCGGCGGCGTGCCCAACGGCGAGAACCTCCTCTCGCCCGTGGCGTACCAGGCCCTCGTGGGCACCCCGGCCCAGGTGCAACCTGAGGACCCCCTGGCCACCGCCGTGAACCACGGGAACGGCCTCTGCGACCCCACCCTCACCGCCCGCGCCAACGACCCCCGCGCCGTCTACGACGACTTCTACGAGGAGCGGGACTTCAAGCTCGGCGCAGGGGACATCGAGGCTGCGGTGCTCTACGAGCACGGGTTCGAGGACCCCAACGTGAAGTCCGCCATGGTGCCCGGGTGGTTCAACGAGATCACCTCGCCGAAGCTCGGGCTCTTCGGGCACTGGAGCCACCAGTACGCCGTCCGCGGCGACCAGGACACGCTCCTCCTCGCGTGGATGGACGCCCACGTGAAGGGCCGCGACCTCGGCTTCGACGCCGTGGCCGACGTCCACGTGCAGACCGACGAGGCCCAGTACCGCACCGGCGACACGTGGCCGCCCCAGGACGCGAGCGACGTCACGCTCTACCCCGCCTTCGGCGAGGGGAGCATCGGGACCGAAGCGTCGGAGGCGAGCGCCACGGTCCGCATGGACCCCACGGGCCTCGGCGACGACCTCCTGGGGGACGCGGGCACGGTGCTGGGCCTCGAGGGCACCGCCGTGAGCGATATCCACCTGGCGGGGGAGGCCGGGCTGGAGCTCGCGGTGACGCTCGAGAGCTCGGAGAACGCCCACGTAGCCGCCTTCCTCTACGAGCGCGGCGACGACCAACCCGGTTGGAAGCTCCTCACGTGGGGTATGGCGAACCTCGCCCACCGCGAGGGCCACACCGAGTACCATCCCGCCAGCCCCGGCGAGCGCCTCAGCATGCGCCTGCCCTTCCTCCCCACGGAGGCCACCATCCAGGAGGGTCACGACGTGCGCCTCGTCCTCCGGGCCGCGGAACCCATCGACTGGGCCGTGGTGCAACCCGGCGAACCCGGTGAGGTCACGTTCCACGGCGGCGAGGACGGCACCCGCTTGGTGCTCCCGGCGGTCGAGGGCTCCGCGTACACCCCGGTGCCGCTGACGGTGGGCCCATAGCCGGCGCAACCCCCCGCCCTCCCTTCTCCCTCCTCTCCTCCCCCTCCGTCCCCTATCGCTCCGCGGTCCTCCGGATGAGGCGCAGCTTCGCCCGGCGGGACCAGCTTTTGATCTCCGCTTCACGCCGCATGGCCTCGCTCCGGGAGTTGAAGGCCTCCACGTGCCTGAGCGTCACCGGCGTGCGGCCCCGCGTGTACTTGGCACCCTCGCCCGCGTTGTGCTCCTCCACCCGGCGCTCCACGTCGGTGGTGTACCCGGTGTAAAGGGTGCCGCCGGCACATTCGATGATGTAGACGAAGTGGTCGGGCACGGTGCGTTGGGAGGGGACCCATGGGGTTTAGGTGGGTCGGTCCCACCCCCACCTATAGGTACCTATAGGTCCCGGCGCCGTCCCACCGCAAGCCCCGCGAGCACCGCCGCCACCAGCACGAGGCCGACGTGCGCCGTGGGCACCTCCGCGTCCCCCGCGGCCTCGGCGTTGACGCCGCCGGCGGGGCGGAGGTCCGCCACGGTGCCGCCGACGCTCGCCACCAGACCCTCCGCGGTCCCCGCCACCGCGAGGCCCGGGGAGACGCTGTGGAGGGGCGCGAGGGGGCGCTTGCGGTACGTCACCGTGAGGTCGTGCTCCCCCGGCGCGTAGGTGCCGGGGAGGGTGACGTCCGCGGTGGCGCCCGGGGCGAGGGATGGCACGTGCACCGTCTGCTCCAGGCCCTGGGCGTCCACCACGCTCACCCGGGCCTCCGTGAGGTTGGCCCATCCCGTGTTCTGCACGGTGAACGTGACGGTGTCCGTGGACGTGCTCGCCACAGCCACCTCGGGGTGCGCCCCGAACCTGTGGACGTTCATGAAGGCATGGAGCAAGCCGCGCCAGGACTCGCTCTCCATCTCCTCGATGTCGCTCGTGGTGGCCGGCGGACCCCAGAAGAGCTGGGCCTCCCGCCCGCTCATCTCGTACCCGAAGCTCACGGCGCCGGTGCGCTCGTAGGCGGTGTCCACGCTGGAGCCGCTGGCGGGGTAGATGGTGCTCCAGATGGGGCCGCAGTCCTCCACCACGGTGGGGAAGCCCTCGCGGCACACGCGCTCGTACATGGGGCCGTCGTCCGGGTGGGGGTCCACACCCTCGATCCCGTAGGGGTAGAGCCAGAGGTTCCCGCAGCAGTGGATGCTCGCCATGTAATCGGGTTGGAGGCGGTCCCACTGCTCGATGACGGCCCGGGTCTCGGGCTCGCTTGCGGGGTACGGGCCCGGGTTGTTGAAGACGGGGCTCTCCGCGAGGTCGCCCCACCCCACGGGGTAGTTGCGGTTGATGTTCACGAGGTTCCCGTTGAGGCGCCCGATGCCGTTGAGGCTCCCCTCGGGGTTCAGGAGCGGCATGATGAAGGTGTGGCGCTCCTCCACGATCCACGTGGCGGTGTCGTTCACGCCGTACCCCTCCGCGAGCCATCGCAGCAGGTGCATGACGAACATGACGCCGCTGTACTCGTTGGCGTGGGTGCCGCCGTCCACCCACAGGACCTCACGCTCCTCCAGGGGCGTGCGGTTGGCGTCCTCGAGGTTCGCCACCTCCACGTACCACAGCTCCAGGCCGCGGTCCGTGGTGCCGGCGCTGTGGAGGCGCAGGATATCGGGGTGGTCGTGGGCGAGACGTTCGAGCTCCGCCGTGAGCACGGGGTACGTGGGGTAGACGGTGGCGGGTCCGGCCTCGCTGCTTACAGGGGGTGGAGGTTGGGCCGCCGCTCCCGGCAGGAGACCGGCCACGGGCAGGATGAGGAGGAGCCCCGCCAGGGCCGCGAGGCCCCGCGAGGGGGTGGAGGAAGCACGCATGGACGGGACTTCCACGGAGGGCTCATAAGGTTTCTTGTGCCCGGCGTGCCCACCGCCGGGCGAGGCCGCACCCGGCACCTATAGTTGCCTATAGGTCGGGGGTGGAGGGGAGGAAAAGGGGGCCCGGGTGCCGCGTCGCCGCGGCAACCCGGTGGCGCCGGCGCCCTCAGGACCCCAGGCTCACCGTCACGGGCACGGGGTTGCGGAGCACGTCCACCACGGGGGAGGTCTCCTGCACGTACTCGCAGAGCTCCACGAGGTCCTCCCGGGGTGCGTCGGCCTCCACGCTGTAGTTCACGCGGATACCCTCGTACCCGGGGCGCTTCGTCTCCGAGAGGCCGAGGAACGCGTGGAGGTCGAGGTCACCCTCGATCTCGAAGTCCAGCGACTCCACCTCGATGCCCTTGGCGGCGGCGTTGTACACGAAGCCCACGGCCAGGCACGAGGCCAGAGCGTGGAGCACGGTCTCCACGGCGTTGGGGCCGGCGTTCTCCCCCAGGAGCACCGGGGGCTCGTCGCCCACGAGGACGAAGGGCTCCTCCCGGCTGATGTCCTCGCCACCGGCGCCGTAGAACCCCTGGATCTCCGTCTCGGTCCGGCCTCCACCCTGCCACGTGCTGGTGGCGCGGAACTGGAAGCGGGCCAGGTCCGGGTCGCCCTGGATGGCTTCGATGGTCTTCGTCAGCTTGCTCACGTCTACTCCGTTCACGTTCGTCGCGGTGTCGGTCTGGGTCATGGCGGTTCTCTCCTTGGTGTCGTTGGGTTGAGGCGTATGCAGGGATGGAGGGGTCTCGACCCCTCCGGGGCGGTTGCGGAGCTCACGCGTCCTTCCGGGCGGTCACCACCAGGGCTTCGGCCTCGTAGTGCGCGGCGGTCTCCCGGGCGTCCTCCCGCGGTGCGGCCGAGAAGTAGTCCAGCCGGTGCTGGACCTCCACGTCCTGGAACCCGGCGGCGCGGATGGCGTCGAGGTAGTCCTCCTGGAGGATGGCACCGGCGATGCAAGCGGCCCACAGCTCCCCGTCGCACCGGGCGGCGTCGGGGATCGCCTTGTTCACCACGATGTCCGCGAGCTGGAGGCGCCCGCCGGGAGCGAGGACGCGGTGGACCTCCTGGAAGGCCGCCTCCTTGTCCGGCACGAGGTTCACGACGCCGTTGCTGGTGACGACGTCCACGGACGCGTCCGGGAGGGGGATGCGCTCGCCGGCGTCCCCGTGGAGCACCATGGCGTTGTGGGCGTCCACGGCGCGGATGTTCGCCAGGGCCCGGCTCAGCATGGCGGTGGTCATGTCGAGGCCCAGGGCGAGGCCGCTCTCCCCCACGCGGTCCGCGGCGATGAGGAGGTCGGTGCCGCTTCCGGAGCCTACGTCGAGGACGGTGTCGCCGGGTTGGATGGCCTCCGCGAGGAAGGGGTAGCCCACGCCGGCGAAGCTCCGGAGCGCCTCGTGGGGCAGGGGGTCCAGGTCGCTGGCGGGGTAGCCCACGAACTCCGCGGCCTTCCGGCCCACGGGGAAGTGGAGGTCCCCGCTGGGGTCGTCGGCCACGGTCGTGTACATGTCGGTGACGTTCTCGCGGAGGTCCGCGGGATCCGGCGCTTCGTCCACGGTCTTCGTTGGTGCCATGGGTCCCCATTAGGTGCGAGGGACCATGAGGGTGTCAAGTTCGGAAAGCCCAAGTGAGAAATCCTTGAAGCACGCGGAGGTGGAAACCCCCCGGGGTGGAAAACCTCAACCCCGCGGTCCTGGACGGGTCCGTGAAGAACACTTGAAGGCTTCGGTCGTGGAAACCCCCGCGTCAGGGGGCGCGGGCGGTGAGCACCCAGGCGAAGGCGCCAAGGTCCTCGGCGATCTCCCGGGTGGTTTCGGAGGGGCTGGTGGCGAAGTAGTCCCGGCGCCCGTGCACCGTGATATCCTCGAAGCCCACGTCCTCCAGCGCCTCCCGGTAGGCTTCCTCCGTGAAGGCGCCCGCGAGGCACTCCGCCCAGAGGCTCGCGTCGGCGCGGCACGCGGCACTGGGCGGCACCTCCAGCACGATGTCGGCGAGCGTCAGGCGCGCGCCGGGCGCCATGAGGTCCACCAGGCGCTCCAGGGTCGCCTCCTTCTCCGGCACGAGGTTGAGGACGCCGTTGCTCGTCACCACGTCGTAGGGTGGCCCGGGCGGGTCCAGGTCGGGGGCGCGGGCTTCCACGACCTCCACGTTCCCCAGGTTCGCCTCGTCGGCGGCGCTTCGGGCCACGCGGACCATGGCCTCGGTGGCGTCCATCCCCACCGCCATCCCGTCGTCCCCCACGGCGCGGGCGGCGATGAGCAGGTCGGTGCCGGCGCCGCACCCGAGGTCGAGCACATGCTCTCCCGGTTCGAGATGTACCTGTTGGAGGGGGTTGCCCACACCGGCGAAGCGCTCCAGCGCCGCATCCGGGAGCCACGCGATCTCCTCCTCCAGGTACCCTGCGTTCCGGGCGGCCTCCGGGCCTGTGGGGAAGTGGAACCCCGCGTCGGGGTCCTCTGCCACCTCGTTGTAGAGCTCCTGCACGGCGCGGCCGATCTCCTCACCGATGAGGTTGAGGATGCGGAGCCGGTCCAACGCCTTGGGCGTGGGACGCGTCATCACCTCAACATCCCCATCGAGAACTTATATAGCTTCTTGTAGATGGGAACGTATGAGCCGTGTAGGTCGTCCCCGGAGCGTGGAGCGGCCACCCTGCCCCGAGTGCGAGCGGGAGGACCGCGTGGTGGCCCACGGTCTCCGCACCGTGGACGGGGAGCCCCGGCGGAGGTTCCGGTGCGAGCGCTGCGGCAAGGGGTTCGTGCCCGGTGCCGAGGACAGACGGCCCGACGATGCGGTGCGGGCGGCGGTGCGCAGGGTTCGGGGGGAGACCGACGCCAGCTACCGGCTCCTCGCCGACGCTCTCACGAACCACCTGGGCATCGACGTGAGCCACACCACCGTGGGGACGTGGTGCCGCGCGGAGGCGGATGACGACGCGGTGGAGGGGGTGCCCTGTGAGTACCTCAGCCTCCTGTGGGCGCTCCGCCAGGAGATCGAGACGGACCTCCCCGGCGACGGATCGTAACCTCCCCGCGCCGCCATGGGGCCGGGTCCGCTACGTGCGACCCCGCCGGTGCCGGAGGACGAGCCCCGCCGCCACGAGCGCCACCAGGGACAGGGCCGGGGGCACGGGCACCTCGGCACCCGTGGCGCCGGCGGCGCTCGCGCCGCCGGTGGCCTGGAGGTCCACCCCGTCCTCCACGGTGCCGTTCTCGAGGCTCGCTTCACCCTCGGTGGGCAGGGTGAGGACGTACCGGTGGAGGCCGCGCTTGTCGTCCAGGGGCCGCTTCTTGTAGGAGATCGTGACCTGGTGCTCGCCCTCGCTCAGGGGCTCGGGCAGGAGCACGCTCGTGGCGTTGCCGGCGGCCACGCCGGGCACGGTGACGGTGCGCTCCTCACCGCGGTCGTCCACCACGGTGACGGTGGCGTCGGTGAGGTTGCCCCAGCCCACGTTCTCCAGGTCCAGCACCAGACCCTCGTCCTCCCCGTGGACGTCCACAGCCTGGAGGTTCGCACCGTAGAGGTGCACGTTCAGGAACGCGTGCTGGAGGGCACGCCAGGACTCCCGCTCCATCTCCTCGATCTGCTCCGTGTACGCTGGCGGCCCCCAGGGGAAGCCCTTGCTGTTGCGGCCGCTCATCTCGAAGCTCCAGCTGTTGGCGCCCGTGAGCTCGTACCCGCTGTCGCTCGTGATGCCGCTGGCGGGGTAGATGGTGCTCCAGGTCTCGCCGCAGTCCTCCCGCACATCGTGCAGGACCTCGTCGCAGATGCTCTCGTACACCTGCCGGTCGTCGGGGTGGGCGTGGCGGCCCTCGATGCCGTAGGGGTAGAGCCAGAGGTTGCCGCAGCAGTGGATGCTGAGGACGTAGTCGGGGTCCACCTCCTCCCACACGCCCATGACCGCCCGGGTCTCGGGCTCGCTGGCGGGGTAGGGTCCGGGGTTGTTCACCACGGGGGTCTCGTCCACGTCGTACCATCCCACGGGGAAGTTCCGGTTGATGTTCACGCCCTTGTCGTTGAGGCGGCCCACCCCGTTCATGCTCCCCTCGGGGTTCACCAGGGGCAGCACCACGGTGTGGCGGTTCTCCACGATCCATGTGGCGGTGTCGTTCTCCCCGTACCCCTCCACGAGCTCCCGGAGCGCGTGCATGGTGAAGATGACGCCGATGTACTCGTTGGCGTGGGTGCCCCCGTCGATGTAGAGGACCTCCCGCTCGTCCAGGGGCTTCCGGTCCTCGTCCTCGAAGTTCGCCACCTCCACCCACCACAGGTCGAAGCCGGCGCTGGACTGCCCCGCGCTGTGGAGCCGTAGGATGTCCTTGTGCTCGGTGGCCATACCCCGGAGCTCCGCCGTGAGCACGGGGTACGTGGGGTAGGCCTTCGCGGGTCCGGCGGTGCTGCTCACGGGAGGGCTCTGGGCTGCCGCTCCCGGGATGATGGAGGCGCCCGGGAGCACGAGCGTGAGCGCGAGGATGAGGGGAAGCGCGCGCTTCATGGAGCCCCCAGCTTGAGGAGGGCTTCATAAGGTTTCTTGTAGCACGGCTCCCCGCCCCACGAGCCCCCCGGAGGGTCACGTCGTGGTCATGGTGCCGCGGGCAACGTGAACCGGAACGTGGTCCCCTCCCCGCCGGGAGCGGTCTCGATGCTGACCTCCCCGCCGTAGCTCTCCACGATGCGCTTCACGATGGCGAGGCCGATGCCGGTGCCGTCGGCACCGGACTTGGGGTGGAGGCGCTGGAAGATGTCGAAGACACGGTCCCTGTGGCGCTCCGGGATGCCCATGCCGTTGTCGGTGATGCGGAAGGCCACCATCCCGTCCTCCTCCCGGGCGTCCACCTCCACCTCCGGGGGGACGTCGGGGCGGTGGAACTTCAACGCGTTGGAGAGGAGGTTCGTGAGGACCTGCGCCAGGTGCGTGGGGTCCACCTCCACCACCGGGAGAGCCTCCTCCACGTGGACGGTGCCGCCGGTGGACTCGATGGTCCCGTCCAGGTCCGCGAGCACCGACGCCAGCACCTGCTCTGGGTCCACGAGGCGCGCGTGCCCGTCACCGCTTTGCAACTGCGCGTAGGAGAGCAGGTCCTTCACGATGGCGTCCATGCGCTCGACCCCGTCCCGGGCGAACTCGATGTACTCCCGCGCCTCCTCCGGGAGGTCCTCGCCGTATCGGCGCTCCAGGAGCTGGACGTAGCTCCCCACGGTGCGCAGGGGGCTGCGGAGGTCGTGGCTCGCCACGAGGGCGTACCGCTCCAGCTCCTGGTTCGAGACCTCGAGCTCCCGGAGCACCCGGGCGCGTTGCGTAACGTCCGTGGAGACACCCACCACGCGCTCCACCTCACCGTCGGGACCGAAGACCGGTTGGTACCACGTGTCCAGCACCACGTCCCCCAGGTCGAGCTCCACCCGCAGCTGCTCCCCCTCGAGGGCTGCGTCCAGAGCGTCGAGAACCTCCGGGAAGTCCGCGTACATCTCGAAGGCGTCGTTCCCCACGGCCTCGTGGGGTTCCAACCCCAACGCCGAGAGGCCGCGTCCATCGCTGAAGGTGATGGTCCCGCCGGGGTCCAGGGCGAAGAGGATGATGGGCGCGCCCTCCACCACCGTGCGGAGGTGCGCCTGGCTTCGCTCCAGCTCCTCCTTGGCTTCCCGGGTCTCCTCCATGAGAGCCCGCATGCGCTCCCGACCCCGGGACTGTGCCAGGGTCTCCTCCGCCAGGAGACCCCCCAGCGCCCCCACGAAGACGATGTAGAGGCTCTGCAGCGCCCACTCGCCGAGGTTCGCGGTGAGCTCGCCGGCGAAGGCGAGCATGGCGCCGTAGGCCAAACCGTACCCGACGCTCACCACGAGGGTCTCCCGGAGGTCGTAGCGGAAGGCGATGGCGGCGATGCTCACGTACCACAGCATGAAGAAGGGGCTCGAGAAGACCCCGGTGGCGAGGATCCAGAACGTGATGAGGCCCGCGTCCGAGATGGAGGTGAAGTAGCTCGTGAGGACCACGGGGAAGTGCCGGTAGGGCTCGAAGAGGATGGTGCCGGCGGAGTAGGCCCCCGCGACGCCGATGATGGTGTAGGCGAGCCAGGGGATGGTGCCCGACTTCTCCATGAGGAGGAGGTAGAAGAGGCTGTTCACCGCCACCACCGCGAAGCGCACGATGGCTACGTTGCGCTCCGCCGCGTAGACCTTCTCGGCGACGGCCTGGTCATCGAAGGAGGGCGGAGCCATGGTGATCGACTACCGGTCTGGTGGGTGTCCCGGGGAGCAGGAGGAGGGTCCCGGGCCGGCTCCGCGTCGTTAGGAGGCGGCGGGGAGCTCCACCGTGAACGTGGTGCCGTCGGAGCCCGTCTCGAACGTGATGGTACCTTCGTGGGACTCCACGATGCGCCGTGCGATGCTGAGGCCCAAGCCGTCGTTCCCCTCCTGGGTGCTGAAGAAGGGATCGAAGATCCGGTCCTGGACGTCGGAGGGGATGCCGGGTCCGGAGTCCCGCACGCGGAGCACCGCGCTCCCGTCCTCGGTGTCGGTCTCGAGCACCACGCTGCCCTCGCGGCTGCCCACGGCCTCCGTGGCGTTGGTGAGGAGGGCCAGGACCACCTGCTGGACCTGGGGCGTGTTCACGAGCACCGCGGGCGTGGGGTGGAGGTCCGTCTTCACCTTCACGCCCCGGTCGTCCGCAGGTGCGAAGAGGTCAAGTGCCTCCTCCGCCACCTCCTGCAGATCGCGTTCCTCCCGGTCCTCGGGGCCGGTGCGGTAGAAGCGCCGGAGGTCCCGGAGGTGCCGGTTGATGCGGTCCACGGCCTCCATGGAGCCCACGGTGGCCTCGTTCACCTGCTCCATGAGGTTGGGGAGGTCCGCGTCACCTTCGTCGGCTGCCGCGTTCACGCGGCGTCGGATCTCGAAGAGGTTGTTGCTGATGGTCTCGGTGAAGCTGTTGATCTCGTTGGCCACGTCGCTCACGAGGGCGCCCATGGTGCTGAGCTTCTCCGTCATGCTGAGCTTCCTGCGGAGCTCCTCCATCTCCCGGGTCGCCTGGTGGCGCTCCATGGCGTAGCGCATGACGCGGGCCAGGAGGTTCCCCGTGTACTCGCCCTTCACCACGTAGTCCTGGGCGCCCTCCTTCAGGGTGTCCAGCGCCATCCGCTCGTCCTCCAGCCCCGTGAGCACCACGATGGGGATGCGGGTCGCGGCGTTCCGCATGCGACGCACGGTGTCGAGGCCGGAGCTGTCGGGGAGGCTCAGGTCCAGGAGGGCCACGTCGAACTCCCGTTCCGCCACCGCCTGCAGCCCGTCCGCGAGGTTGTCCTCGTGCACCAGGTCGATGCGGAGGTTCTGCACGTCCTTCAGCTCCTCCTCGATGAGGCGGGCGTCGCCGGGGTTGTCCTCGATCAGGAGCACGTCCATCTCGTCGGTGGTCACGATGTTCACGTCCTTCAGTTGGGGGGGAGATTCACCTTCTCGAGCCAGAAGCCCTCGATGTACCGGACGAGGTCCATGAACTGGTCGAGGTCGACGGGTTTGGTGATGTAGCAGTTCGCGTGCAGGTCGTACGCGTTCACGATGTCGGACTCGGCTTCGCTGGTGGTGAGCACCACCACGGGGATGCGGCGGAGGTCGGGGTCGGCCTTCATCTCCGCCAGGACCTCCCGCCCGTCCTTCTTGGGCAGGTTGAGGTCCAGGAGCACGAGGTCGGGGTGTGGGGCGTCGGTGTACCCGTCGCCCTGCTCGAGGAAGGCCATGGCCTCCTCGCCGTCGGCGGCCACGTGGAGGTCCAGCGGGAGCTTCCCCTCCGCTAGCGCCTCCTTGGTCAGCCGCACATCACCCGGGTTGTCCTCCACGAGGAGGATGCATTTCGGTTCCCCTTGTCCCTTCAAGTTGTTCGACCCCATGGTGCCGTTCGTCTGCGCAGGTGCTTCGCCCCGTGCACGAGCAGGTGCCCGGGTGCACCCGACCCAGCCCGAAGCCGCTTCGGCACTTGTGCTTCCGCCTATTTAGGGCTTCCCTCATGGACCCTTGCCCATGCGGACCTTCAACACCCCTAGGGGAGAGTCCCTGGGTTTCAAGTAGGGGAAGCGACCGTTTTCCGGTACGTCCGCGGGGGTGTCGGAGCGCTCCCGGGAGGTTGGTCCATGATCGAAGAAGGAAGGAACCCCCAGTCCGTCGAGGCGGGAGCGGAACCCCGCCCGGGGGCTCAAGGATCCTCCGGTTGGCGGAGGGTCCGAGACAGGTTCCTCACCCTCTTCACACGGCGCATGGGCGAGGGGGGAAGCCACGGCTTCGGGGACGATCACGACGCCCGCTTCCTCGCCGCCCTCACGGACCTCGAACCGGCCGACGCTTCCGGCAACCTCTCAGCTGCGTTGTGGGACCTGGGTCACGCAGCCGGCACGCACGTGTACGGTGTGCACGTGGTCGAGGATGACCTGGCCGAGGCCCTGGCGGGTCTCTCCCACCAGGTGGAGGCCACGGGGCTCGGTGTGCTCGAGGAGGTGGACCGGTTCCACCGAAGCGTGGACGTCGAGCTCGAACCATCCCGCGAGGTGGCGAACGCGTTCCACGGCTGGGTGGACGCGTACGTCGGCGGGCTCCTCGAGGGGAGCATCGCACGCGGGTTCAACGTGAACGTGCATGTGGAGACGCGGGACGTCCACGTCTTCCACATGGAACTGCAGGGGGGTCCCGAGGGGCCCCAGGAGCTTTCGCATGGTCGGTGAAGCCAAGGAAAGGTTGGGTCAGATCCTCGACGGCCATCTGGGGTCAGACGGGGTGCTGGGAACGAGCCTCGTGAGCCGCGACGGCATCCCCGTGCTCTCCCGCTTGACGGAGCGCATGGAGGATATGCCCTTCAGCCTCCTCGTGGAGGGCGCCATGGCCGCCACCCTCATGGGTGCGGCCGAGGTGGCGGTGCAGGAGGTGGGTGGCGGTCCTCCCCGCCGTGTCGTGGTGGAGACCGAGAAGGTGAACATGGTCCTCGTGGGCGTGAGCAACGACCTCATCCTCGTCACGGTGGCGGAGTCCGCCGCTGAGCTCGGGGAGCTGATGAGGGCCGTTGGCGTCGCCGCCGAGGACGTGGCGGAGGCGGTGGCGTCAGCGTGACCCCCCAGGCTTCCGCGGACGCGGTGTCCGCCATGGGCGTGGAGCAGCTCGATCGACTCATCGCGCCCCTTCCCCGAGGCTCCCGTGTGCTCATCAGCAACGAGCCGGGGGTGGAGGGTGAGCCCTTCCTCTACCAGGCCGCGAGCCACCACGTGGAGGGCGGAGGCGACGTGGTGTACGTCGTGACGAACCGTCCGCCGGAGAGCATCCTCCGGAGCATGAGCGAGTTCGACCTGGCTCCCGATCACGATCACGTGCATTTCATCGACGCGTACTCCCCCGGGCTCGGGCTCACGGGGGACGCGGAGTTCCCCGTCATGGAGCCCTCGAACCCGGGCGCCTTCGTGGAGGCCGTGGAGGCCGCCGCGGAGAAGTACCCCGACGCGCTCCTCATCGTCGACAGCCTAAGTCACCTCCTGGACCATGGCACCATGGAGGAGGTCGAGGGCTACCTGCCGCGGCTCGCGTCGGCCATGGGCGTCTTCCAGCTTGCCATCGCGCTCTTCATCGCGTGGCCCTACGAGGAGGACCTCACGGGGTTCCACGAGATCTTCGACTCCGTCGTGACCCTCCACGGCGTCGAGGGACGCATCCTGCTCAGCCAGTACTTCCAGGTGGACCGCGCGGACTGGGTGGAGGACCTTGACACCCGGCCGCGCCTCTACAAAGCTATCCGACCCGGGGGAATCTACGTGTACATCCCGAAGATCGTCATCACGGGCCCGTACAACGCGGGCAAGTCCACGTTCGTCAACAGCGTCAGCGATTCAAGCGTCAGCGTGGACCGTCTCGGGACCACGGTGGCCATGGACCACGGTCACGTGGAGGTGGACGGCATCGTGGTGGACCTCTTCGGCACCCCCGGCCAATCCCGCTTCGACCCCATCCTCGAGACCATCGGGGAGCGGGGTCTCGGCGTCCTCGTCATCGTGGACGCCACCCGTCCCGACGCCTTCCCCCGAGCCCAGGAGATGCTGGAGGCGTTGTGGCGCTACGGCACCCCGGCCCTCGTGGTGGCGAACAAGCAGGACCTGCCGGGGGCGTTGACACCCGAGGAGGTCCGGGAGCAACTGGACCTCCCCCCGAACGTGGGGGTCGTCGGTTGCGTGGGCGAGGAGCCCGAGAGCGCCCGGGAGGTGCTCTCGTCCCTCATCGAGGAGGTGCTGAGCTCCAGCGCCTTCGCTGGAGGCCTGGAGGAGGGTCACGAGGGGGTGGTCGCGTGAGCGGCAACGACGGGTCCCTCGTTGGCCTCGGTGTACCCCGGCTGGACGAGCTTCTGGGCGGCGGCATCCCCGGCGGCACCACGGCCCTCGCCTACGGTCCCCCGTACTGCGGGAAGACCCTCCTGGGGCGGTTGTTCCTCCTGGATGGGCTCCACCGCGGTGAGGCCGTCCTCATCGTCCTCACCGACGACACCGCAGAGGATGTGGCCGAGGAGCTCACGCGCATGGACAGCGAGTTCCCGCGCTTCGAGGACCAGGGCCTCGTGCACTACGTGGACCTCTACAGCTTCCTGCTGGGCCCCGACGTGGCCAAGCGGAAGAACGCGGAGTACGTGGAGGGCCCCACCGACCTGAACACGGCGCTCATGGCGGTGAACGCGGCGGAGCGACGCATCCTCAAGGCCACCGAGAAGCACAGGCTCCTCTTCGACAGCGTGAGCACCCTCATGGTGCACAACAACGCCCAGACGGCCTTCCGGTTCCTCCAGCTATTCCTGGGGCGGGCCCGGCAGGCCGGCGCCACGAACCTCCTGCTCCTGGAGCGGGGGGTCCACGAGGAGAACGAGGTGGAGCTTGCCAAGACCCTTAGCCGGGGCCTCATCGAGATGCGTACCGACGAGGACAAGCACCAGCTCCGTGTGCAGGGCTTCCGGTCGAACCAGAACACCTCCTGGGTGGACTACACCTTCGACGACACGAGCTTCGATGTCACAGGGAGCTTCGCGGCGGGTAGAATCAAGTAGTTGATATACCGGGATAGCCGAAAGGAGCCACGCGGGCGAGTTCTATCGTCTCGAGGCGATGGCCCTCGGCCCACGAACACCATGCATCCCCACCAACCCAGGAAGGACCGGCGGCACCGCGACGCCCAACGCTTCAGCGCCACCGACGGGGCCGTCTCGGACATCGTGGGGGAGATCCTCATGACGGCGATCTTCATCGTCGTCTTCTCGGCAGCTGGCGTCACGCTCCTCACCCGCGCCCCCCCGGAGGACCTCGTCCACGCCGACATCCAGGCGGAGAACCGGTCCACCCTGCGCCTCGTCCACGTGGGCGGGGAGCGTTTGGACGTGGACGGGTCCGACATCATCCTGGACCTCGACGGCACCGAGGAGCGCCACGCGCTCTCGACGTACGCTTACGCGTTCCAGGATGACTCACCGGATCATTGGGACCCCGCGGAGCGCCTGTGCGTCTCCTGCGAGTTCCCCGGCCAGGTCATCCTCTCCGTGGAGGTGGTGACGGAGCGCCAGACCGTGATGTCGTGGCTTGGTCGTTACGAGCCGGTGAACGCCACCGGCGGCGTCTTCGACCCCGGCTTCGCCTACGAGGACGTGGGCAACGATGCCCTCTACGTGGAGGGCACGGACGCGAGCATCGCGAACGCCGACGTGCACGATGGCACGTACACGGTGAGCAACGCGAGCCGCGGCCTCGTCATCCCCCCGTCCGTGGGGGACATCCAGCGCTCCGGCGGGCCCGTGGAGTTCATCGCCGGTGGCAACGTTCGGATCGACGTGGACCTCACGTCCGGGGACCGGCGCGTGCTCCTCCGGAGCTCCGGGGGCAACGTCTCGGCCTTCGGCGTCACCGTCTCCAGCGCGCGGGAGCTCCTGGTGCAGGCGCCCTCGGGTCACGTGGACGTCCACAGCTCCACCATCGCCTCCACGGAAGAGCACGTGCGCGTGGACGCCGGCACCGGCATCGACGCCGACGGTTCCACCTTCACCCTCACCACCGGGAAGCACATCGAGCTCGTGACAGCCGCGGGGGACCTCCGGGCGAAGGGCGCCACCCTCCAGGCGAGCAACGAGCACGTGGTCCTCCAGGTGAACGGCACCGGGAACGTCCTCGCGAACGCGTCCACCCTCCAGGCTGAGAAGCGCCTGGAGCTCACCACGGGCGACGGGGACCTCTGGATCAGGAACGGCACCGTCACCTCCGAGGATGAGTTCATCCGGTTCGACGTGGGCGCGTCCACGAACACCGCCCACGTGGAGGGCCTGGACATCAGCGAACCGAACGACGACGGAGCCGTCTCGTTGTGCCCCAGCGGCGCCAACGTGGACGGAACCCCCGACACCGGGAGCGTGGACAACACATGCAGCTGACCCCCGTCCCATCCCGGCTCGGTCCACGTGACGGTGCCGTGTCGGACGTCATCAGCAACATCCTCATGGTGGCCATCACGGTGCTCCTCATCGGGAGCCTCGCCCTCTCCATCCCCCTGGTCCTCGGGGATCCCGGGGAGGCCCTCAACGCTGACCTGCGCGCCTCCAACACCGGCACCTCCATGCGCGTCGCCCACGTGGGCGGGGAGCACGTGGACGAGGGCCAGATGCGGATCTCCGTCACACGGGACGGGTCCACCACCACCGAGCCTCTGAGCGCCTTCGCCGGGTGCGTGACGGGCGGGGACGGCCTGAGCGATGGCCTCTGGTCCGTGGGCGAGACCCTGGACGTCACGTGCCGGTACGCGGGCCAGAACACCACCATCAGCGCCGTGATCCTCGTGGGTTACGACGCCATCCAGGTGGACTGGTCCGGCGCCGTCATCCTGGGGACCGGGAGCCCCGGGAACACCGCGCCCGTGGCCGACGCCAACGGGCCCTACACCCTGGACGAGGGGAGCTCCAAGACCCTCGACGGGACGAACACCACGGACGACGACGGCGACCCCCTCACGGTCTCCTGGACCTTCGTGGGGGACAACCAGGGCGCCACCCTCACCGACGAGGACACCCTCACCCCCACCTTCACCGCGCCCGGGAACGTGGACGGGGACAAGATCGTGACGGTGAAGCTCACCGTGGACGACGGGAACATCACCGACACCGACCGGACCACCGTCACCATCCTGGACGCCGACGGAAGCGGGAACGCGCCTCCGGAGGCGGACGCGGGCGGGCCCTACAGCGTGAACGAGGAGGAGTCCATCCTCCTGGACGGGACGGGAAGCGACGACCCCGACGGCGACAGCCTCACCTTCGAGTGGACCATCACCGGTGACGCCCACGGGGGTGTCCTCACCGACGCCACCACCGCCACACCCACCTTCGAGTCCACCACGAACGTGGACGGGGACAAGTCCGTCACGGTGCGGGTGAACGTGAGCGACGGGAACGGCGGCACCGACAGCGACCAGACCACCGTCACCATCGTGGACGCCGACGGGTCCGGCGGGGGCGTCAGCCACACCTACGTCGATTGCCCCATGAGCGCCACCACCGGCACGGTCTCGAACTGCAGCAACGCGCGGTCCGACTCCGACGGCGGCGCCTCCGCGGTCCTCACCGAGGAATCCACCAGCACCTCCACCACGAGCAAGTACGACGCCGACACCCTCGTGAGCTCCACGTCCGTCACCGACCCCTCCAACGTGCTCGTCTCCGACGACGCCCGGGCGGACTTCACGAGCACCTCCAGCACGCTCGAGGTCACGGGCTTCGACCTGCCCGACGACGCCACGGGCGTGACCAGCGTCGTCATCGGGTTCGAGGCTCGGAAGGACCAGGGCGGCGGGCAGAACCCCACGCTGGAGCTCACGTACGATGTGGGCGGCACCGCGGGGTCCACGGGCCTCTCCACCACCGTCTCCACCACGTCCGACGCGGCCCACACGGTGAACGTCACCGGGGACCGATCCTGGACCGTCGCCGACGTGGAGGACATCTCCCTCACCCTCGAGATGACGGACCAGCAGAACCGGGTCGCGGAGGTGGACCACGTCTTCGTCACCGTCCGCACCGAGAGCGGGGACGAGTACAACCTCCTCGTGGAGGGGAGCTTCTCCAGCGTGCCCGACGGCACCACGCACCTCCTGCAGATCCGGTACCACATCGACAGCGACGCCGACGCCGACACCTTCGACGTGGAGGTGTGGGACGGGTCCACCTGGAACGACCGCGGGGACCTCACGTCCACGAGCTTCGACACCTTCGAGTACACCTTGACCGCCGGCGAGTGGCAAAGCGGCTTCCCGCAGGTCCGCTTCGTGGACAAGATCCCAGATGACCCCGACGGCGCGCATTCCCTCACCATCGATTACCTCCGGGTGGAATCCTCATGAAGTCCAACCGCCATGCACGATCCCGCAGCCTCCGAACCGACGACAGCGGCGTCGCCATCGTGGTGGGCGCCGTCCTCCTGGTGGGGCTCTTGGTGGCGAGCCTCGCCACCGTGAACCAGCTCTACGTTCCCAAGTGGGAGGAGGACAAGGAGGCCGCGCACATGCAGGAGGTGATGAGCCAGTTCGCGGCGCTCAAGGCCGTGCTGGACCAGCAGGCGAGCAACCGCACCGCGGGTACGGTGGCGAACCCCATCAGCCTGGGGACCCAGTCCTCCGGTTTCTTCAGCCTCCCTGACGTGGCGGATTCCCTCCGGTTCAAGAAGGGCACGACCTCGGTGGAGGTGGAGTCACCGAACCTCCTCGTGCTCCAGGCGGACGGGACGAGCACCAGTGGCTCCCAGGAGGAGTGGGAGGGCGTGGAGGAGAACACCACGGTGGAGGACGTGGAGGAGATCCGTTCCTTCCGCCTCCGCATCGACTGCATCGGGGTCCTCCCCTCGGGTTGTGCGAACGACGATGGCGACTCCATCACGGTGGAGGTTCGGGAGGCCGGCGGAAGCTTCGCCGGGGACTTCCGCGTGATGGTCAAGGACTACCCCAGCGGGTACACCGTGAACTTCCGCGTGCGGAACGCCGACGGCACGGTGGTGTACGACCAGGGGGAGTCCTACTTCAACCAGGACGAGCAGGAGCCCTACTGGGTGAACCTCCTCCAGGATGACTTCCGCTTCGACCGGGTGCTCGACTCGGCGGAGACGCCCTTCAACGTGTCCCTGGTGGAATCCGGCCTCACGGGGGAGTACAGCCTCACGTACGTGCAAAAGACCGAGGATGGCGACAGCGTTCTCGTGGGCGGTGGGGGGGACGCCATCGCCAACTACACCCGGACGTTCAACGGTGGACGCCTCATGTACGAGTCGTCCAACCGCCACTTCCCGGACCAGACCCTCATCCTGGAGAACGGTGGCCTCATCCTCACGCAGTCGGGGCGCTCCGTGTTCCGCGTGAGCCCCGACTTCAGCGTGAACCTCGTGGGGAACCGCACGGACCTGCGTCTCACCGTGCCCGTGACCACGGGTCCCGAGTCGGGGCTCAGCGGCTCCCGCACCTACACGGTGGAGACCACGCCCCAGATCACGCGGTCCCTCCAGGGGCAGACCGCCCGGTACTACGTGAACATCACCACGGAGTACGCCGACGTGTGGGCCGACATGTGGGAGGAGGAGCTCCGGGGTGCCGGCCTGGACCCCGCGTGGTACGACGTCACCGTCACGCCCACCCAGGCTCAACTCATGTTGGAGGGATCCTCCACCGAACCGGGGTACCGGGACATCACCGTGAGGTTCGGTCAGGGAAGCGTCAAGGCGGTGGTGACGGGATGATGCCTCCCATCCCGACCCGACCCTCCACGGACTGGGGGAACTATCCGGGGGGATTTATGGAGGGAGCGGCAGAGGGGGCTCCGGGAGTGACCACGCTGGCACGAGGGGTGACCTACCATGGCTGATGATGACAACGAAGGGAAGGGGAGCAAGCGTGACGGTGATGGAGACGAGCCCCAGAAGCCGACGATGCGCCAGGTGGGGGAGACGGACATCTCCCCCATGAAGGCCCCCGAGGAATCCGCACGTTCCCCCGATGCACCTCTCGACCTTGCGGACACCGACACGAAGGACTTCCTGAAGGACCTGGAGCGCAAGCAGAAGGAGCGCCTGGAGCAGAAGCTGGCGGAAGCCCGGGAGATGGAGCGCCGGGCGAAGAATCTCGTGAAGAAGGTGCAGGAGCAGCAGAAGTTCCGCCGGGACTACGAGGCGCACTCGGCGTACGTGGAACAGCTCGCGCCGGAGCTGGGCCTCGATCCCACGCGCCCCGTCACGGAGATCCCGGACCTCGAGGGCACGGACCTCACCCAGGTGGAGTTCACCACCATGGTGGAGGGCCGCAGCTACGTGCGACTCGTGTACGACGAGACACGGAACCGCCACCTCTACCAGGTCATCGAACCCGACCTCACGAGCAGCGAGGAGGAGGTGCTGGAGTTCCTCCGGGACACCCTCGTGCGCACCCTCGACGGTCGCCACGACCCCGACGAGGACTGGGAGCAGTACCTCGTGGACGCCATCGAGCGCGCCATCGTCGACCACAGCATCCTCGTGGACGAGGTGAGCAAGGAGCGCCTCGAGTACTACCTCATCCGGGACTTCCTCGGGTACGGCCCCATCGACGTGATGATGAAGGACCCCATGATCGAGGACATCAGCTGCGACGGTCCCGGGATCCCCATCTACGTCTTCCACCGGCATCACGAGAGCATCAAGAGCAACGTGGTCTTCGAGGACGAGCGGACGCTGGACAGCTTCGTCATCCGCCTGGCCCAACGCTCGGGGAAGCACATCAGCCTGGCCGAGCCCGTGCTCGATGCAACCCTCCCCGACACGAGCCGGCTCCAGGCCACCCTGAGCAAGGAGGTCACGCCCCGGGGCTCGAGCTTCACCATCCGGCGTTTCCGCGCCGACCCTCTCACGCCCCCGGACCTCATGCGTTTGGGCACGCTGAACGCTCCCATGGCCGCCCTCATGTGGTTCGCCATGGAGCACGGCAGCAGCATGATCTTCGCCGGCGGCACCGCGTCCGGGAAGACCACGACGTTGAACAGCGTGAGCCAGTTCATCCCGCCGGCGAAGAAGGTGGTGAGCATCGAGGACACCCGCGAGATCAACCTCCAGCACGAGAACTGGATCGCGGGCGTCACGCGGGAGGGCCTGGAGGGAACCCAGGGCCAGGCCACGAAGGTGGACATGTTCCGCCTCCTCACGGCGGCGCTCCGGCAGCGCCCCGAGTACCTCCTCGTGGGTGAGGTGCGGGGTGCGGAGGCCTTCACGCTCTTCCAGGCCATGGCCACGGGCCACGCCACGTACAGCACGCTCCACGCCGACAGCGTGCAGTCCGCGGTCTACCGGTTGGAGAACGAACCCATCAACATCCCCCGCCTCATGCTCCAGACCCTCGACGCCGTCGCCGTGCAGGTGCAGGTTCGGGTCCGGGGCCAGATGGTGCGCCGCATCAGCGAGTTCGTGGAGATCGTGGACATCGACCCCGACAGCGGCGACCTCCTCACGAACACCGTGTTCAAGTGGGATCAGGGATCGGACACGTACAAGTACATGGGGAAGAGCGTCATCCTCGAGCAGATCATGGACAAGATCAACGTGTCCGCCCACGAGATCGAGGAGGAGTGGAACGACCGCACCCTCGTCCTCGAGTGGATGATGGAGAAGGGCATCCGCCACATCACGGACGTGGCCAACGTCCTCTCCAGCTACTACAGCAACCCCGACGACCTCATGGCGAAGGTGCGGTCGAGCATGGGTCACGAGACCAAGGAGGGGACCGCCCGTGGGGCTTAACCGGTACCAGCGCTTCGCCTACCGCCTCTTCGGCTCCAGCCTGGAGGAGACCGCGCAATCGAACGAACGGCTCCGCAGCAGCCTCCAGAAGGCCCACATCTACATGCGCCCCGAGGTGTACCTCAGTTACGGGTACATGAACATGCTCGTCACCTTCGTGGCGAGCCTCGTGCTCGTCCTCCTGGCGGGCATCCTCTTCGCCGCCGGCGTCCTCCCCCTCTCGCCGGCCATCGTCGCCTTCATGATCCCCGTGCCGCTGCTCCTGGCGGCCATCGTCTACCTCATCACGTACGTGGTGCCGGACCTCCGGGCGAGCGTCCGGGCCACGGACATCGACGCGAAGGTGCCCTACGCCTTGAACTACATCGCAACCATGGCCAACGCCGGGGTCACCCCCGACGAGATCTTCGACAGCCTCAGCCGCCAACCCATCTACGGGGAGGTGGCCAACGAGGCCGCGTGGATCAGCCGGGACCTTCGTCTCCTCGGGAAGGACACCGTGACGGCGATGAACGACGCTATCGACCGCAGCCCCAGCATCAAGTGGCAGGACCTCCTCCAGGGCGCCATCGCCACCCTCACGAGCGGCGGCAGCCTCAAGGACTACTTCCTCGCGAAGAGCGACCAGTTCATCCAGGAGAACCGCCGGGAGCAGGTGCAGTTCATGGAGAGCCTGGGCGTCATCGCCGAGAGCTTCGTCACCGTCGTGGTGGCCGCCCCGCTCTTCTTCATCGTGCTCCTCACCGTCATGACCACCTTCGGGACCGGCGACAACAGCGGGTTCACCCTGGGGTACTTCCTCATCCTCGTGCTTCTACCCATGAGCCAGGCCGGGTTCGCAGCCACCATCAAGCTCATGACACCGGAGGTGTAACGGGATGCGCACCGACTGGCTCAAGTACCTCGACCTGGAGTCGAAGCAGAAGCGCCTCGTGGAGCGGAACAGGGAGCTCTACGAGAAGTTCGTGTTCTACCCGCTCCTCGCGGGCCTCATCATCGCCACGGCGGGAACCCTCGTGGGGATCGTGAACTACCGCGGCACCGCGCCCGTGGGGTTCTGGGGGTTCGCCCTGGGCATCGTGCTCGTCACCATGAGCATGGGCCTCAGCATGCCCCTGGAGACCTTCCGGGTGCTGAGCAGCCAGATCACCGGCGGCAGCCGCTACGACACGCGGCGGTTCTGGAAGCGGCTCAAGACCACCGGCGTCACGCTCCACATCCTCACGCTTCTGGGCGCGTTCTTCCTGCTGCTGGCGTTCATGAGCCGCGTGGACCTCGTGAGCTTCGGCGAGGTGAGCTACCTGCTCCTCCTCCGCCTGCTCCTCGTCTACGCGCTGGCCCTCTTCCTCACCGTGGGGTACGGCCTCTACCTCACGCTCCGCACGCCCCTGGAGCGCCGGAGCTTCTTCGGCTTCGAGAACCTCTTCTTCTACCTGGGGGTTGCCGGGAGCGTGGTCTTCGGCTTCGCTGCTGCCACCCTCGCCACCGGGGTGATCCCCATCGAGGGGACCCTGGGTCTACGCCCCACGGACGCCCCCGTGGTGCTCCTCACCGCCTCCACCCTGGCAGGGTTCGCCCTCTACATGGGGCGGTCGCCACCTACGCTCAAGATCCTGCTCACGGACGAGCGCGAGTACTACGCTGGCCTGGGAGGCACCGGGGGCCGCCGCAGCGTGCTCCTCCCCGCCATCATGGCCTTCACCCTGCTCTTCATCGTCGTCCTCAGCATCTTCGTCTTCGGCGTGGGTGTCGTGGGGCTCTTCGAGGAGATCCCTGCCAACACCGTGCTCTTCGGCGTCATCGGGTTCATCATCCTGGGGATGGCGGGGATCGTCGTCGTCACGGTGGTCATGAGCCGGAGCGAGGACACCGGCACCCTCTACAAGACCCGCCGGAGCACGGAGGACCGGAAGGAGATCGCGGTGCAGGCCGGCAGCGCCGCCTTCGCCAGCATCTTCTTCCTCATCGCGGGGTACCTCTACACGGGCCGCACGCTCCTGGGCTTCCCCAGCCAGCGGTGGCTCGACTTCTTCAGCTTCGGTCTCCTGGCGGCCCTGGGCCCCTACGGGTTCTACGTGGCTGCCCGGCGCAAGCGCGTGAAGGACCTGGAGGCACGCTTCCCGGACTTCCTCCGGGACCTCGCCGCCAGCAACCGCGCGGGTCTCACCCTCACGAACTCCGTGACCATCGCAAGCCACGGGGAGTACGGGGCTCTCACGCCCGAGATCGTGAAGATGGCGGACCAGCTCAGCTGGAACGTTCCCTTCACCGAGGCGCTGGACCGCTTCGCGGAACGCGTGCAGACGCCCCTCGTGGAGCGTGCCGTGAGCCTCATCATGGAGGCGGACAGCGCCGGAGGCAACGTCACGGACGTGCTCGTGGCCGCCGCCAAGGACGCTCGGGAGATCAAGAACCTCGAGAACGAGCGCCGCACCACCATGGTGATGTACACCGCCATCATCTACATCACGTTCGCGGTGTTCCTCGGGGGTGCCGCCGTGCTCTACGGGACCTTCATCCCCCAGCTCGTGGCCACGGGCACCGCCGTGAAGGCCGCAGGCATCTCGGGCTTCGGACCCATCAGCTTCAACATCCTCACCCTCGCCGAGTACCGGACGTTCTACTACCTCTCGGCCCTCGTGCAGGCTGTGGGCAACGGGTTCGTCGCAGGCCTCATCGAGAGCGGAAGCGCCCTGGCGGGGATGCGCCACAGCTTCATCATGGTGGCCATCACGTGGATCACGTTCACCGTGGTGCTCCTCTAGGCGGGGTCACCTTCCCCTGGCCAGGTGTGTCAGGGGGACGCTCGCCAACGTGACGATGGCGGCGGTGAGGAACAACGCGGGGAACCCCCACCGCCCCGCCACCCCGGCGGCCAGGAGACCGCCCACGGCGGTGGCCACACCCGCCGTGATGCTGAAGAGCGCCAGCACCTCCCCCTCGTTCCGCGTGGGGAGCGCCCCCAGGAGCGCTACAGGTCCCGCCACGCTCACCACCGACCACCCCGCGCCCACCACCGAAGCCAGCGCCATCACGGGGGCGAAACCCCGAGCGATGGGAAGGGCCAAGAGAAGCATAGCCCCCGCGCGAACCCCCGCGGCCAGGTCCTTCGCCCGGGCGGGTCCCACCCGGTCCACCAACCGCCCCGCGGAGCCGCTCGCCAGGGCGCCCACCGCGGCGTTCCCCAGGAACACCACGGGCACCCACGCGAGGGGCACCCCCAGCTCCACGAGGTACACGGGCAACAGCACGAAGACCAGGTTCCCCCCCAACGCGATGAGGAAGATGTTGGCCATGGCACCCCGTCCCCCGGTGCGCAGCGTGTCGAGGCTTGGAAGGCGCAGCATCCCCTGGAGGGGAGGGGACGCCCGCCGTTGGAAGGGTGCGGCGAGGGGCGTGGCGGCGGTGCGCAGGATGGCGGTGATCTCGTCCCGGCCCAGGAAGTGCACGGGCTCCTCCAGCATCGTGAGGGCGAGCACCACGCTCACCACCGTGAAGGCCGCGCCCAGGATGAAGAGGGTGCGGAGGTCCGTCTGCGTCACCAGGAGGGCGCTGGCGAGCAACCCCACCGCGTGGGCGCCCAACGTCCACCCGTTCCACCGGCCCAACCGCATCCCCACCTCGTGGGGGGGTCCGGACTCCGCCGCGAGAGCCCCCCCGCAAGCCACCGTGGCCGCCACGCCGAACCCCATGAGGCTCCGCCCCACGAGGAGCCACAGCGTGTCGCGAGCTAGTGCGAGCACCCCCAGGCTCGTCGCCACCATGGCGATGCCCGCGACGATGAATGGTTTCCTCCGGCGCACGAGGTCGCTGGCACGCCCCCAGAGGTAGGCTCCCGCGATGGTGAGGCTGGCGAAGAGGAACTCCATGACGCCCACGAGCTCGAGGCTCGCACCCAGCGCCAGCGCGTACAGGGGGACGAGGGGAGCCACGAGACCCTCCCCCGCCCGCTGGGGGAGCAACGCACCCACCCACGCTAGACCCCCTGCGTGCGCGGTCCGCGGCGCCGCCTCACCCTCGCTCATGGTGAGCCCCGGCAACGGCGCCTCCCCGTAAGGGGGTTGTGGTCCGGTCCGCGCCCGCGGCCCCCGCCGACCACAAACCTTAACCCCGCCACGACGATGCCGGGGGCAGTGATCCCATGACGAAGATCGGATTCGTGGGCGCCGGGAAGATCGGGGCCAACGCGGTGTACGCCACCCTCCACAAGGTGAACGTGGACGAGATCGCGATCGTGGACCTCCAGGAGGACCTCGCCCAGGGCGAGGCCCTGGACCTCAACACCGCCGCGGCGGGCCTCGGGCTCCCCACGCGGGTGCGAGGCGGCAAGGACTACGAGCTCCTCGAGGGGAGCGACGTCGTCGTCGTGAGCGCGGGCATCCCGCGGAAACCCGGGATGACGCGGGAGGACCTCATCCAGAAGAACGCGGGGGTCATGCAGACCATCACCGAGGGCGTGAAGGAGCACGCTCCCGACAGCAAGATCCTCCTCGTGACGAACCCCGTGGACCCCCTCACGTACATCACGTGGAAGGAGAGCGGGTGGGACCGGAGCCGCGTCTTCGGCATGGGCGCCCTCCACGACAGCATGCGCCTCTGGGACCTCCTCCGGGACGACGGCGCCTCCACGTACGACGCGTGGATCCTCGGCCCCCACGGCGAGGATATGTTCCCCGCCAAGAGCCTCGCCACCGTGGAGGGCCTCTCCCCCGAGTGGGGTGACGTGAAGGAGGCGATCCGCGGCCGCGCCATGAACATCATCGAGAAGAAGGGCGCCACGTACTACGCCCCCGGCATCGCCATCGCGCACATGCTGGAGACGATCCTGGGCCGCGAGAAGCGTCTCCTCCCCGTGGTGAGCATCCTCCAGGGTGAGTACGGCCTGGAGGACGTGGCCCTCGGCGTCCCCGCCATCCTCAGCCACAAGGGCGTGGAGCGCATCGTGGAGCTGCCACTGAGCAGCGAGGACCGGAAGCTCCTGGAGAAGGGTGCCAACACCGTGCGGGAGCAGATCGGGGACGCCGGGTACTGACGCCCGGGCACCCTCCCCGTCCTCCTCCGATCGGGCCAGCGGCACCGAGGACCTGCTCGAGCCCCCTCCGTCCACATCCCCCGCGGCCCCGGAGCACAGGCTCCATGCGTACCCTTATCTCGGGGATGGTGCAGAAGGGAGGTGGAACACCATGACACCAGGAAGCGTACGTACCGTGGGAACCGCCACCGGGTTCCGCATCGACCTCGCAAGCCGCCCCGGGAGCCTCCAGGAGGTGACGCGGGGCCTCGCCAAGGAGGACGTGAACATCCGCTCGGTGTCGGGCGTGGATCTGGGTCGCGACGCGGTGGCCATCCTCCTCACCGACAACGATGCCGCCACCCACAGGGTGCTGGAGGCTCTCCAGGTCCCCCACGACGCCGTGGAGCTCGTCACCGTGGACCTGGAGGACCGCCCCGGCGCCCTGGACGAGGTGCTCATGACGCTGGCGCACGCGGGCGTGAACATCCAGGCCATCGCGGCGGCTCCAGAACCCATGGTGGGGCCGGCCTTCGTGGTGGCGGATGCCACCCGGGTCGCCGACCTCATCCGGAGTTGACCCCCGCCTGCCTTCGGAAACCTTAAGTAGAACGTCCGTTCGACGGGGGTTCGGCGGCTGTGGGTGACGACATGCAGGGACGACGAACGGTCCTCCTGCTGGCCATCCTGGGTGTGCTGGGGAGCCTACCCGGGGGCGTGCTGGCGGTGGACGATGGCACGAGCTTGGATGGCACCACGGACACGTTGAACGACAGCGTCGACGGTGCCGTGGACGACGTCACCGGGCAGACCGAGTCCCGCACGGGCGCCGGGATCCCCAGCGTGGACACCACCGTGGGCGTGGCCCTGAGCCCCGTGACGGACGCCACCGCCACCTGCTACGATCGGTACGACGGGTTCTTCCTCGAGGTCTTCCCCCCGGAGCTCGACGGGTACAGCTCCGCCCTCGCTTACAGCGTATGCTACGCTCCCGGCACCGCCCGTGACGAGGTGGCGAACCAGTGCAACATCCTCATCTGGAGCACCTACGGCGACGGCGCTCAGGAGGAGCGGGAGATGGCTCGCGACCTCATGGAGGCCGTCTGCTGGGAGGCCATCCACGAGGGGAACCTCGACGAGGGCGTGGGCGGGGTGGACGCCTGCGCCGCCACCGACACGCTCACGGTGAGCACCACGTTCAACAGCCCCGTGAGCACCGACTACCTCCTGGGGCTCCTGGTGACCGCCCAGGGCACCCCCTGCGAGAGCGTCCTCGCCGCAGGCCACGACGCCAACGCGCGCGCCTCGGCCACGGTGGAGCAAGTGGACAGCGACACGAAGCGCGTGACACCGCAAGTGAGCGCCCAGGGTGACACCGCCGGCACGTGGATCGTCGAGGCTCGCAGCCGCGTGCTCTCCACCAGCAGCTTCGAGTCGGGGTGGAGCGTCGTGAGCGGCTCCGGCGAGACCCTCACATGCAACTTCGACGTTGCCCTCACCGACACGAACGGCGGCTCCTGCACGAGCGTGGGCTCCAGCGTCGACGTGACGGAGTCCAACTACGTCGTGTACCGGTGGCAGGTGGACTACACCCTCGTGTGGGTGGACGGCACCGGCACGGCCCACCACGTGCTCTCCGGGACCGACGGCGGGTACCTGTGACGCGGTTCCCGTGCGATGCCGCAAGCTTCAAGACCTACCGAGGGCGCCCCGTGCCCAACCCACCAGGTGCTGAGGGGCTGAGGGGCTCGGGTCCATGGCCGCAAACTTCAAGGTTGGGACGATGCAGAGCACCAGGGGGCGCAAGCCGGTGGACCACGTGGTGAACCTTCGGAAGGAGATCGAGATCCTCGCACCTCCGCAACGGGTATTCGAGCTCCTGGCTCACCCCGAGGAGGCGCCCCGGTGGGAACCGGGGCTCCTCGAGGCACGCCTCGACCCCGACGGACCCCTGCAGGAGGGCCGGGGCTTCACCGCCGTGACGGAGGCCTTCGGCGGCTCCTACCGGTGGCGGGCGGTGGCCACGGAGGTGGACCCCAGCCGGGTCCTCGCGTGGCACATGGTGGAGGGCGAGTTCAAGCGCCATGACGCCCGGTTCCGCTTGGAACCCACCTCCCGCGGCACACGCCTGCACCTTGCCATGGACGTGGAACCCCCCTACGTTCTTCCCGAGTTCCGCACCCAGGATGAGGTGGAGGAGGAGCTGAGTCGGCGCTACGACCGGGCGCTCCTCAACCTCAAGGACCTCCTGGAGGACGCCGCCGGCCACGCCACCACGCTGGACCTTGCCGGCACCGCCTGATGCTCCGCATCGCGGCGGCACCGCCAACCTCCGGCTCGCCGGTACAGCGTGACGACTTCGTCGTCCCGCTGCCCCGCCGGCCTTCGGCGGGCGGGCACGGCGTGACGCCTCCCTTACCCTGCTGCAACGCCGATCCTCGGTCCCGCATCCACCCCACCGCGAGCCGTGGGGTTCAAGCCCCCTTGCGTCCATGGGGCGCTGAGGTGCGGACCCATGTCCTCCAACGCCCAAGGCATCCTCGACGCGCTGAACCTGAGCCCCGACGAGCCCGGAGCCTACGACGGCGACGCGTGGTTCGGGAGCGGTGACACCCTCCCCGTCCACACCCCCATCGACGGGTCCGAGATCGCCACCGTCCAGATGGCCAACGGGTCCGACTACGACCGCGTGGTGGAGGCCGCTCGAGCGAGCTTCGAGGCCTGGCGCACGGTGCCCGCACCCGAGCGCGGCAAGGTGGTGCGGGACATCGGCGTGGCCCTCCGGGAGCACCAGGACGCCCTCGGGGACCTCGTGACCCTCGAGATGGGGAAGATCCGCGAGGAGGGCTGGGGCGAGGTGCAGGAGGCGGTGGACATCGCGGAGTTCGCCACGGGCCTCAGCCGCCAACTCTACGGGAAGCAGATGGTGAGCGAGCGCCCCGACCACCGCCTCTACGAGCAGTGGCACCCCCTGGGCGTCGTGGGCATCATCACCGCCTTCAACTTCCCCGTGGCCGTGTGGGCGTGGAACAGCTTCATCGCCGCCGTCTGCGGGGACACGTGCGTCTGGAAACCCAGCGAGCTTACGCCCCTCACGAGCATCGCCACCACGCGCATCTGCAACGACGTGGTGCGGGACCACGGCCACGACCCCATCTTCTTCCTCACGGTGGGACGCGGCCAGGACGTGGGGGACCGCCTCGCTCGGGACGAGCGCATGGACCTCGTGAGCGCCACCGGCAGCATCCCCATGGGGTACAAGGTGTACGAGAACGTGGCGAAGCGCATGGGGAAGGTCATCCTGGAGCTTGGGGGGAACAACGGCATCATCGTCACCGAGCACGCCGACCTGGACCTCGCCCAGCGCGCCATCACCTTCGCCGGCGCCGGCACCACGGGGCAACGCTGCACCACGAGCCGCCGCATCATCGCCCACAGCGCCATCGTGGACGAGCTGCAGGAACGCCTCGTAAGCGCCTACGAGCAGGTGCCCGTGGGGAACCCCCTGGAGGAGGGCACCCTCATGGGGCCCCTCGTCCACGAGCAGGCCGCCGACGCCTTCGAGGAGGCCGTGCGCACCGTGAAGAAGCAGGGTGGCACCATCGTCACGGGCGGCGAGCGCCGTCACGACCTGGGCCCGAACTACGTGGAGCCCACCATCGCCCGCGTCCCCGAGAGCCTGGAGCTCCTCAAGGAGGAGACCTTCGCCCCGCTCCTCTACCTCATCGAGTACGACGGCAGCGTCGACGAGGCCATCACCATCAACAACAGCGTCCCCCAGGGCCTAAGCAGCGCCATCTTCACGGAGAACCTCAAGCAGGCGGAGCGGTTCCTGAGCGCCCAGGGAAGCGACTGCGGCATCGCCAACGTCAACATCGGCACCAGCGGCGCCGAGATCGGCGGCGCCTTCGGCGGCGAGAAGGACACCGGCGGCGGCCGCGAGGCCGGCAGCGACAGCTGGAAGCAGTACATGCGCCGCCAGACCGTCACCATCAACTACGGGGAGGAGCTGCCGCTTAGCCAGGGGATCGACTTCGGGGTGGAGTGAAGGGTTCCGGGGCGCGCGGCGCCTTGGGAACCTGTTCGCCGGTGCTCCTCGACGCATGGGGCCACTAGCGGAGATGACCGTAAGACGCACCTTGAGCGGCTTCGCGCTGGAGGGTTGAAGCTCCCACCAAGGCTGGCTACCACGTCGCTCCAGCGGGCGCCGCTGCGCGGCGCCGGTGAGCTCCACCGTTACCCTCCTCCCGCCGTCCGCGCGCGAGACCACTTCGTGACCCAACGCCGACGGCCTCATCACCTCCGACCGAAGCATCGATCGGCGGATGACTGGTGGCGACGCGTCACCCCCCCTTCGCCTTCCGCCGGAGGATCATCGTGTCCTCATCGAGAACCTGCACTTCGAGGGCGTCTTGGTTCGTGAGGTTCATGACGCGGACGATGTCCTTGGGCCAGTAGGTTCCCAGGTTCCGTCCGGAGACGTTCGTGACCTTCGCCTGGTAGTCTGCGACGTGGTCGTCCGGCCGGGTCTCCTCCAAGGCCAGCTCCTCGTAGGCTTCCAGGAACTCTGCTCCGCAGTGCTTGCATCGGGCGCCGTGGAGGTGGTGGTGGACGAGGGCCATGGCGCCGACGATCGTCTCGCGGATGATGTCGTCTCGGCTTTCGAGCTGTCGTTCCTCGCAGACGGGGCACTTTCGGGTCGTCCCGGGGGGGAAGGCACGGGGTTGGTCCTGCATGAGGTGGGTGCGCAGCTCGTGCACCGCCGTCATCCACGCCTGGGGCGTGGGGAAGACGGTTTCGGGGTCGTTGCCGTTGTCGGTCATGGGGATCACACGTGGTACGCGGTCACGACGAGCAGGAGCCGGCCCTCCTCGTCCTCGTGGAGGTCGAGGTCCACCCGGAGGCGGCGCCGGTGCGGCAGGTTCGCCAGGGCGTACCATCCCCGCGGGTGCAGGAGCGATCCGTCCTCACGGGCCCGTTCGTCCTTGGCGACGTGGTAGCACCGCTCGAGAGCGGTGAGGATCTCGGCGAAGCCGATGCCCCGCTTGCCCGGGTGGTAGTTCGGCGCCTTGATGACGCGGCCCCGGCGAACCAGTTGGTGGACGTCACGAACCTTCATGGGAAGCGGCACCGCATCAGGCTGTTTACGTGTAATGCACGTGTAGTATAAAGGATTTTACGTGTCTTGCACGTAACTGGGGGCTATGGGGGGTGGGGAACGGGCATCCGCCAAGCCCTTGTCATGGGGCCCGACATCATGTGGCAGCGGAACAACGTGTCGGAGGGGGGTGGCGGAACGTACCCGCGAGCTTGGGGAACGCAGCTCATCGCGACAGGGCCCGTACGGCGGCCCTACGTGGGTCGTGGGCACGCATCACGGCGCAGAGGGCGTGGCAGGGTCGCGGGAGGACCGGTGGGTGAGAGGTTGTGCCGCGGGGTAGCGCTCTCAGCGGTCGGTCCAAGCTACCTCCCCCTGGCGTCCGGACGGCCGGTGGAACGCGGAACCGGTATCAGGGAGCAACCTCTTCCTAGGTTACGATCCGTTCCACCCGATGCGCTGGGGGCCTGCAGCATGCGTCGCGCTTGGCCGTGAGCCTTCGTCGGGTGTGGAAGGGTGCGGGAGGAGCACGGCATGACCGAGCAGGTGTACACGTTGGGCGAGTGGCATGTCAAGGAGGGCCGGCAGGAGGGGTTCATCGCGGCGTGGAAGGCGCTGGGGGAGGTCTTCGGCGACCTGGAGGAGCCGCCGGGGAGGGGCACGCTCGTGCAGAGCGCGTCGGACCCGCTCCTCTTCTACTCCTGGGGTCCGTGGCCGAGCATGGAGGCCGTGGAGGCCATGCGGGAGGACCCGCGGGCTCAGGAGGGCATCGGGGAGATCGTGGCACATTGCACGGAGGCGACGCCGGGGGCGTTCCGTGTGGTGGCGGAGTCACCTTAGCGGGGGCATGGAGGGGGTCGGTCGGTGGGGGTGGGCCGCCGTCGGCGCGTGCGACCCCTCTTCTTTTGCTGTACGTGGGCCCCATGGGGGCATCGTCCCCGCGCCCCGCGCAGGGTGAAAACGCCCCTCCCGCCGAACCCGAAACGCTTTATACGACGCAGGGATGACACCCTTTACGAACCATGAGCTCCGCCGTCGAGGGGTTCACCGTCACCGGCACCTGGGAGGACGTGGTGGAGCACGGGGAACGCGTGAGCTACGCGCTCCAGCAGGTGGGCGCCACCAACGGCAACGCGCCCTCCGGGTTGAACGAGGACGAGGCGTGGCAGCTCTTCACCCAGTGGGAGGAGTGGCGCCCCAAGCGGGAGGAGGAGCTCGACGACGAGATGGACCAGAAGACCGCCGAGCAGGCGAGCATCGGCGAGGGGGAAGGCGAGCGGAAGGGTCGGGAGCCCCAGGAGGACATGCAGCGCGCGGGGGAGCGCTTCACCAGCGGCCTCCGGGAGTCCAACGGGGACCTGAACACCCTGGTGGGGAAGTTCACGGAGTCCACGAGCTACGTGGCCCGCGCCCTGGACAGCGTGGGTCGACGCATGCTCCGCTCCCTCGAGGAGGTCATCTACCGCCGCGTCATGACCCGCATCGCACCCTACTACTTCGACAACCCCCTCGTGAGCGCGAGCATCCACCGGGAGAACGGCGGCAGGCCCCAGCCTGCGCCGGGGACCAACGAACCCAACGCCGACGAGATGGACGAGGACCCCGACGAGATGTTCGTCCTCGAGGTGCACGTCCACGACGACGACCTCAAGGACGCGGTGGACAGGCACCTCCACGGCGAGGACGCCACCGCGTGACACCGATGGCTTGAAACCTCCTCAGGACCAGGCGGCTACCCATGGTGGACCCCGGAAGCTTCGCGGTGCTCGCCCTGGCGGGCCTGGCAGGCCTCTTCATGGCCTGGGCCATCGGCGCCGGCTCCAGCGGCTCCACACCCTTCGCGCCGGCCGTGGGCGCCAACGCCGTGGGCATCCTCCGCGCCGCCCTCGTGGTGGGGATCCTTGGGTTCGCGGGGGCGGTGATGCAGGGCGCCAACGTCACCGAGGCCGTGGGCCGCGAGCTCGTGGCCGGCGCAGGCCTCACCCCCGGCGCCGCCGCCGTGGTGCTCCTCACCAGCAGCGTCCTCGTGGCCCTGGGCGTCTTCGCTGGGGTGCCCGTGGCCACCGCCTTCGCCGTCACGGGGGCCGTCGTCGGCGCCGGCGTGGCCCTGGGCGGCACCCCGAACTGGGCGAAGCTCGGGCAGATAGGCGCCATGTGGGTCCTCGTCCCCCCCGTGGGAGGCATCGCCGGGTACCTCACCGCCAGGCTACTGCGGGCCGAGCACGTGCCGGAGCGCGCGGTGCTCCCCATCCTGGGAGCCCTGGTGGGCGGGGTGCTCGCCCACGTGCGCCTGGCGCCTCTTGGTCCCGACACCGACTCCGCGAGCATCGCCGAGGTGGCCTCCGCCCAAGCCTCCACGTCGCTCCTCGCGACCTCCGCGGCCGCCACGGTCCTCATGGCGGCGGCAGGCGCGGTCCTCGTGTGGTGGGGGGCACGCCGCGACGCCGAGCGGGGTCAGCGAAGGTTCCTCCTGGCGCTTGGGGGTCTCGTGGCCTTCAGCGCCGGCGCGAGCCAGGTGGGCCTCGCCATCGGGCCGTTGCTTCCCCTCGTGGAGCCCCTGGGCGTCCCCCTCGAGTGGGTCCTCACCCTGGGGGGTCTCGGGCTCCTGGCGGGGTCATGGACGGGGGCGCCGCGCCTCATCAAGAGCCTCGCCCGGGACTTCGCGAGCCTGGGGCCCCGCCGGGGCATCGGGGCGCTCATCCCCGCGTTCCTCCTCGCTCAGACCGCGGTGCTCTTCGGCGTGCCGGTGAGCTTCAACGAGATCATGGTGAGCGCCATCGTGGGAAGCGGCCTCGCCGCCGGCACGGCGGGTGTGAGCGGTCGGAAGATGGGGGTGACGGTGGCAGCCTGGGTGGGAAGCTTCGTCCTGGCCCTCGTCGTGTGCTACGTCCTCGTGTGGCTCATGACGCTGTGGGTGTGACGCGGTCAAGATGAGAGAAGAGGAACGGGGGAGAAGGGGCGTTGTGGCCCGTGGCGTGGAGCCTCACTCACCCACGAGCTTCAGCACCTGCACGTCGCTGGCGCCGGTGTACACGTAGCCCTCGTGGTACCGGGCGTCCCACACGCTCGTGGCGGGCTCGGCGATGTCCAGGATCCGGGGCTCGCTGGGGTCGTCGAAGTTCACCATCATGGTGCCACCCTCGTACCATCCCATGACGAGGACGTTGCGGTCGTCGATGACGTCGCCGAAGTGGCTGCCGCAGTTCGCCCGGGGACCGTCCTCGGGCGTGGGGCGCTGGATGTGGCTCATCTGCTTGGGGTTCTCGGGGTCGCTGATGTCGTAGAACCACGCCGCCGCCGTGGGCGTCTGCAGGGTCGTGACGCCCGCGTCCTCGCGGAAGCAGTTCGGGGCGATGAACTCGTCGTTGAGGATGAGCACGTCACCCTCGGTGTTGGTCACGGCCTGGTGGTGGTACCAGATGCGGGGGTCGTCGATGAGGCTCAACCACTCGGGGTCCTTGGGGTCCTCGCTGATGTCCCAGATGAAGCTCTCGCCGCCGCCCTCGCCGTAGCGGCTGCCGCCGCCGGCGCAGAAGGCGAGGCCCATGTCCTCCCGCACGGTGATGTCGTGGCACCCGTTGCTCGTGACGGCCACGCCGTCCACGGTGGCGGGGATGGGGAACTCGAAGAGCTCAGGGTCCTCGGGGTTCGCGGCGTCGAGGCCGTAGATGGCGTCGCCGGCGCCGCTGTTGTAGATGATGCTCGTGCCCTCCACCACGGCCACGTTGTGGGCGGTGGTGCCGCCGGGGAGCTTGGTGGTGCTCAGGAGCTTCGGGGCCGTGGGGTCGGTGGCGTCCACGAGGTGGATGCCGTCGCTGGAGCCGCCGAGCACGGCGATGCGCTGCCCGCCCTCGAGGTGCAGGACGTCGACGTCCCGGGCGTACACGTCGCCCAGGGTACTGAGCGTCTGGGGGTTGGCGGGGTCGGTGATGTTGGCGATGGTGAGGCCGCCACCGAGGCTCGTGGCGAAGAGGAGATCCGCCTCCTCGTCGAACCAGATCCCGGAGCCGCCGCTTGCCTCGGTCTCGAGCACCGCGGCCTCCTCGAACCCGGTGATGATGTCCGGGAGCATCGCGGCGGTGGCATCCGCGAGGTCGTCGACGTTCTGCTGGTCGAGGGAACCGTCCTCCACGGGCTGGACGCATCCCGCCAGGAGGCTCCCCAGGATGAGGACCGATGCTACGAGGGCCGTGCTACGCATAGGGGCGCGAGTCGATCCAGCAACTTAAAGGGTTTCTTGTACACGCGTCGTCGGGGCGGTGCGAGGGGGACACGAAGAGAGCGTCACGATAGCTTTGAAGTGCCGGGGGAAGGATGGGGCGACCTGGAGGCAGTGCAACATGAAGGCAACCAAGATCATCATCGCGTGCATGCTCGTGCTGGCGTTCGGAGCGGTCCCCGCCCTGGGCGCCGACGCGAGCGCCAGCGTGAGCGGACAGTGCTACGCCGACGACGACCACGAGACCGGCGGCGAGGGCAGCGTCGGAGCCGACAGCGACGGGAACACCGACCTCGTGGACGTCGAGGAGACCCAGAGCATCGCCGAGGCCCTCGCCACCTTCGGTCAGGGCGCCGCCGAGGAGATCGCCGCGGGCAACCCCGGTGGCGACGCCTGCGACAACACCGACGATGACGACAACGACGGCACGGAGGAGGACGAGGACGGACTCGGTGGCAGTGCGCATGTTGCCGGGTACTCCGTCGAGGCGTGCTACGACAACGAGGGCCTGCACGCTCCCGGCTCCTGCTGAACCGACCCCCTCCCTTCCCCCCGTCCCCCTTCTTCCCCCCGTCCCCATCCTCCGTCGTTTGCGAACCCCTTATGAAGCGTGGACCCCTAAGAGGGTTCGGAGCCGTGGCGCCACCATGAACCCCAACGTCCGCGAGGAGTTCCCCGTGCTCGAGACGAAGCTCACGAGCGCCGTGACGGGGGAGACGATGCCCCTCACGTACCTCGATCACGCGGCGAGCACCCACGCGCCCCGGAGCGTCCTCGAGGAGCACCAGCGCTTCCTGAGCGAGGCCTACGCCAACGTGCACCGTGGCGCCCACCACCTGAGCATCGTGAGCACCGAGACCTTCGAGGACGTGCGCTGGAAGGTGGCGGCCTTCGTGGGCGCCCCGGACCACCACGAGGTCGTCTTCACCGCCAACACCACGGAGGCCCTCAACGTCGCCGCCCACCTCCTCGCCCACGAGGAGGGCGAGACCCTCGTCACGCTCCTCGAGCACCACAGCAACGACCTCCCCCACCGGGCACGGGGCCCCGTGACCCACGTGGACTGCCTCGACACGGGGGAGCTTGACCTCGAGGACCTCGAGACGAAGCTCCGCACCCGGGACGTGAAGCTCCTGGCCGTGAGCGCCGCCAGCAACGTCACCGGCATCCGCCCGCCCCTGGACGCGGTGGTGGAGATGGCCCACGACGCCGGCGCCCGCGTCCTCGTGGACGGCGCCCAGGCCCTCGCCCACACGCCGCTGGACATCCAGAACCTGGGCGATGGCGGCCCGGACCTCTTCGCCGCCCCTGGTCACAAGGCCTACGCCCCCATGGGCTCGAGCTTCCTCACCGCCGACCCGGAGCTCCTGGACGCCGCACCGCCCTTCCGGCCCGGCGGGGGTACGGTGAAGCTCGTGAGCCGCGACGACGTCACCTGGGTCACGGGGGCTGAACGCCACGAGGGCGGCACCCCCAACGTGGCCGGTGTGGCGGCTCTGGGCGCTGCCCTGGACTTCCTCCGGAACCAGCACATGGACGAGGTGCGGGCCCACGAGCGCGAGCTCCTCACGCACCTCCACGCGGGTCTCCGGGGCATCGAGGGTGTGGAGGTCTACGGGGAGGTGGAGCCCGAGGACCGCGTGGGTGTTGCCACCTTCAACGTGGAGGGCGTGCCCCACGCCCTCGCCAGCACGATCCTGGACAACGAGTTCGGCATCGCCACCCGCAACGGGTGCTTCTGCGCCCATCCCTACCTCGTGCGCCTCATGGACATGGGGGACGAGGTGGAGCCTCTGAGGGAGCGCCTCCGGCAGGGTGCGTCCACCCGGGACCCGGACTTCCCGGGCGCCGTGCGGGCGAGCCTCGGCATCTACAACGGGGAGGAGGAGGTCGAACGCCTCCTGGGAGCCGTGGAGGTCCTCGCGGACCGTGCGTGGCGGGGGTCCTACACCTTCGATGAGGAGCGGAAGGCGTGGCGCGCGTCCAAGACGCCCCCCGCGTAAGGGGGGTGTCAACGGCCTAGGTGTTCCGCCCTGGGGGTTAAGTACCCCTGGTACCTATTGTCATGGGATGAGGCGGGCCACATGGTACAACTATTGGAAGGACCCATCACATGGTCTCCGCAGGAAGCCGTCGGCATCCTGCAGGAGAGCGGCATCGTGGGTTGCGGAGGCGCGGGCTTCCCAACCTACGTGAAGTACGCGAAACCGCAACCGACGCTCCTCGTGAACGCCGCGGAGAGCGAACCGGGCTACTACTGCGACAAGCTCCAGCTCCGGGACGAAGCCCGCGAGATGGCGAACGTCTTCGAGGTGCTCCGGGGCCTCTTCGACATGGAGCGCTTCGTCGTCGGCGCCGAGGACGTAGCCGAACCGTACCTCGGGGACCTCGAGGCCATCGCCGAGGAGGAAGGGGGCTTCGAGGTGCGCTACTTCGAGAGCAAGTACAAGTACGGGCAGGAGAAGGCGCTCTGCAAGGTGGTGCTGGACCTGGAGATCCCCAGGGACCAGCTCCCCCAGCACCAGGGCGTCATCGTGAACAACAACGAGACCCTCCGCAACATCTACCGAGCGCTCGTCAGAGGCGAACCCGTGACCACGAAGCTCCTCCACGTCTACGGGGAGGGTTGCGAGGGCGTGAAGGCCTTCGAGGCGCCCGTGGGCACGCTGGCCACGGACCTCCTGGAGCTCGCCGACGTGAACATCGCCGAGGTGAGCGACTGCTTCCTCTACGATGGCGGCCCCATCCTCTCGGACCGCGTCATGGACCCCATCGGGGAATCCGCCGACGCTCCCGTGCGACGGAACACGAACGGCTTCCTCGTGGTGCACCCCGACAAGGACCGACCACGGAACGCGTACTACCCCACGGAGGACTTCGAGCACAACAGCATCGACATGCCCTGGGCGCCCACGGAGATCGTGGACGTCACGGAGAGCATCGACCGCGTCCGCGTCCCGCGCACCGTGCCCTTCGGCGAACCCGCGCAGGTCCGCGTGCGCCCCGGGGACACCGTGGAACGCGGCGACGACATCGGCCTTGCACCCAGCGGCCTGGGCGTGGGGCTCCACGCGAGCATCCCGGGTGAGGTGACGAGCCTCACGCCGGAGTACGTGGAGATCACGCGGTGAAGGACGAGGGGACCGGGCATCGAGGGCCCCCAGGGTCACCTGTGGACTACGCTTGAAGCACAAGCTTTAAGTTCCCGCAAGGGTGACCGGGGCCTCGTTCCCTATGGCCCGCGACCCAGATCCATCGTCCCACGAGCCCGCACCCGAGCACGTCGAGGCAACCGTCTTCCTCCCCGACCACCTCGTGGAGGAGTTCCTCGACTGGTGCGAGGAGCACCTCGGCCAGCTTCCGAACCTCGAGCGCGTGCAGGACGAGGAGACCCTGGGTCGTTACGCACCCTTCTACAAGCTCATGGCCGCCCAGGACGAGGACCGCCTGCTCGCTGCCATCGAAGCCCGCTCGCAGAACTGAGGTGCCTCCCGGGATCGCTCGCGGTCCCCGGCATCTCGCCTGCGGTTGACCTCCCCCGCTTCCTCTCCCATTTACCTCCCAGCTACAGCGCCGGCAGGGTCATGCCCAGAAGCGCCAGGGCTCCCGCCACGAGCAACGCCACGGCCACGTTCGCCATGGCGCTAACACCGTGGAGCTTGGCGAAACGCTCACGGTCCCCGTGCTCCCGCGCGCGCCGCATGCGGGGTGTGGCCACCCACCCGTTCCCCACCGTGACCAACACCGCCACCAGGAGCAGCACAGCCCCCACGAAGCCCAGGCCGCCCCCGTGGGTGGCCAGCGCCGCCGCGGCACCCAGGAGCCCCACCAGGGCCCCCACGCCGAAGTAGAGGGGGAAGACCGCCGAGACCACGCGGCCCGCATCCTCCCGCTCCAGCACCTGGAACACCCGGGGCGTCACCCCGGCCGTCCAGAAGAGGATCATACCCAGCCACAGGCTCGGAAGCACCACCGTACCAACGGTCGTCGTCGCCTCCAGGGTCGCCATGGACGCCCAAGGACCCTCGGGGGTTAGGAAGCTTCCGGAACCCCGCGTCCCGTCACCGCATGCGGAGCCAGTGCCTGAGGGTCCCCGTGACGCCGAGGTTGCGCTTCGCCATGATGACCGCGCCGGGCACCTGGCTTGCCACCGTCTCGGGGATGGCGCCGAAGAGGAGCTGCTGGAGCTTCCCCTCCCGGGTAGCGCCCAGGATCGTGAGGTCGGCGTCGGCTCCCAGGCGCACGAGGGTCGCCTCCACGTCCTCCCCCTCCACCACGCGCTCCTCCACGTCCGGCAAGCCCTCCAGGACCTCCGCGGTGCGCCGCACGTGCTGCAGCACCGCCTTCCTCTGCTTCTCCGGCGCGTCGGGGTGGACGACGCTCACCACGTCCACGGCGGCACCGGTGGCTCGGGCGATGCTCCGGGCGACGCGCGCTGCGAGGTCGACGTGGGGTCCTCCGGCGGTGGGGACGAGGATGCGGTCCACGTCCGCCCCATCGACCTTCTCCACGAGCACGTCGCAGGGGGCCTTGCGCACCACCTCGTCGATGGTGGTCCCCATGATGACGTCGCGGCGTCGGGGCTTGCGGCCCCGCCACCCCAGGAGCACCACGTCGCTGTCGTGGTCGTGCACCGTGTTGATGATAGCTTGCGAGACGCTGTGACCGATGCGGATGGTACCGCTCACGGGGACCTCGCTCTCGTTCCCGATGGCGAGGGCCTGGTCCAGCACCTCCCGCTCCTCCTGGATGAACTGGCGGCCTTCGCTTAGGGGCGTCTGCTGGGGGACGGTGACGACGCTCATGACGAGCACCTCGCCGTCCCGGTCCCGGGCGAGGTCGAGGGCCGTGCGCATGAGGGTCTCCACGTTGTCGGGGTTGGCCACGGGCACGAGGATGCGGTAATCGCGTCCCTCCGCCGCGCGCTCGTGCACGACCGTGGGCGCTTGCTCCTCCCGCTTCTCCGCCTCCCGGGGTTTGCTGTAGGCGAGGTAGATGATGATGCCGCCCACCATCCACACGGTGCTTACGAGGAGCGCGTTGAAGCCCTCGTGGAAGGGCTGGAGCCCCAGCTCCAGGAGGAGGAAGGGCGTGAGGATGAGCTGGAGCACGATGCCGATGACGGGGATGAGGGGCACCCAGGGCACGGTGTAGGGGCGCTCCATCTCCGGGTGCGTGGTGCGCATGCGGATGAGGGTGAGGTTCACCTGGGCGAAGAGCAGGATGAACATGATGTCCGCGGCGGCGGCCACGCTCTCGATGGGGAGGAGGAGCGCCATGGCGGCGATGAGCACCGCGGACCAGAGGATGGCCACGTGGGGTGTGCGCGTGCCCTCGTGGACGTTCCGGAAGGAGCTGGGTAGGGCGCGGTCCCGGCCCATGGCGAAGCTCACGCGGCTGCTGGAGTAGATGGTGGCGTTGAGGGCGCTCATGGTGGCTGTGAGCCCCGCGAAGAGGAGCAGGGGCGTGCCGTAGGGCATGAACTGGTCCGCCGCCCGGATGATACCCAGCTCCCCCAGCTCGCCCAGGATCTGCCATGTGGTCCAGTCCATGACGGTGCCTTCCACGCCCGCGATGACGAGGATCTCCGGCGTCACGTCGATGCCGCCGATGGCGGCGAAGGCCACGAGGATGTAGATGGGGACCACGATGGCCATGCTGTAGAAGACGGCCTTCGGGATGTTCTTGCCCGGGTCCACGACCTCCTCGCCGCTTTGCACGATGATCTCGTACCCCTCGAAGGCGATGTACGTGAGGCCCATGGCACCCATGATGCCCACGATGCCTGCGGGGGCGAAGCTGGGGCTTGCGAGGAACTTGTCCACCCACTGGGGCCCCGTGACGGTGGCGTGGATGCCGAAGGCGATGAAGGCGCCCAGGATCACGACCTTGATGAAGGTGACGACGACGCCGGCCTTCCCCGTCTCCTCGGCACCCTTGAAGTTGATCCACGCGAAGAGGGCGATGATGCCCACGGCCACCGCGAGCTCCACCATGTGCCGCGTGATCCATCCCATGAGGACGAAGTGGTGCTCGAGGCCCGTGTACGCCACCACGAACTCCGTGAGGAAGACGCCGAAGGTCACGGCGTAGAGGCTGCACGCCACCGCGTGGGCGAACCAGCTCATCCACCCCGCGTAGAACCCGTTGGGGTCCGGAAGCGCCTCCTTCACCCAGAGGTACCCGCCGCCGGCCTCGGGGAAGGCGGCGCCGAGCTCCGCATAGCTCGCGGCCGTGGTGAGGGCCACGAGGCCGTTGAGGAGGAAGGCCAGGGTGAGGGCGGGGCCCGCGATGCCCGCGGCGAAGCCCGTGAGGGCGAAGACCCCCGCGCCGATCATGGCGCCCACGCCGATGAAGGTGATGTCGAAGAGGCTCATGTCCCGGGAGAGCTCGGTGGGTACCTCACCCGCGCCGGCTCCGCCCGTCTCCTCGCCGGTGACCTCGGGGTCCGTCATGGTGTGCCTCCAGCCGCCAACGGTCACCCGTTACTTCACGTTTAGGTTCCGGCACGCTCCCCCGGCTCGCCCTCGAGCACGCGGAACCGCTCCGCCGCCAGCTCCGCCCGAGCACGCGCGTCACCGAGCCCCCGCGCGGCCACGGGCTCGAACTCCACGTCGTCGTACTCCACGCCGAGGAGCACCAGGTGCTCGGCGGGCGCCGGGGGGAACCCCCGGTCAGTGGATCCCGCGATGGTGGCCTCCAGGTCCTTCAGGCTCGCCTCCCCGTGAGCCACCGTGACGGCGGCACCCACCATGCGCCGCACCTGGTTCCAGAGGAAGCTCGGTCCCTCCACGTCCACGTGGACCACGTCCTCCCGGGGCGTGACATCCACCCTTGAGACCTCCACCACGGTGTCCCGCGTGCCGCCGCGGCGGCGGGCGAAGCGCTCCAGGTCGTGCTCACCCTGGAAGCACGCGAGAGCCTCCCGGAAAGCCTCCACGTCGGTGAAGTCCCGGGGGAGGATGTAGCGGTACCGTCGGAGGGTCGCGTGCCGGGGTCGGAAGACGTCCGGCACCTCCGCGATGCCCGTGACCCAAACGTCCTCCACCAGCCCGTTGAGGGCGCGGGGGAGGGCGTCGAGGGGGAAGCTCGTGGTGAGGGCGAGGACGTTCCCGGCGGCGCTCACGCCGGCGTCGGTGCGGCTTGCCATCTGGAGCGCGAGCTCCCGCGGGTTGCTCCCGGCCCCAAGCTCCCCCAGGGCTCGCAGCACCTCGCCCTCCACCGTGCGCACGTCGCCACCCTGGCGTTGGCTTCCGCGGAACGCGGTGCCATCGTAGGCGAGGCGGAGGGCCACGCGGTGCTCGCGCATGTCAGAAGAGGCTCCCGGCGAGCCACTGGCCTCCGTCGAGGGTGAGGCAGTGCCCGTTCATGTAGGCGGCGGCCGGGCTCGCAACGTAGAGCGCCGCCTGCGCCACCTCCTCGGGGGTGCCGAAGCGTCCCTGGGGCACCCCGTCGAGGATGCGCTCCCGCGTGTCCTCGTCGGGCCAGAGCTGCTCCCGCGTCTTGGCGGTGTCGATGGGGCCGGGAGCGATGGCGTTGGTGCGGATGTCGTAGGCGGCCCACTCCACGGCGAGGCTCCGCGTGAGGTTCAGGACACCGGCCTTGCCGGCGCCGCTGTGGCTCGTGAGGGGTGCGGCAAGCCACGCGTACGTGGCCACCATGTTGATGATGGAGCCGCCGTGGGCGCCCCGCATGCGCTCCCCCACCTCCCGGGTGACGTTGGCGGTGCCCGTGAGGACGATGTCCACCACGGTGTCGAAGGCGTTCTTGCTCATGCCGTCGAAGGGTGCAACGAAGTTCCCGGCGGCGTTGTTCACGAGGAGGTCCACGGTACCCAGCTCGTCCTCCACGGCGTCCACCGCCTCCTCGATGGAGTCCGGCTCACGCACATCCAGGGGATAGGCGAAGCCTCGTTGCCCCATGTCCTTGATGCGCTTGGCCACGGGCCGCAGGTGCTCCATGTCGCGGCTCACCACGGCCACGTCGGCTCCGTGCTCGGCGAAGGCGAGGCTCATGGCCTTCCCCAACCCCGTGCCTCCCCCTGTGACGAGGGCCACGCGGCCCTCCAGGATGTCGTCCCGGAACACGCTCTCGAGGTTCTCCATGGTAACGCCGCGGAAGCACACCGTGGTCGCTTAATGGTTCCGAAGGGCCTGGGGGAGAGGCCGCAACCTTCACATGGGGGGAGCGCGAAGTGAGGTGGGTAGGACGCTTGGGGGTCGTTCGCGCCGGCTGTAGGCCGCAGGTAGGATGCGCAACCCCCAGGATTGATAAGTCCGGGGGCTTTCAACCCAGGTGGGATGCACCACGCATCGCTCCCCCGCGTTGGACGGAGAACCTGCGGGCCCCGCTTCGACGGATGGACGGAACGCGACGGTGATCACAGGGGGTGTGGAAGATGACGAACTTCGGGAGCTCCGACCCGTTCTGCATAGGTGTCGAGGAGGAGTTCCAGATCCTGGACCCCGACACCGGCGACCTTGTGTCACGGGTGGACGAGGTCATAGGGAAGTCCGGTCCGGAGCTGGAGGAGAACCTCACCACGGAGATCTTCCAGGCGGTGGTGGAGACGAAGACCGACGTCTGCCAGGACGTGGGCGAGCTCCGGACGGAGATCCAACGTCTCCGCGGTGCCCTGGGCGACTTCACGCAGGACCGAGGGTACGCCATCGCCGCCGCCGGCACCCACCCCTTCGCGCGGTGGGAGGACCAGGACGTCACGGAGAAGGACCGGTACAAGGAGCTCGTGGAGGAGATGCGGTGGGCGGCGAAGCGCGAGCTCATCTTCGGGCAGCACGTTCACGTGAGCGTGGAACGCCCCGACCAGGCTATCGCCGTCACCAACGGGCTCCGGCCCTTCCTGCCCGTGCTCCTCGCTCTCAGCGTGAACAGCCCCTTCTGGAAGGGACGCGAGACGGGGCTCATGAGCACCCGCGTCCGCATCTTCGACGCGCTCCCGCGCACGGGCGTGCCCCGCGAGTTCCAGGACTGGCCGGACTTCCAGGGGACGCTCCAGGAGCTCATCGAGGCGGGAAGCGTCGAGGACGTCACCAAGATCTGGTGGGACGTCCGACCCCGCCACGACCTGGGCACGGTGGAGGTGCGCATCGCGGACCTGCCCACGGAGACGGAGGACAGCGTGGCCCTCGCGGCCCTCACGAAGGCCCTCGTGGTGACCCTCGCCCACCGCCACGACGAGGGGTTGGCCCAGCCCGTGAACCACAGCCAGGAGGTCATCGAGGAGAACCGGTGGCGTGCCCTCCGCGGCGGCCTCGAGGGGAACCTCATCCAGCGCAACGGCGACGACGAGGTGGAGGAGGTCCCCGCGGTGGACGCCGTGAGCTCCACCCTCGACCTCGTGGCCGACACCGCCGCCGACCTCGGGTTGCAGAGCGAGATGCGCCGCATCCGCAACCTCGTGAAGACCCAGGGCACGGGGGCGCGACGCCAGCTCGATGTGTACGAGCGCACCGGGGACCTCACGGAGGTCGTCCACGACATCGTGGACCGCACCCTGCCGTGACGAGCCCCTGGCCTGGACCCGAGTCGCAACACAAGAGTTAATACCGAACAGCATCCCTTGCCACCTTGTCCCATGTGTCGATTGTTCGGCTACGCTGGCCCTGTCCCCGCCACGGTGGATTGGGCGCTCATGCAGGCCGAGAACAGCCTGGAGCGACAGAGCACACGCCATCGCGACGGATGGGGCATCGGGTACTTCCGCGACGGACGACCCCACCTGCGGAAGAGCACCACGCCGGCCTTCGCTGACCGCGCCTACGGGCACGCCCTCCGCACGGTGGAGAGCACCCACGTCATCGGTCACGTGCGCCGGGCCACCGTGGGCGGTCGCACCCTCTTCAACAACCACCCCTTCCACCACGAAGGCTGGATCTTCGCCCACAACGGCACCCTGGCGACCTTCCCCGAGGCTCGCGAGGCGTTCCTGGAGCACGTGGCGCCGGACCTCCAGGAGCGGATCCAGGGAGCCACCGACAGCGAGATCCTCTTCCATCTCCTCCTCACCCTCGCCCGGGACCAACACGGCACCCTGGACCTCACCGTGGACCACATGGTGGGTCCGGTGCGCCGCGTCGCCGCCATCGTGGCCGAGCAGGATGCCGCCCACGAGGTGGACGACCCCAGCGGGCTCAACATCCTCCTAAGCAACGGCCGGGGCCTCCTTGCGACGCGTCGCGGCCGCGACCTGCACCTTCACCGCCCCGTGGGCGGTCGATGCATCGCCACCGCCGCCGGCACCGCCGTGGCCCTGCCGGGAGCCGGCGCCGCCGTGGCAAGCGAGCCCCTGGGTCGCGTCGAGCCCCGGGCGAACGCCGGGAGCACCTCCTCGACCAACCCCCAGGCCTCTGGCGGGGACGCGTGGGAGCCCGTGCCCGAGGGCTCCGTCGTCCTGGTGACGTCCGACGCCCGGGTCCGCGTGAGGAACCTCTCGTAGGGCCAGGGCGGAACCTTTTTCCCAGGCCCCGCGCCTCCCCCGCCCATGCCCGTGCTGACCCCCCCCATCGTGGCCGTGAACCTCAAGGCCTACCCCCCCGCCGTGGGTGCGCAAGCTGTCCCCCTCGCCAGGGCGCTGGAGGAGGCGGCCGCGTCGGCGGAAGCCACCGTGGCCGTGGCGCCCCAGCTCGCGGACCTCGCCCCGGTGGCGGAGGCCGTGGACCTCCCGGTGCTCGCCCAGCACGTGGACCCCATGGAGCCCGGTCGGGGCACCGGCGGCGCCTTGGCGGAGGCCGTGGCCGACGCCGGCGCCGTGGGCACGCTCCTCAACCACAGCGAGCGCGCCGTGGGCTTCAACGACCTCGCCGCCACCGTGACCCGGTGCAGCGATGTAGGCCTCGAGACCGTCGTCTGCGTGGACACCCCCGCGAGCGCCCGCGCCGCCGCGGGCCTGGAGCCCACGTACGTGGCTGTGGAACCTCCGGAGCTCATCGGAGGGGACGTGAGCGTCACGAGCGCCGACCCCGGCATCGTGACGCGGACCGTGGCCACCGTGCAGGACGTGGCTCCGGGGGTGGGGGTGCTCACGGGCGCCGGCGTGAAGACGGGTGAGGACGTGGCTAAAGCCCTGGAGCTTGGTACCGAGGGCGTGCTCCTCGCCAGCGGCGTGGCCAAGGCCGCGGACCCGGGGAAGGCGCTCCGGGAGCTCCTCACGGGCGTCTGAACCGCGTCGGAGCGCCGGTCCACCCCCGGGGCCAACCTACTTATCCCTTCCTTCCCTACCCTCCTCCGAGACCATGCCCTCCGAGAAGCCCATCCTGCAGGTGGCCCTCGACGTGTACAACATCCACCGCGCCCTGGAGATCGCGGAGGAGGCCGTGGAGGGCGGCGCCGACTGGGTGGAGGCCGGCACGCCCCTCATCAAGAGCGAGGGGTTGAACGCCGTCCGCGACCTGAAGAAGGCCTTCCCCGACCGCACCGTGGTGGCCGATATGAAGACCATGGACACGGGGAGCCTCGAGACCGAGATGGCCATCAAAGCTGGCGCGGGCGTCGTGACGATCCTGGGCGCAAGCCACGATGGCACCATCCGGGAGGCGGTGGAGGCCGCCCGCAAGTACGGCGGGGAGGTCATGGTGGACCTCATCGGCGTGGAGGACAAGCCCGCCCGCGCCCGGGAGGTGGAGGAGCTCGGGGCCCACTACGTGGGGCTCCACGTGGGCGTGGACGAGCAGATGGAGGGCCTGAGCCCCGTGGACCTCGTGCGGGACGTGGTGGAGGCCACGAGCCTCCCCGTGGCCATCGCTGGGGGTCTCACGAGCGAGACCGTGGCGCCCCTCGTGGAGGCTGGCGCCCGCGTCATCATCGTGGGCGGGGCCATCCACAAGGCCCAGGACGCCACCGAAGCCGCGAGGCGCCTGCGCCGGGCGCTGGACGATCTGGAGGTGGTGGAGTCCCAGGGGTTCCGCAAGTTCGACGAGACCGAGCTCCGGGAGGCCTTCACCCTGGCGAGCACCGCCAACGTGAGCGACGCCATGCACCGGGAGGGCGCCATGGACGGCCTCCACCCGGTGACGGAGGGGGCCAAGGCCGTGGGGCGGGCGGTTACGGTCCGCTGCATGGACGGGGACTGGGCCAAGCCCGTGGAGGCCATCGACGAGGCGGAGGAGGGCGACGTCCTCGTCATCCGTGTGGACGGCACCGATGCCGCCGTGTGGGGGGAGCTCGCGAGCCACTCCTGCATGATGAACGGCATCGCGGGCGTGGTCATCGACGGCGCCATCCGGGACGTGGAGGACATCCGCGAGATGGGGTTCCCCGCGTGGGCGCGGGTGGAGCGCCCCAACGCCGGCGATCCCAAGGGCTTCGGCGAGGTGGGGGTGGAGGTCACGTGCGGGAACCAGCGGGTGCGCGCCGGCGACTGGATCGTGGCCGACGAGAGCGGCGTCGTCGTGGTGCCCCGGGACCAGGCGGTGGAGCTCGCGAACCGCGCGGTGGACGTGAAGGAGCAGGAGGACCGCCTCCGGGAGGAGATCAAGCGGGGCTCCTCGCTTTCGAAGGTGCTGAAGCTCAAGAAGTGGGAGAAGGTCGTCGGGTAGAGTCTACCCGACGACCTTCCGGCCGTGCCGAGGCGGATGCGGAGCATCCGATGAGGTGCGGGCGTGAAGGTGGTTGGATAACGGGCTATCCAACCACCCATCCACCCCCACCTATAGCGCCCTATAGGGGCCTCTGGGCCCATGGGTCCAGGGTCCCCGGGTGCATCCTGCACCTTCCCCCCTACCGCAACCCTCCTACCCATCGAAACATACATCTGCCCTACAGGTGACGCTTCGTGCAGTACCTCGCAACGCTCGTGGTGGTCCTTGACATCCTCGTGGCCGCCTTCGTGGCCACCCTCCTCACGAGGTTCTGGACGGGGGACCACGTGGAGGAGAGCGTCCGGGAGCTCCGGGAGCACCACCGCACATGGGCCTGGGGGGCCACGCTCCTCATACCAGGGATCCTCCTGAACGTCCCCGCCACCCTCTCGGCGGGCATGGACAACGCCCTCTGGACGGACCTCCTCATGCTCGCGGGGTACCCCTTCTTCATGGCGGGCATCTACCTCATGTACGACTCGACGCACCCGGGGGACCCCGACGACGGCCCCGCGACGGAGGTGGGAGCATAGCCCTCGGAGCCATCACGTGGATGGAATGGGTGGTGCTGGGGATCCAGGTCACCATGGCGGGGCTCTTCGGTCTCATCGCCTGGCGGTTCTACGACCGCGAGCGGGCCGAGGTGGCGGTGGCCCGGTTGCGGGCGCGCCAGGGCGCCTTCGCGGGGTCCATCGCCGGCGTCATCATGGGCATAGTCCTCATCACGGAGGGGGACGCGGTGCGCCTAGTGGGGGAGCTGGGGTTCTCCAACGGGATGTTCCTGAGCTTCATCCTCACGGGGTACGTGGTGACGGTCCTGGGTCTCGCGAGCTTCAACCTCGTGCTGGCCATGGACCTTCCCGCGGAGCCGTGAGCGGGGTAGATGGTCCACACGTCCAACGCCTCCGCTGGTCCGTCTCGATAGGCTGAGAAGGGAGGACGGGGGAAGAAGAGGGGGGAGGAAGGGAGGGGAGCGGGTTCTACCCAGCGTAGTACGCGGCCCCGTAGGGCTCGGGCTTGAGGCCCTTCCGCTGCCGGATCTCGCTCGTGACCTCACTGAGGAGGCTCTGGGGCACGCTGTCGAAGCCCGCGTGCTCCGTGCTCCAGAGGGCACGGCCGCCGGTGGCGGAGCGGATGGCGTTGCTGAACCCGAACATCTCGCCCACGGGTGCCTTGGCGTGGATCGTGGTCATGTCGCCCTCCTGCTCCATGTCCTCGATGACGCCGCGGCGCTGCTGCAGCTCCCGCGTGGCGTCGCCCATGACATCCTGGGGTACGCTGATGTACACCTTCTGCATGGGCTCCAGGAGCTCCGTGCCGGCCTCGGTCATGGCGCCGTAGACGGCGTTCCGCACGGCGGGGATGACCTGGGCGGGACCCCGGTGGATGGCGTCCTCGTGGAGCTTCGCGTCGTGGAGTCGCACCATGACGCCGCGGCAGGGCTCGTTGGCCCGGGGACCGCTCTCCATCACCTGCTCGTAGGCCTCGATGACGAGCTCGATGGTCTCGTGGAGGTACTGGATACCCTTCGTGTCGTCCACGAGGAGGTTGTACCCGCTGGTGGCCCGCCAGTTCCGGATGAAGTCCCGGTCGATGTCCCACTCGTCCGCGAACTCCTTCGCCAGGTCCTTCGCATCCTGCTTCTTGATCTTCCCCTCGGGGACGTCACCCTCGTGGATGAGGTCCACGATCTGGTCGGGGAGGGGTTCCACGGTGACGTAGAACCGGTTGTGCTTGTTCGGGGACTTCCCCTCGAACTCCCGGGGGCTCGGCTTCTTGATGTGCTCCCGGTACACCACGATGGGCGGGCTCGTTTCCACCTCCACCTCGTGCTCATGCACGATGCGGTGCTCGGTGATCTCCAGGTGGAGCTCCCCCATGCCGCTCATGAGGTGCTCCCCGGTCTCCTGGTCGATCTGCACCTGGATGCTGGGGTCGGCCTTGCTCACGGAGTGGAGCACCTGCACGAGCTTCGGAAGGTCCCGCATGTGCTTCGCCTCCACGGCCACCGTGACCACGGGCTCGCTCACGTGCACGATCTTCTCGAAGGGCTCCATGTCGCCCAGGCTCGAGACGGTGGACCCCGCGATGGCGTCCCGGAGGCCCGTGACGGCGACGATGTTGCCGGCAACGACCTCCTCCACCTGCACGCGGTCGTTCCCCACCATGACGCTCACCTGCTGGGTGCGGTTCGTGCCGGCGAAGCCCAGGATGTGGAGGTTCTGACCCTTCTGTACGCTGCCGCTGAAGACACGGCCGAAGACCACCTCGCCCGCGTGGGGGTCCATGATGATCTTCGTCACCATGATGGTGATGGGGCCGCTGGGGTCGGTCTCCACCATGGCCTTGCCCACCTCGGACTCGAGGTCGCCGTCCCAGATGTTGGGGATCCGGTACTTCTGCGCCACGTCGGCGCTGGGAAGGTGCCGGATGACCATGTTGAGCAGGACCTCGTGGACGGGAGCCTCCTTCCGGAGCTTGAGGAACTCCTCGTCCCGGTTCCAGTTGTAGATGTCCTCGAAGGTGATGCCGGTCTTCTCCATGTACGGCATGTTGATGGCCCAGTTGTAGAGGGCGGACCCGAAGGCTACGGAACCGTCCTCCACCTTGACCTTCCACTCGCCCTTGAACTCGTGGGGCACCATCTTCGTGATGAGGTCGTTCACCTGGCGGATGACCTTGATGAACTGCTGCTGCATCTCCTGGGGGTCGACCTTGAGCTCGTTGATGAGCCGGTCCACCTTGTTGATGAAGAGCACGGGCTTCACCTTCTCCCGGAGCGCCTGCCGCACCACGGTCTCGGTCTGGGGCATGACGCCCTCCACGGCGTCCACCACGATGACGGCGCCGTCCACGGCGCGCATGGCGCGGGTGACGTCGCCGCCGAAGTCCACGTGGCCGGGGGTGTCGATGAGGTTGATGAGGAAGTCATCGCCCTCGAAGTCGTGCACCATGCTGGCGCTGGCAGCGTTGATGGTGATGCCGCGCTCCTGCTCCTGCTCGTCGAAGTCCAGTGCCAGCTGTTGGCCCGCCAGCTCCTCCGACATCATGCCGGCGCCGGCGAGGAGGTTGTCCGAGAGCGTCGTCTTGCCGTGATCGATGTGAGCCGCGATCCCGATGTTCCGGATCTGCTCCGGCTCGTACATGATCTCCTTGGCTTTCGCGATGTTGTCCTCTTTCCGTCCCACGTGGATCAGCTCCGTGATGAGGGACCTTCGGGAGAAGGTTCCTTGGATCTTCAAGGGGGGCCCGGGGGCCCGCCTCGGGGGGTATATCGGGCACCTCATTATAAGGCTTTGGACGCGCGGGAGCGCGCCTCCGATGCTCCCCGGTGGGGTCGGTGGGGTATAACGGTTGCGTGAGGAAGGTTGGCAAGGGGGGAGGGAGGATGAGCTCGCGGCCGCGGGATCGCGCTGCAACCCCGCGACGCGACCTTTGTCGGCTCCGCAGAAGCCCGGAGGGCTTCGAGGATGCCCACCGCGGGAGCGCAGCGAGCGCGGTGGCAGTCGCCAAATCAGCGAGCTGATTTGGCCAGTTCGGAACCGCGCTGCGGTTCCGAAGTTCGACCGTGCCGGGAGAGCCCGAAGGGCCGGCAGGTCAGCCAGACCGAGGAACGAGGGAGGGCTGGCCTGGCGATGGGCTGGGACCCGGCACGGTCTCTCGCGAAGTCGTCGCTAACGCGGCGGAGATGAAGGAAGGGGTAGAGAACACGCGGAACTGCGCTGCAGTTCCGCGATGCCACCGAACAGGGGAGAGAAGGGCAGCGACGCCTGTTCGGTGGGCATGGCGAAGTCAGCGAGCTGACTTCGCCACCCGCTCGACCTCGTCCTTCCGGGAGACCCCGTAGGAACGTTGGTCGTTCTTGCTCCCCTGGATGATCTCCTGGGCGAGGCACTCCGCGATGCCCTTGGGGTTCTTGTGGCTGGAGTTCACCGCGCCGGTGCAGACGTTGCGGATGGCGGTGTCGAGGCGGCGACCGGGCGCCGTGTCCACGGCCTTGGGGACGCTGATGCCACCGTAGCGCAGCCGCGTGACCTCCTCGCGGGGTGCGCTGTTCTCCAGGGCCTCCACGAGGACCTGGACGGGGTTCGCGTCGAGCTTGTCGTGGACGATGTCGAAGGCGTCGCGCACGGCCTTGTAGGCGCTGTGCTTCTTGCCGGTGAACTTCTCACCGCGCATGAGCTCGTTGATGACGCGCTCCACGATGCTCACCTTCTGGTTGCCGAAGGGGCGGTTCGCGTGGCGGGCGCCGCTGTGGGCGACGATGACGGGCTCGAGGTTGATGTAGTTCTCCAGGCCCTTGTCGTTCACCACGACCTCGTTCAGGTCCCACTTGTCGAAGAGGAGGGGGGCTTCGTATGCCATGTGGTTCACCGCATGGGCTTCTCGATGCGTCCCTCGACGAGCTCCACGAGAGCCACGCCGTTCACCTTGATGACCTTGTAGCGCACGCCGGGGATGTCCCCGTAGGAACGGCCCATGGCGCCGCCGATCCCCTCGAGCATGACCTCGTCGTGCTCGTCGATGTAGTTGATGGCGCCGTCGCCGGGGGCGAAGGCCGTGACCATGCGACCGTTCTTGATGAGCTGCACCTTCACGCACTTGCGGATGGCGCTGTTCGGTTGCTTGGCCTCGATACCCACCTTCTCCAGGACGATGCCCCGACCTTGGGGTGTGCCCTCGAGGGGGTCGGCCTTCTCCTTGAGCTTGAGAACCCGCTTCTTGTAGTACCGGTCGCTCCACCGGAACTTCTGCCGGTCCTTCTTGAGCTTCCGGGCAGCGTACTTGCCTTTCGCCATGGGGAGGTCACCTGCGATGAGGGGAAGTGCCCGCCGGATCCGGTTCCCACAGGGGGTCGGGGCCAGGGGACGCAGCCCCCGATACGGCATCATCCTATATAAGGTTGGTGGGGCGTTTCGGGGGTGGATCCACGGCGGATGCGAGAGGGGGGGAGGGGGTGGTGGGAGCGGCGCCAGTGTCAGGCCTCGGCCTCGGCGGCCACGCCGGCGGGACTGGGTTCCCTTGGCGGTTCGAAGGTGTCCCACTCGATGGGGGAGACGTCGAGCCAGGGGTCGTCCTCCACGGTGGGCTCCTCGCGGAAGCTCCGCCAGATGGCCCACACGAAGAAGAGCTGACCCAGCGCCAGCACCCAGGCGCCGATGGTGGCGAGCTGGTTCATGAACTGGAACGCCTCGAGGTAATCGTACACGCGCCGGGGCATGCCCGCGAGGCCCACCAGGTGCATCGTCATGAACACGAGGTTCATCCCGATGAGGGTGGTCCAGAAGTGGGCGAGGCCGAGCTTGCGGTCGAGCACGCGCCCGAACATGCGGGGCCACCAGTAGTAGAGGCCGGCGAAGACGCCCAGCACGCTGCCTCCGAAGAGCACGTAGTGGATGTGGCTCACCACCCAGTAGGTGTCGTGGAGCTGGTAGTCCACGGGGATGCTCGCCATGAAGATGCCGTCGACGCCGCCGATGACGAACATGGCGAGGAACCCGAGGCACCAGAGGAAGGGGAGCTTCGTGTTCGTGCGACCGCCCCAGATGGTGGCGATCCAGTTGAACATCTTGACGCCCGTCGGGACGCCGATGATCATGGTGGTGAACATGAACCCGGCGCGGATGCGGGGGTCGATGCCCGTGGTGAACATGTGGTGGGCCCACACGGTGAAGCCCAGGAACCCGATGGCGCTGATGCTGTAGGCCATGGCGTGGTACCCGAAGATGGGGCGGTCCACCATGCGGGGGATGATCTCGCTGATGATGCCCATGGCGGGGAGGATCATGACGTAGACAGCGGGATGGCTGTAGAACCAGAAGAGGTGCTGGTACAGGACGGGGTCGCCGCTGGCCACGAAGAAGAGCGTCCCCAGGTTCCGGTCGAGGAAGTTCATGAGGATCGCGTTCCCGATCATGGGCGTGGCGAAGGTGATGAGCACCGCCGTGATGAACTGAGCCCACACGAAGAGGCTCATGTTGTGGAAGTGGATGCCGGGCTTCCGCATCTTGAGGGTGGTGACGATGAAGTTCACGGCACCCATCATGCTGCTGATGCCCACGAGGTGGATGGCGGTGATCCACAGGTCCACGCCGGGGGCGCCGGCGGACCCGATCTGGGAGCCTGCGACGCCGGCAAGCGGCGGGTACGCGGTCCAGCCCACGGCGGCCACCGTCTCCCCGAACTCGATGCCCGGGAGGAACCCGATGATGACGCCGGTGTAGAGGAGCATGCCGGCGCTGAGGTACGTCCAGTAGCTCAGGGCGTTGAGCCGGGGGTAGGCCATGTCGGGGGCGCCGATGAGGAGCGGCAGGAAGTAGTTCCCGAAGGCCGCCATGATGGGGATGATGAAGAAGAAGATCATCGTCGTGCCATGGAGGCTGAACATGTTGTAGAAGAACCCGGGGTCCACGATGGTCCGCCCCGTGCTCCAGAGCTCCGTGCGCACGATGAGGGCGGCGATGCCACCCAGGAGGAAGAAGACGGCGCTCGTCCAGAGGTAGAGGATACCGATCTTCTTGTGGTCCGTGGTGAGGACCCACCGCTTCCACGCGGGGACGTTGCCGTGGGCACCCACGCTAGATCACCCCCACGTAGATGACGAGGTAGAGGACGATCCACACCACGTCCACGAAGTGCCAGTAGATGGCGAAGGCGGCGAGGCTCGTGTGGCGCTCGGTGCTGTAGGCCCCCTTGAGGGTGCGGTAGAGGGCCACGCCCAGGAGGCAGATGCCCAGGAGCACGTGGACCCCGTGGGTGCCCGTGAGGAGGTAGAAGATGCTGCCGAACTGGCTGCTTCCGAGGGTGAGGCCGTGGCTGATGAGCCCCATGTACTCCTTCACCTGGACCGCGAGGAAGATGATGCCCAGGAGGATGGCTCCCACGAGGCCGTTGCGGAGCCCATCGAGGTCGTTCCCGTCCTTGAGCTTCTTCTCACCCCAGTGGAGCACGAAGCCGCTGGAGACCAGGATGGCGGTGTTCACGGTGACGAGGGCAAGCTCCTCGGTGACGAGGTGGTGGGCCTCGGCCCACGCTTGAGGGTCGGCCGCCCGGAAGACGAAGTAGGTCGCGAAGAGCCCGCCGAAGAGCATGACCTCCGTGGCCAGGAACCCGACGATGCCCCACCATCCCACGGGCTTCCCCGGGCGGACGCCGGGGAGGCGGTACCCGGTCTCCCAGTCGTGCATGGCCTCGCCAGCCCAGCGGAGGAGACCCCAGGCCACCACGGCGAGGCCGAGAGGCGCGATGACGGGCACCGGAAGGATCCACGCGCCCACGGGCAGCTCGAAGGCGAGGCCCAGGTACGCGAAGAAGGCGCCGACACCCACGATGAGCGGTGCGGTGCTGAGGTGGTGCTCCACCTCGTGCTCGTCCTCGGTGACGGACCCGTCGGACCCGGTAGCCGCCTGCGTGGCCAAGGGTGGTTTCCTCCGCGCGGCGGATGCCCCCATCTGGTAGAAGTAGTTTTCCCCGACCTCCGGTGGACCACCGTGGAGCAAACATTTTTAGCAACCTTCTCCGTTGCGCCCCCCAGTCCCCATGCCTCCCAGGAACCTACTCCCCGGGTTGTCCGCGGTGCTCCTCCTGTCCATGGTGGCCCTGGCCCCCATGGCTGCGGCCCAGGTGGGTGAGGAGTACTACGTGCCGCCGGCCACGGACCTCGCCGACCAGGTGCAGGGCCTCTTCAACCTCATCTTCTGGATCGGTCTCGCGGTCCTCGTCTTCGTGGAGGTCCTCATCGTGGTGGCCTTCGTGAAGTTCCGGGACAACGAGGACGTGCCGGAGAACGAGACGCGCCGGGGCAACCACCGCCTGGAGATCGCGTGGACGGCGGTGCCCGCCGTCATCCTGCTCCTCGTGGGGGGCCTGAGCGCGGGCACGCTCTTCGAGCTCGACCACGTGCCCGAGGATGCGGACTTCGCCGTGGGCGTGGACGCCCAGCAGTTCGCGTGGGTGAGCACGTACCCCATCTCCGAGGACGGGGCGGAGCTCCGCCCGAGCTTCAACACGCTCCGGGTGGAGGAGGGCTCCACCGTGCAGATGGACATCACCGCCAGCGACGTCATCCACAGCCTGTGGGTGCCGGAGTTCGCCATCAAGATCGACGCCGTGCCAGGCCGCACGAACCACCAGTGGTTCCACACGCCCGCGTACGAGGAGGGCGGGGACAACGAGTACTTCCTCCAGTGCGCCGAGTACTGCGGCGTGGGCCACCACGACATGCAGGGGAGCATCGTGGTCTTCCCCGAGGGTGAGCAGAACGTTCCCTACGGCACCGTGCCCCGGGACGAGGCCGTCACCTTCACCCTGGGGGAGGCGGGTGCCCCCGCGGACGTGGACCCCGCGAACCTGGAGATGGCCCTGGGCGAGGGCCTCCACCTCACGGTGGTGAACCCCGCGAACAACACGGAGGCCGCGAGCTTCGTGGTCCCCGGGTACGACGTGGGGTCCCCCACGCTCCAACCCGGTGCGCGCTGGAGCTACAAGCTCTTCCTCACGGACGAGGGGACCTTCGAGTACGGGACGCCGGAGGGCGGGCTCGACGGCACCCTCACGGTGTCCCCGTAACCCGGGCACCCACCCGTCTCCCCCTGGTCCTTCGCCTTCCTCGTTACCCTGCAGCAGGGTAGGGTGGCACGTCCACCACCTGACCCTCCAGCACGGCCTCGTCCGGAACCTCCACCTGGAGGGCTCGGGCGGGCGCGTCGGGCGGGTCCACGTGCACCGTGTAGCTGCCGCGGCTCACCACGTCCCGTCCCGCCTCCCCCGTGGGGGGCCCGGTGGCGTAGCTTACGCGGAGCCGGTACGTGCCGTCGGCCCCTGCGAGGGTGGTGCGCTCGTACCCGAAGGTGCGGTCGCTACCCGTGGTGAGGGTGACGTTGGCGGTGACGTTGCTCCCGGCGGGAGCTTCCCCCGCGAGCACCGCGCCCTCCACGCGCTCGAAGGTGTCGAGGGTGCTCGTCACGTGGGCGTTGTACGCCAGGCCCACCACCTGGTTCCCGTTGAGGGTCCGCACCTGGAAGGGTTCGCCCCGGGCGGCCGCCTGGAAGGCCGCCTGCTCGTCCACCGGCACCACGCCGCAGCGGGCGCTGGGGAACATCGTGTGGAAGCAGAGGGGGTTCCCGTCACCCTGGATGGGGGCGACGCTTCCCACGAACCGCAGGTCCGGGGACTCCCGCACGAGGCGCACGTTGGGGAGGCCGTCGGCATCCAGCTCGAAGAGGTGGTACATGGTGCTCTCCCGGTACGCGTCGGTCATCTGGAGCACCCGGTGTTGCTCCCCGTCGGGGAACCCGATCTCCTTGACGCTGCTGGGATCGTCCCGGCTGGGGAAGTGGTGCCCGGCCTTGGCCCAGACGGTGATGGCGCCGAACTTCCCCGTGGCCATGGCGTCGTCGATCATGATGTAGCGCACGAACCCGTCACCTTCCCAGTCCCGGAGGAGGTCCTCGCTCTCCTCGGGGGGGTTGGTGAAGTACTCGCTGGCGAAGGGCGCCGCTTGCTGGAAGGGGTTCGCCACGGGCGGCCGCTCGCCGGTGAGCTGGATCCAGTGCCCGTAGTCCCACCAGGAGAGCACACCGTACCGCTCCGGGCTCATCTCCAGGGGGCCGTCGTGGTGCCCTGTGATGCTGAACCCGGGGATGCTGGGGGTGTTGTCCCGGAGCCACAGGAGCTCGGGCTCCCACTCCGCCTCCTCCCCTGGTCGCATGCTCTCGCTCACCTTCCACGCTTGGAAGGGGCGGGCGTCGGTCTCCACCACGAGACCCGGAAGGAGGAAGAGCCCCACGAGGGCCACCGTCCCCAACTGCATGGGAAGGCTCGTGCCCGCCCCCCGGGCCTTGGCCTTCGTCCTGCGGCCCCGTTTCCGGCTGGAGCCCCCGCTCTTGGCTTGCTCCCCCGTGACGAGGCGCTGGAGGCGGTCCGCGAGACCCGTCCAGGTGGCGACGCGGGCCATGAGGACGCCGGCGAGCACCGCCACCACGACGCTCATGTAGTAGTTGAACCGCACCTGGTTCAGCGTGGCCACGGTGACGACGAGCCCCCAGATGAGGAGCACCGAGGGCGTGGTCTCGCCGCTGCGGAACGCCTCCCAACCCACCACCGCGAGGCCCGCGAGGGCGGGGATGACGAGGTACCCGTGCTGGTCCATGAGGCCTCCCCACCCGGTGGCCCGCACCTCGGCGATGGTGCTGACGCCGGTGCCGGCGTTGATGCCCGTGACCCACACGAGGGCGCTCCGGAGGGACCCCACGACCTCCGGGAGGGCGAGGGCGAGGACCAGCACCGCCGCCAGGGCCGAGGCGGCGGCGAGGCCCGGGTAGGCTGCCTGGGGGAGGTCACGGCGCGTGGTCTCCCGGCGGAGCCCCTGGAGCACGAGGACGCCCACGGCGGAGATCACGAGGAGCAGGGGTTGCATGACGCTCACGCGGTGGAGGTGGAGGCCCTCCGTCCACCCGAAGGGCACGAGGACGAGGGCGGCCGCGAGGAAGGTGACGGTGGCCATCAGGGTGGTGCCGCCGGTGGGCTGGTCCCGGTGGTGGGCCACGAGGTAGCGGGTGAGGAGCGCGATGCCCAGGATGCCCACGAAGAGGATGCCGTAGTTCCATACGAGGAGGTAGATGGCGAGCGCCAACCCGGCGAGGATGCTGGCGCCCACCACGTGGAGGAGGGGTCGCCGGGGAGCTTCCGTCAGGCGGGTGCGGAGGGTGTCCAGGTCCTCTGGCAGAGGGTTCCACAGGGGTTCGAGGTGGTCCTGGTGGGTCTTGGTGACGCGGTGCGCCCAGAGGAACGCGGCGATGGCGAGGGTGCTGAGGAGCGCCTCGGCCACGTGGTGGTCGAAGTACCCGGCGACGCTGCGCACGAGGAACTCGCCGCTGATGAAGGCGATGCTGACGGCGGCCCACGCGCCGGCGATGCGTCCTCCCGCCTGCCGGGCCACGAGCCACACGGGCACCACGGTGAGGGCGCCGAGGACCGCGGGGTAGATGGCGACGCCGGTGCGGATCGTCTCCATGCTCGGGGGTGAACCGCCGCCGACGAGGAGGAGGACGCCGGCGATGACGATGTCGAAGAGGGTGCCGAACTGCCCGCTGGCGGTGCCGAGGGGGTAGTACGTCCAGGGGTCGAAGGTGAGGACCTGGGGGAAGTGGTGGAGGGTGACGAGGACGTTCCGGAGGTGGTAGTAGGGGTCGGTGCCCACGAAGAAGACGGTGCCGTCCCGGGTGAGGGGTTCGAGGCTCTGGAGCCGCACCCACAGCATGAAGCCGAAGGCCGCCACCACGAGGGCGGCTTCGCCCAGGTGCACGAGCCATCGACGTTGCGTGGGCGTGAGAGAGCCCTCTTCCGGGGAGGTCATGGTGACGAGGCCCAGAAGGCACCGCCTGGGCCTTGAACCCATCCCTTCGCGGTGGCGTGCTTCAGGGAGGTTCAAGTGACCGTGGCCGCTTGGGGGACGGGATGACGGACGATACGTTGGAGGCGGCAGCACGGGATATCGCCCACGCGGGTCCTCGGGGGGTGGTGGCGTTCACGGGCGCCGGCGTGAGCACCGAGAGCGGCATCCCGGACTTCCGCAGCCCCGGGGGGTTGTGGGACACGTACGATCCCTCGGAGTTCACGATCCGGCGGTTCCGGGAGGACCCGGCGCGATACTGGGAGCTTCGGGGACGCCTCATGGAGGCCATGGACCTCGACAGCATCGAACCCAACCCCGCCCACGAGGCCCTCGCCACGCTGGAGGAGACGGGGCTCCTGCGGAGCGTGGTGACGCAGAACATCGACGGGCTCCACCAGGCAGCCGGCAACGCTCACCACCGCGTGCTGGAGGTCCACGGGAGCGCCCGGGAGGTCGTGTGCGTGGCCTGCGGCGAGCGGTACCCCTACGAGGTGGCGCGGGAGGCGCTGGACCGGGACGTGCGTCCACCGCCCTGCCCCACCTGCGGGGGGGCGTTGAAGCCCGGCACGGTGCTCTTCGGCGAGGCGCTTCCGCAGGACGTGTTCAAGCAGGCGCGGGAGCACGCGCGCGACGCGGAGGTGTTCATCGTGGTGGGGTCGAGCCTGGGGGTCTACCCGGCGGCGGACCTCCCCCGCATCGCGAAGGCGCAGGGGGCGGTGCTCGTCATCGTGAACCGGGACCCCACGCCCCAGGACGAGCTTGCGGACCACGTGCTCCATGGGGAGGCGGGCACCATCGTCCCGAAGCTGGTGGAACGTGGCTTGGAGCTGAGGGATGATGGTTGACCGCCGGGCCGGTTCGACGCTGGGCGAAGCCCAAGGAGGACCGGTGCAGGCGGGAGAGCTCGTTCCCCGGTTGGTTCAGCGTGGTCTCGAACTGCGGGACGAGCTCTAACCGCCACGGGGGGGCGCCGCGTGCGTCGGTGGATCAGGCGCTGGTCGCGGGGTCCAACCGCGCTTTGAGCGCCTTGTTCATGGCCACGATGCCATCGAGCACCGCGAGGATCGTGTCCTTGATGAAGGGTACGAGGGGGCCCTTGAGATCCTGGCGCTGCATCACGTGCGTTCCGCCGTCCTCGGTGGGTTCGAGGAAGAGACGGTGCTCGGCGACGAGCACGGGGATCCACCCCACGCGGGTGCGCAGCACGAGCTCCTCTCCGGGCACGGCCTTCGCCACCTTCACCTCCAGGTCACGCTGGGGTTGGCCCGTCGGGGAGAGCTGGAGCGTCACCTCCTCACCCCGCTGGAGCGTGCCCTCCATGTGGGGCACGAGGGGGTTCCACTCGGGGTAGGAGGTGACGTCGGTGAGGAGCTCCCACACGCGGTGGGGGCTGGCCTCCACCACGATGTCGGAGCGAAGGATACGCATGGAGGCCAGTGGGATGGCTTGGGTGATGAAGGTTGCGGTGGGGGGAGGTTCGGGCGACCCCCCCTGGGAGCCTATCCCTCGTCGGCGGCGAAGGGGTTCGGGCCCCACGCGTCGTCGAGGCGGTGGCACGTGACGGTGCCGTGGGTGCAGAGGGTGCCGTCGGGGGCGCGAAGCTCCACCTGCACCTGGCAACGTCGTCCATCCCACGGTCCCGCCTCGCCGTGGAGGGTCACGGGTGCGTCGTTGGGGGCCGGTCGCTCGTAGTCGAGGTCCACGCCGGCGGTGACCACCGCGGGGAAGGCTTCGTCGGGATGGTGGCGGGCCCAGTGGGCGGCGGCGGTCCAGATGGCGTGGCAGTCCAGGAGCGTCGCCTGGATGCCGCCGGCGAGGACGCCGGGGTAGCCCGCGTGGGCGTCCCCACCCTGCCAGGTGGCCTCGAGGCCTCCACCATCCTCCCGGGGGTAGGACTTGAGCTGGAGGCCCTGGGGGTTGTCGGGGCCGCACCCGAAGCAGGGGTTGTCGTGGGCCACCTGGTCCTGGAGCGCCGCGTCCGCGTCCCGCGTCATGGCCGGGGGAGGCTGATGGGGGGTGTTGAACCCTTCGCTCCGGAGGTTCAACACCGCAGGAAATCAAGTTTAGACACGGCGAAACTTATATCCGTGGGGTCTTCGTTGGCGGGGCGATGATCTCCCAGTCCATGGAGGACTACCTCAAGGCGCTCTACCAGCTCGGCGGCGCATCCACCCCTGGGGACCAGGATGACCCCGGGGACGACGCGGTGGCCGCCGACCCCACGCCCGTGCCCACCACGCACCTCGCCAACCACCTCGACGTGGCCCCCGCCAGCGCCACGAGCATGGTGAAGAAGCTCGCGGAGCGGAACCTCGTGGAGCACACGCCCTACCGGGGCGCTGTGCTCACGGAGGGCGGCCGCAAGATGGCTCTCGAGGTGCTCCGCCACCACCGGCTCCTGGAGCTCTACCTCATGGAGGCCCTCGGGTACACTTGGGACGAGGTCCACGAGGAAGCCTGCCGCCTCGAGCACGCGGTGAGCCCCCGCTTCGTCGAACGCATCGAGGAGGCGCTGGGCCACCCCAACGTGGACCCCCACGGCGACCCCATCCCGCGAGCCGACGGGTCCCTGCCCGACGTGAGCCGCGAGAGCCTCCTGGCCCTCGACGAGGGCGACGAGGGGGAGGTGGCCCGCGTCGCCGACCAGGACCCCGGCAAGCTCCGGTACCTCGGGGAGCAGGAGCTCTACCCCGGCACCCGCATCCGCCTGGTGGAGAAGCCCCCGGAGGCCGCGGGCTTCCTCCGCATCGAGGTGGGCGACCGGGAGGTCGTCCTGGGACGGGACATCGCCGCCGCCATCCTCGTCCAACCCACACTGGAGGTGCGTGCCTGATGTCCGGCAACGACGACGAGGGCTCCGGGTGGTCCCGCCGCGCCTTCCTCACCGCCGGCGCCGCCACCGCCGGCGCCGCCCTCGGAAGCAAGCTCCTGGAGCCCGTGAGGGCCGCCTCCAACCCCAACGGGAAGCACCCCCACGCGGGGATGCGGCCCGTGGGATCCACCCGCACCGACGACTTCGACCCCTACGCCTTCCTCACGGACTTCAACTGGGGTGACGAGGTCATCGACAACGGCGACGGCACCAAGACCCGCATCTACCGCATCACCGCCTCCGACATCGAGATCGAGGTGGCGCCCGGCGTCACGTTCAACGCGTGGGCGTACAACGGGCAGGTCCCCGGACCCACCCTGCGGGCGAGGGAGGGGGACACCATCCAGATCGAGTTCCAGAACGCCGGCAGCCACCCCCACACCATCCACTTCCACGGGATCCACGGCGCCAGCCAGGACGGTGTCCCCGGCGCAGGCGACGGCATGATCGACCAGGGTGAGTCCACCACGTACACCTTCCCGGCGGAGCCCTGGGGCGTGCACCTCTACCACTGCCACAGCGTCCCCCTCAAGCGCCACATCCACAAGGGCCTCTACGGCGCGTACATCGTGGACCCGCGGGAGCCCCTGGACCCCACCGTGAGCGATCCCTGGGGGACCGAGGTGGAGAACGAGCTCGTCATGGTGATGAACGGGTTCGACACGAACTTCGACGGGGACAACGAGATCTACGCCGTGAACACGAAGGCGTTCTGTTACGCCGAGCGCCCCATCCGCATCACGCGGGGGAAGCGCCAGCGCGTCTTCCTCGTGAACGCCACGGAGTTCGACGCCGTGAACAGCTTCCACCTCCACGGGAACTTCTTCGACTTCTGGCAGATGGGTCGCAAGGACAACCCCAAGATCTTCCACGACACCATCAGCATGGTGCAGGCGCAACGGGGCCTCCTGGAGTTCACCTTCGACACGGAACCGGGCAAGTACATGTTCCACGCGCACCAAAGCGAGTTCGCGGAGCTCGGATGGATGAGCTTCTTCGACGTGGTGGAGGACGACGGCACCCCCACCGACCCCGTGACGCCCCCGGTGCCCCACACACCTGCCCCTGTTGACGACGGGGGGCTCCTCGGATGAGCTCCCGCCCATCCCCCGAGGGGGAGAGCCGCGGGCTCTTCACCCGCAGCCTCCTCTTCATCCTCCCCATCGCCCTCGTCCTCGCGGCCGTGGGCCTCATGGTGGTGTGGAACCCCGCCAACCTCTTCACCGCCCCCGGCGGCCCCGTGGAGGAGATCGTCTTCCAGAAGGTCGTGCTGGAACCCGACCTCATCCGCTTCACCGTGGCCAACAGCGCCCCCGTCCCCGCCACCATATCCCAGGTCCTCGTGGACGAAGCCTACTGGGAGCATCGTATCGTGGACGGACCCCGCACCCTGGAACGCCTGGACACCGCCACCATCGAGCTGGATTACCCGTGGGTGCCCGGCGAGGACCACAACCTCGTGGTGCTCCTGGACAACGGCGCCACCTTCGAGCACACCATCGTCGCCGCCAGCGCCACCCCAAGCCCCGGCATCGGCACCCTGGCCGCCCTGGCCCTCGTGGGGCTCCTCGTGGGCGTCTTCCCGGTGGCCCTGGGCATGCTGTGGTTCCCCCAGATCCAACGCATGAGCTCCCGGTGGCTCACGGGGTTCCTGGGCTTCACCCTGGGCCTCCTGGCGTTCCTCCTGGTGGACACCCTGGCGGAGGCCCTGGAGGTGGCGGAGCACGTCCTCGCCGTGGACGGACCGAACCTCGTGGCCATGGGCGCCATCGCCGCCTTCCTCGCGGTGCTCGTCACCGACCGCCTACGCCAACCCGCCGACGGGTCCTCCTCCCGCGCCCGGGACCCCGCGTGGCTCGCCCTCGCCATCGCCGTGGGCATCGGGCTCCACAACCTCGGCGAGGGCCTCGCCATCGGCAGCGCCTACGCCCTCGGGGAGGTGAGCCTCGGCATGTTCCTCTTCCTGGGCTTCGCCCTGCACAACATCACGGAGGGCCCCGCCATCCTGGCCCCGTTGAAGGAACGGAGCGTCACCCTACGGCAGGGCACAATCCTCGCCCTCGTCGGCGGCCTCCCCGCCGTCCTGGGCACGTGGATCGGAGGCGTCGCCTACACGCCCCTCTGGGCTGCGTTGTTCCTGTCGGTGGCCGCCGGCGCCATCGCCGTGGTGCTCGTGCAGGTGGGTGAGGTGCTCCGGGACGACCAGGACGGCATCCTCGTCACCACCCCCGCCGCCGTGGGCTTCCTCGTGGGCTTCCTCGTGATGCTCGTCACGGGAGCTCTGGTGGCGCTCTAGCGAGGCACGATGACGAACGAGCTCCAGGACCTCTTCCTGAGCGTGACGGGGCACGACCCCGTGGTCCAGGCCCTCGTGGCCGGCCTCGTCATCGCGGGGTTCAACATGCTGGGGGCGATCCTCGTCCTCGTGTGGCGGAACCCCAGCGAACGCTCCCTGGACGGGGCCCTGGGATTCGCCGCCGGCGTCATGCTCGCCGCGAGCTTCACGAGCCTCATCCTCCCCGGCGTGGAGGCAGCTGGCGGGAGCGTGCTTCCGGTGCTCGTGGGCATCGCGTTGGGCGCTCTCGTGCTGGACCGGGCCGACGCGTGGGTGCCCCACGTGCACGTGCTCATCACCGGGAAGGCGCGCCCCGACGCCGCCCGGGACGGACGGCTCCCCGCGGCGAGCGTCATCCTCTTCATCGTGGCCGTGACGTTGCACAACATCCCCGAGGGCCTCGCCGTGGGCGTGGGCTTCGGCAGCGGCAACCTCGAGAACGCCCTGAGCCTCATGCTCGCCATCGGGTTCCAGAACGTGCCCGAGGGCCTCGCCGTGAGCGTCGCCGCCATCAACGCCGGGTTCGACCGCCGAAGCTACGCAGCCCTCGTGGGCATCCGCAGCGGGCTCGTGGAGGTGCCCCTCACGGTGCTGGGTGCGTGGGCGGTGATCGTCATGGCGCCGCTCCTCCCCTACGCCATGGGCTTCGCCGCCGGCGGCATGCTCTACGTCATCATGGACGAGATCGTGCCCGAGACCCACCTCCGAGGCCACGAACGCATCGCCACCCTCGGCCTCATGATCGGGGTCATCGTGATGCTTTGGCTGGACGTGGCTCTCACGTGACCCCGAACCTATAGGGACCTATAGGGCCCTATAGGTGCGATGCTGGTTGGGGCCTCAGACGCACTACGCGCGAAGGCTCCGCAAGGTCTCCAGGTCCTGCACGTACGTGTCCGCCGAGGTCTCCAGGTACCCGGGGGTCCCCTCGAACCGTGGATCGTTGAGGAGGCGCTCGAAGCATCCGGTGCCGATCTCGCCCTCGCCGATGGCGGCGTGGCCGTCCTTCTCGCTCTCGAAGGGGTTGCGGGCGTCGTTGAGGTGGAAGGCCTTGAGCTTCTCGAGCCCCACGAGGTCGTCGAACGTCTGGAAGGTCTCCTCGTACCCCTTCGCCTCGTGGATGGGGTACCCGGCGACGAAGGTGTGGCACGTGTCGAAGCAGACGCCCACGCGCTCCGGGTCCGAGACCATGTCGATGATGTCCGCGAGCTCCTGGAAGCTCCGCCCCACCTGCGTGCCCGCCCCCGGCATCGTCTCGATGAGGGGGATGGCGTCCACGTCCCCCGCGTCCTCCAGCGCCTGGTCGATGCCCGCCGCCACGCGCTCGAGACCGCCCTCGCGGGACCCGGACTTGTGGCTGCCGGGGTGGAAGCAGACCCAGGGGATGCCCAGGGCGTCGGCGCGGGTGAGCTCGATCTTGAGCTGCTCCACGCCCTTCGCCCACTGGTCGTCGTCGGGGCTGGCGATGTTGATGAGGTACATGGCGTGGACGAGGCTCGGGCCCAGATCCCGCGCCTCCATCTCCCGCTGCCACGCCTCCACGTCCTCGGGGCTCAGGGGGTCCACCTTGTACCCGCGGGGGTTCCGCGTGAAGACCTGGATGACCTCGCAATCGTAGTCCTCGGTTCCGCTGACGGGGGCGTTCTGTACGCCGCCGGAGATGCTCACGTGGGCGCCGACGAGCATGGTGACCGCTCCCGGGAACGGGGTTCCCCCCTTTCACCGTTGCGGCCACGCGGTGGCGCAGGGGAACATCGGTACGTTCATATCCGGGCCCCGGGATTCCACGTGCATGGCGCTGTGGATGTGGATCGTGGGAATCGCGGCGGCGCTCATCCTCCTGTGGGTGGTGGTCACCTACAACAAGATCATCCGGTTGGAGAACCGGATCGACAACGCATGGAGCCAGATCGAGGTGCAGCTCAAGCGGCGGGCTGACCTCATCCCGAACCTCGTGGAGACCGTGAAGGGGTACAAGGACTTCGAGCAGGAGACGCTCCAGGGCGTCACCGAGGCGCGGGCGCAGCTCGTGCAGGCGACGAACGCCGGGAACCGGCAGGAGGCCATGGAGGCCGAGGGTTTCCTCGAGCAAGCGTTGGGCCGTATCTTCGCCGTGGCCGAGGACTACCCCGAGCTCAAGGCGAGCCAGAACTTCCTCGAGCTCCAGGATGAGCTCTCGCACACCGAGAACAAGGTGGCCTTCGCCCGGCAAGCGTACAACGACGCCGTGCTCCAGTTCAACAACGCCGTGGAGGTGTTCCCCGGCGTCCTCGTGGCGCAAGCCATCGGTCGGGACGAGCGCGAGATGTTCGACGTGGAACCCGCGGACCGCGAGCTCCCCCAGGTCGAGTTCTGACATGGTACCCGACCCCCAGGGGGACATGGCCCGGGAGATCACGACGTTCCAGGACGAGATCCGGAACCAGGAGCGCCGCACCTACGTCCTCATCGCCCTCATGCTGCTCCTCGTGTGGGGCGTCGTGTACCTGGGTGCCGTGCTCCTCCTTGGGGTCCATCCCTGGGTGAGCCTCATCCTGAGCGTCGTGGTGGGCGGTGGTTACATCTGGTGGACCATGTCCCGGGGCGTCCAGACGGTGCTGGATGCCGCCGACGCCCGACCGCCGAACCGGGACGTACGCGCGGAGCGTCTTCTGGTGGACCGCGTGGAGGAGATGGCCATCGCCGCCGGCGTCCCCGTCCCCGAGGTCTACGTGCAGGATAGCAAGGACCCCAACGCCTTCGCCGCCGGCATCGACCCCGACGAGGCCGTGGTCTGCGTCACCACGGGTGGCCTCGACATCTGGGACCAGGAGGAGCTCCAGGGCGTCATCGCCCACGAGATGGCGCACATCCTCAACCGGGACGTGCGCCTCGCCACCATCACGGTGGCGGTGGTGGGGACGGTGGCGCTCCTGAGCGAGGTCTTCCTCCGGTCCTTCCTCTGGAGCGGCGGCGCCACCCGGAACCGCAAGGGCGGCGGCGCCGTCATCATCCTCGGCATCCTGCTCCTGGTGCTGGCACCCATCTTCACGCGCCTCACGTACCTTGCCATGAGCCGGAACCGGGAGCACCTCGCCGACGCCACCGCCGTGCGCCTCACGCGGAACCCCGAGGGCCTCGCCCAGGCCCTGGAGAAGCTCCGGGACGACCTCCCCGACGACCCCAAGGGCTCCCGGACGGTGGCGAGCCTCTACCTGGGGAACCCCTGGAAGCGGAACGTGGACAAGGCGAGCTTCTTCAGCACCCACCCGCCCCTGAACGGCCGGATCCGCCGCATCCGGAGCATGTGACCGCGGTGTACCGTACGGCACCGCCGGCCTCCGTTCTACGGTCGGTCCCGTCCCTCACTTCCCCTCGAACTCGGCACCGCAGCCGGGGCGCGCCGCTTGTGCGTCGTGCCACGGCTGCGGCGCCGGTTCTCGGGTCGTAGCGCCTCACCACGTTGTGGTTCGCCGCTACTTCCCCTCGAACTCCGGCTCCCGTCGCTCCACGAATGCCTCCATGCCCTCCACCTGGTCCTCCGTGCCGAAGGTGAGGGTCACGGCCTCCCGCTCCAGCGCGAGACCCGACTCCAGGTCCACCTGCAAGCCCTGGTTCATGGCCATCTTCGCCTGCTCCACCGCGATGGGCGCCTGGGATGCGATGCGCTCCGCCAGGCCCCGGGCCTCGATGAGGAGGTCCCCCCGGGGGTGCGTGTTCAGGAACAACCCGATGTCCTCCGCCTCCGCCGCACCGATGCGGTCGGCCGTGTACACGAGGCGCTTCGCCTCCTGCACCCCGATGAGGCGCGGGAGGCGCTGGGTGCCACCGAAGCCGGGGTGGATGCCCAGGTTCACCTCCGGGAGACCCACCACGGACTCCTCCGCACCGAGGATGAGGTCCGAGGCGAGCGCGAGCTCGAGGCCGCCGCCGAAGGCAACGCCGTTCACCGCGGCGATGACGGGGGTGCGGAAGCCCTCGATCTCGCTTAGCACGTCCTGCCCCAGTTGCGTGTACCGTCGCGCGGTGAGGGGCGTCTTGCCCTTCATCTCCTTGATGTCCGCGCCGGCGACGAAGGCCTTGGGGCTCTCCCCCGTGAGGATGACGCACCGCACGTCCTCGTCCTCCTCCAGCGACCGGAAGGCCGCCCGGAGGTCCTCCAGCACCTCGCTGTTCAGGGCGTTCATGGCCTCGGGCCGGTCCACGAGCACCGTGGCCACCCCGTCGTCACCGCGCTCCACGCGGGCCTTGGGCAAGGACCACGCGTCCCCCGCCTCCGCAAGCTCCTCGAGGTTCCCCGGCACAGGGAAGGCATCACCCCAGGTGTCGTGGAGGGTCTCCACCGTCTCCAGGGCATCCTCCAACCCCATGTCGTTCATGAGCTGGAAGGGGCCCTTGCTCCAACGGAGACCGATGAGCGCGCCCTTGTCCGTGTCCCGGGCGGTGGCCACCCCCTCGTCCACGAGGTGGGCGGCGACGCCGAAGGCCACGGCGCGCAACCGCTCCTTCACCGCCGCGAAGTCCTCTTCCACCACGTCCCCCCGGAGGTCCCAGTCCTCCTCCACCTCCTCCACCTGATGCACCAAGCCCTCAGCGGGCCGGTAGAAGGGCCCGAAGGCATCGTGGAGGCTCCGTTGCGCGTGGAGGCTGATGGGGACGCCCGTGACGTTCATGAGCTCGAAGGGCCCCATCCCGATCTGGAACGCCTCCTTGGCGGCCTCGTCGATGGTGGGGATGTTCGCCACCTCCTCGTCCAGGAGCCGCACCGCCTCGTTCACCCAGGGCACGAAGAACCGGTTCACGGCGAAGCCCGCGGCGTCGGCGGTCTCGATGGGGACCTTGCCGATGCGGCGGCTGAAGGCGATAAGGTCCTCCACGAGCTCGGGGTCGGTGCCGTCCCCCGCCACCACCTCCACGAGCCAGTTCTTGTGGGCGGGGAAGAAGAAGTGGAGCCCGGCGAAGCGGTCCGGGCGCTCGGTGGCCCTAGCCATCTTCGTCACGCTGAGGCTGGAGGTGTTGCTGGCGAAGACGGTGTCGGCGTCCGCCACCTCCTCCACGTTGTCGAAGACCTCCTTCTTCACGTCCAGGTCCTCGAAGACGGCCTCGATGACGAGGTCCGAGCCGGGCACGGCCTCCTCCAGCTCCGTGGTGAAGGTGAATCGGCTGAGGATCGTCTCCTTCCCCGCCTCGTCGAGCTTCCCCTTCTTCACGCGGCGGTCGAGGCTGGAGGCGATGCGTTCGCGCCCCCGCTCCACGGCATCCTCCTTCACATCCTGCAGCGTCACCTGGAGACCGGCCATGGCGCACGTCTGCGCGATGCCGCTCCCCATGGTGCCAGCTCCGATAACGGTGACCTTCTCCACGTCGAGGGGCATGGGATCGCCGCGGGGATGGGGCCGGGGGCACGTGAAGCTTCCGGGGCTCACGATGTCAGACGGTGTCACTAGAAACCTTTTACCTGCCAAGGACCTCCATGGCCCGGAGGCTGACGCCAGCATGGCGGCTTGCGACCGGAGGCTTGTGACCATCGTGGCACTAGCGGTGCTCATCGCGCTTCCCACCGCCGCAGCCGCTTCCCAGACCTTCGAGGGCACCATCACCGTGGGTCACCCCGCCACCGGCGTGGGCGTGGGCGTCACGGAGCTCGCGGCAGCCTGCGACCCAGGCTCGGACCTCAACGGCGTCGACGGGCACTGGTACGAGGTCTCCACGTACGCCTCCGGCACCTTCGTCCTCACCATGGCGGAGACGCTGGACGCCGACGTGTGGTTCTACGATGCCAACTGCACCCTCATCGACCACGGTGAGGGCGCCCAGGGCATCCTGGGCGTCACCGAGATCGGCACCGTCCCCGCCGACGCGGACCACGCCATCGTCAACGGGTACATGGGCACCGGGAGCTTCGTCCTCACGCTGGAGACGTAACCTCTCGACCCACGCGTCCTCCCCCGGAGCGTCCTAGTTCCTCCTTGGCCAACGCCCCAGGGGAGCGGCCAAGCCGGAGACATGAAGAGGAGGGAGCGACCATGGGGGTGTCCATGGCCGCCATCGAGACGCGGGACCTCTCCCGGTCCTACGGGGACGTGGAGGCGCTCAAGGGACTCACCCTCACCGTGGAGGAGGGTGAGCTCTTCGGTTTCCTGGGGCCCAATGGGGCCGGGAAGAGCACCACCATCCGGGTCCTCACGGGGCAGCTCGACCCCGACGCGGGGTCGGCACGGGTCATGGGCGTGGACCCGGCGAAGGACCCCGTGGGCGTGCGGGAGCGCCTGGGCGTGCTCCCGGAGCGGGAGGACCCCCCGAGCTTCCTGACACCTCGGGAGTACCTGGCCTTCGTGGGGGAGGTGCGGGGCATCCCAGAGCCCGTGGTGGAGGAGCGTACGGAGGCGTGGGCGGAGGAGCTTGCGTTCCGCGACAAGCTCGACGTCCTCAGCACGAGCCTCAGCCGGGGGCAACGCCAGAAGGTCATGATCGCGCAGGCGTTCCTCCACGACCCCCCTCTCGTCCTCATCGACGAACCCCTCTCCAACCTCGACCCCGTGATGCAGGAGCGCGTGAAGCGACGCCTCCTCCAGCACCGGGAGGCAGGGAACACCATCTTCCTCAGCACCCACAACGTGGCCGTGGCCCAGGAGATCTGCACCCGCGTGGGCATCATCTACGACGGGACGCTTCTCGCCACCGAGGACCCGCGTGACCTCCCTGAGGGCACGCGCCTCATCGACCGCTTCCTCGAGCACGTGGAGGGCCGGGCGTGAACCGCCACCGCCCAGCTGTCCCGAGCGGGGCCGCCGGTGGGGGAGCGGGGACGCGGGAGCTCCTGCAGCACATGGTCCTCGAGGAGTGGCGCCTCCACACCGAGCTCTTCGGCGCCCGCTTCGCCCTCTTCCCCGTCCTCGTGCTCGCCATCGCCCTCGCCACGAGCCTCCTGCTCCTGAACGTCGGCGCCGACGCCGCCGGCGTGCTCCTGGGCCTCCACGTCCTCGTGCTCCTCTTCGGCCTCCACACCGGCGCCATCGCCTTCGTGGGACCGGAGGCCTTCCGCAACCTCCTGGGGGACGTCACGCTCCTCGTCTTCAGCGCCCGCACCCTCCCCCTCTCACCCCGCCGCCTCGTGGCGTGGTTCCTCGCCAAGGACCTCCTCTACTACGGCGCGCTCTTCATCCTCCCCCTCGCCCTCGCCGCCGCCCCTCTCGTCCCCGCCGCCGGCCGCCCCCTCACGCACCTCGCGCTCCTGGCCATCACGCTGGCGGGTACCTTCATGCTCGGCGTCGTGCTCACCGTGAGCCTCGTGGGCCTGGCCCAACGCACCCGCCTCCTCGCCATCACCCTCGCCGTTGGCGTCGCCACCCTCGCGGTGCTCGAGCCGAACATCGCGCTACAGGCCACGCCCCTCGCCGCCTTCCTCGAGCCTGCGGCGCTCCGGCCCTGGGTCACGGGGTCCCTCCCCATCCCCCTCCTGGGGGGCCTCGGTGTACTCCTCCTGGACCCCACCGCCACGCCTCCCGTGCGCACCGCACCCGACCGGTTCCGTCCCCTCCTCCGGTTCCTCCCCGGGCGCCAGCGGGGTCTCGTGGCGAAGAACCTCCTGGACGTCGCCCGCAGCCAGGGCGGATTCGGCAAGGTCGTGTTCAGCCACGGCATCATCCTCCTCCTCGTCCTCGCCCTCCTGGAGGCCGTGGCCACCCTCACGGGCCTCGCCCCCACCCCAGGCCTCGTCGCCGGCGCGCTCCTGAGCCTCGGCGCCTTCACCACGTACAACTGGCTGACGCAGTTCGACGATATCTCGGACTACCTCGCGTACCCCCTGGACGTGGCCGACGTCATGGAGGCGAAGCGCACCGCGTTCCTCCTCCTCACCCTCCCAGCCGGCCTCCTCCTGCTCCTCGGGGTCGCCCTCGTCCACGGTCCCCATGGCCTCCTCGCGGGCGCCCTCGTGCTGCCGCCCCTCGCCCTCTACCTCTACGGCGTCACCGTCTACCTCGCCGGGTTCGAACCCAGCGAGTTCCTCTTCGACCCCGTCCTCTTCTTGGGGTTCGGTTTCGCCGTGGCTCTCGTCCTCGTCCCCCTCGTGGTCCTGGCGTTCCTCTACCCCACCGACCCTCTCCGGTGGGGCGCCCTGAGCATCGCCATCGCCCTCGCGGCGGGCCTCGCCGGGTGGGGTCTCGGCCGCGCCGCCATCCCCCGCTGGACCCAGCACGTGCACGGGCACCCTTCCCCCCCAACGGACCCTCTCCGACTTCAACAAGGTTAAGTAAGCTGGTGTCGGATGGTGAGCGGAGGACGTTCCATGGCCGACGACACGCTCACCGTCCACCTCTTCGACGATATCGACCTCGAGGACGCCACCATCATCGACGGGTTCCCCAGCGTCGGCCTCGTGAGCACCATCACAGCGAACTACCTCATCGACGTGCTCGAGCTCGACCAGATCGGCATCATGGACAGCCCCCACTTCCCCACCGTGAGCATCGTGCGCAACGGCATCCCGCTCTACCCCGTGCGCATCTACGCGGGGAAGGGCGTCTGCATCTTCATCAGCGAGTTCCAACCCGCACCGAAGCTCATCCGACCCATCGCCGACGCCATCATGCGCTTCGCGGAGGAGCATGGCTGCCGCACCATCGTGAGCCCCGAGGGCCTCGTCATCGACGACGAGGGTGACACCGGTGAGGAGAAGGACGTGAACGTCTACGCGTTGGGAAGCACCGACCACGCCCGGGAGCGCCTGGAGGAACGGGACATCGAGCAGTTCGGCAACGGCATCATCACCGGCGTGAGCGGCGTCCTCCTGAACATGGGGAAGAAGACCGGGTTCGAGGCCATCAGCCTCCTGGCCGAGGCGAACCCCAACTACCCCGACGCCCGAGCCGCCGCCAAGGTCATCGAGGCCATCGACTCCCTCATGCCGGAGATCGAGATCGACGTGGAACCCCTCTACAGCGAGGCGGAGAACATCGAGCAGACGCTCCGGCGGATGCAGCGCCAGGCCCAGCAACCCCAGCCCGGGGAGGGGAGCGACGACATGCATCCCATGTACGGGTGAACCCCCACCACGGCATCCCCGGCGGTTCCCACCGCCTCCACCCACGCCCCACCAGGGACCGCACCCTCGGTCACCGGCGGTGCGCATCGGAACGCTTTCGTAATGGCTACCCCTACCCCTGCCGGGTCCCACCGTGCAGTACGCCGACCTCGCGGACTACTACAACCGCATCGAGGAGACCACCAAGCGCCTCGACATGACCGAGCTCCTGGTGGAGCTCCTCCGGGAGGCCGACGCGGACGAGGTGGATGCCGTCGCCTACCTCACCATGGGGAAGCTCGGCCCCGCCTTCACCGCCGAGGAGGTGGGCCTCGCGGAGAAGCTCGTGCTCAAGGCCCTCACCTTCACCACGGGGCTCGACGAGGGGGCGCTCACGGACCTCTTCCACGAGCTCGGGGACCTCGGGAGCGCCGCCGAGCACGCCCACCCCGACCGCGAACCCGACGAGGAGGGTGCCCCCGCCGCGGGCGCCCGCCAGACCACCCTCTTCGGGGGCGGAGGCGACGACGGGAAGGAGGGCAGCCTCTCCGTCCGGGAGGTGCACGAGGTCCTCACCACCATCGCCCGCACCACCGGGCAGGGGAGCCAGGAGCGGAAGGTCCAGCTCCTCCACCGCCTCCTCGTGGGATCCACCCCCCGCTCCGCCCGGTACATCGTGCGCACCGTCACCGGCAAGCTCCGGTTGGGCGTGGCGGAGATGACCATCGTCGACGCCCTCGCCCACCTCGCAACCTTCCCCCCGGGAAGCGGCGCCCGGAGCGTGAGCGACCTCGAGGAGGAGGAACGCCGGATGCTCGAGGCGAACCGGGACACGATCGAGGCCGCCTTCAACCGAAGCAGCGACCTCGGACGCGTCACGCGCCTCGTGAAGGAGGGTGGTGTCGACGCCCTGGACGAGGTGTCCATCACGGTGGGTGTGCCCCTCCGGCCCATGCTCGCGGAGCGCTTGAGCAGCGCCGAGGAGATCCTGGAGAAGACCGGGGGCCGGGCGCTCCTCGAGTACAAGTACGACGGTCTCCGCCTCCAAGCGCATATCGACGGGGACGAGGTGCGGTTCTTCAGCCGCCGCCTGGAGGACATGGGTGGGCAGTTCCCCGACGTCGCCCGGTTCGTCCGGGAGGCCTTCCAAGGGAGCGACGCCATCGTGGAGGGGGAGGTGGTGGCCATCGACGAGGACACCGGTGCGCTGCTCCCCTTCCAGGAGATCAGCAAGCGCCGCGGCCGCAAGCACGACGTGGAGCGCATGACGGAGGAGGTCCCGGTGGCGCTCTACCTCTTCGACGCCCTCTACCTCGACGGCACCGACCTCACGGGGCACACGCTCCCCGAGCGTCGGGAAGCATTGGAGGAGGCCTTCGAGGCCACCCCCCGGGTGCACTTCAGCCACGCCGTGTGGGCCGAGGCCCCCGACGATGTCGTGGCCTTCTTCGACGCCAGCGTCGCCGACGGCGCCGAGGGCATCATGGCCAAGAGCACCGGCGAGGACAGCACCTACCGCGCCGGAGCTCGCGGCTGGCAGTGGATCAAGTACAAGAAGGACTACAGTCAGGAGCTCACGGACAGCCTGGACCTCGTGGTGGTGGGCGCCTACGCGGGGCAGGGCCGGCGCCGGGGATGGTACGGGAGCCTCCTCATGGCCACCTACGACCACGACCGCGACGTCTTCCAGACCGTGTGCCGCGTCGCCACCGGCTTCGAGGACGAGGACCTGGAGGAGCTCAAGCCCATGTTCGAGGACCACGTCCTCGACCACAAGCACCCCCGGGTGGAGGCCGAGGCGGAGCCCGACGTCTGGATCGCCCCCGCGCGGGTGGCGGAGGTGGTGGCGGCGGAGATCAGCGTGAGCCCCGTGCACACCACCGCCCAGGGCATCGTGAGGGAGGGGAGCGGCCTCGCCCTCCGCTTCCCCCGGTTCATGGGATGGCGCCCCGACAAGGCCCCGGAGGACGCCACCACCGGGGAGGAGGTCGTGCACATGTACCGCGTCCAACTGGGGGAGGATCCCGAAGGCGGTTCCGGGGACGGTTCCGGAGGAGGCGAAGCATGAGGGTTCCCCGGTGAAGAGCCACACAGCAACCTTTATACGTTGGTCGCGGCACCCAGGGCCCGTCCCCCGACCGGAGGAACCTCTGGACCCCCTGTGGAGCACGAGAAAACTACAAGAGACCCCTTCCTGTTGGGGGGCCTACCAGGCTAGCCTGAAGCACACGAACCGCGCCCCCCCAGCCTCGACATCGGGCCTGGCATCAGCCGGGGGTAGGCGGTTCGCTGTCGCCCGCCCTACGTGACGAACTCGGAGGACAAGACCCGGCATGGCAGAATACGCCGTGGACGAGATGACGGTGGACAAGGCGTTCTACTCAGCCTTGAAGCTCCACGTCTACAACACCGTCCACGGGACCCTTCTCGACAACCTCCTCCGGGGTGAGTCCGTGGTCATGGATGAGGCGGTGACCCTCAGCGTGGGCCGGTTCACGGCGCGGAAGACCAACCACCTTTTCGTCCCGAAGGACGGCGGTCGGTCCCGCTGCAGCGCGGAGTTCTACGGCTTCACCAGCCACAAGGTCCGGGAGAAGCTGAGCGACCTCGAGGAGGAGGATGTCCTCGAGCTCACGGGGAAGGGCCTCCGGGACGCCTTCCAGTACCGGTGGGTCATCCCCCTGAAGCACTGGGAGATCTGCAGCTTCATGCGGTTCCGGCGCTACGTGGAGGACGACCTCACGCTCCTCTTCGAGCTGGGTCGGGCCTTCCACGAGTTCGCCACGAGCACCTTCACCTTCCCGGAGTTCTTCGACGTGTACAAGGCCGTCCACGAGGCCGAGTACGCCACCACGCGCTGGGGGAAGCGCAAGTGGAAGAAGATGAAGGACAAGCACGATTACCTCCGGTTCGTCAAGGGCCGGTTGGAGGACCTCGTGGACGAGGACCTCATGCAGCAAAGCGGCAAGAAGTTCGCCGTGCGGCCCCGGGCCAAGGACGCCGTGCACCACTTCGACCTCTTCGTCCACGGCACCGCCTTCCATCCGAGCCGGAGCATGTGCGATGCCTGCCCCCTGGACGAGCTGTGTCAGGCGGGGAGCACCCAGAAGCTCGTGCGGGCCTTCAACGACCAACGCGAGGGGCCCGAGGGCTCCGGTTGAGCCTCCGTCGGTGAACCCCTGCAGACCCTTCCGCGCTCCCGCACGTGCGATAGGTTTAAGTCCCCTCAACCGCACGGCCCCTTCCAGGTCACATCGACCGTCTTGCGAGGTGTGGAGGTTTGGATCCCCAAGGTCACGGAAGATGGACCGTGCTCGTTCTCGCGGTCCTCCTCCTCGTTCCCAGTGTCAGCACGGCGGTAAGCGCCTCCCACACGGATGCGCCCACGCCGGAGACCGTTCCCAGCGACGGCTCCGCCACGGCCGTCCCCAGCGCCTCCCCGGGCCCCGTGACACCGGCCTCTCCGGGCATCACCCTGCGGGGGATCCTGGCGGCCGCCGGCGAGGACCCCACACCTTCACCTGACCTTCCCTCGCCCGACGCCGACCGCCCCCTGCCCGCCGCCCTCGAGGCCCTCGCCGCCGAGGGCCACGTGGACGCGGAGACCCTCCGGAGCGCCCAGGACGACGCCCAGCGTCTTCCCCTGGACCTCCAGGAAGCACTCGCGCTCCTCCTCCTGGCCCGGGCCGAGGCCGAGGACGGAATCGCCCCAGGGGACCGCGAGGCCAACCTCGAGCGGTCCCTCCTCCTGGCGAGCGCCGCCGACGCCGCCCTCCCGGTCCTCCAACGGTACGCGCTCCTGGGAGCCACCGGCGCCCACGAGCTCCCTGCCCAGCAGGCCCACACCGTGGACCTCGTGGTGGCTCTCGCCACCGGGTCCCAACCCCTTGCGCGGTCCGGAACCGACGGGGACCTGAGCGGCGCCGTGGTGGACCTCTACGGTGCCCTCGGCGTGGAGACCACCCCCCAGGATGCGACGTTCTTGGACGCCGGCAGCTCCGCCCTCCCCGACGACGTGCGTGAAGCCGCCACCGTCCTCGTGGAGGGTCGCACCCAAGCCGCCACGCTCCAGGCCGAGGCCCTGGCGGACCTCTCGCCCGAGGAGCGTGCCTTCATCCTCACGCTGGAGGGACCGGGGAGCTTCGGCGACGCTCCCTCCGGGGACCACCTCGCCACGGAGCGAGCCTACCTCGACGCCCTGGGACGCATCGACCACGCGAAGCTCGCCCAGGCGGACCTCGTGCTCGCCACCGCCGCCCTCCAGAGCCACGCCATCCTCGAGGACGGACCCCGGGAGGACGCCGACGACAGCTTCCTGGGGAAGGTCTGGAACGGCGTGAAGGACCTCGTCTCCCGACTCATCCCCATCGGCACCGCCCGCGCCCAAGCCACGCAAGGGGGTTGCCCCACCGAGAGCCCCCTCTCGGACTGCGGGAACGACGTCTGGTTCATGGACCCCTTCGGCATCGTCGTGGTGAGCGGTCCCCGCACCACGCACTACGACGACCGGTACGGCCAGGTGACCCTCAGCGACCGCGTGGGCACCACGCTCAAGCGCCTCCCCACCGACGACGAGGCGGTGCACAGCCGCACCGTCCTCAGCAGCTCCAGCACCAGCGTCGAGGGAAGCACCGCCCGCGAGGAGGCGGAGGACACCACGGACCGCGGCGCTCCCGCCACCGCGGACGAGACCTTCCTCCAGCGCTCCTTCTACGCGGCCACCCTGGACATGGGCGGCGACGATGTCTACACCCATCAGACCGCCAGCACCCTCGACCTCACACCGTTCCTCGCCGCCATCCAGCGGGGCACGACCGAGGGCCCCACGGTGCGGGAGCTGGGCGACCCGTTCGTGGAGAACATCCGGGTCCTGCCCGACGATGTGAAGGACCAACCCGTCCCCATCCCGGACGCCCTCGCCCTGGGTGACCAGATCCCCCTCCTCGCCAGCGTCCTGGTGGACGTCGGCGGGGACGACCGCTACGTCCCCGGCACCGAGCGCAGCCCCCACGGCACCATCGCCAGCTCCAGTACGCTCGGCATGGCCCTGCTCCTGGACGCCTCCGGCGACGACACGTACCACGGGGGGGACCACAGCGTCGGCGCCGCCTCCACCCTGGCCCGGGCCTACCTCCTGGACCTCGACGGGAACGACGACCTCCGCGGTGGCAACATGAGCCTTGGCGCCGCCCGCATCTTCTCCACGGCCGTCGTGCTCACGGACTGCGCGGACGACGGCGACGGATGCACCGACGGCGCCGACATCTACGCCTCCGGTGACGGGAGCCAGGGCTGGGGGAGCCTCGGCGCCACCGGCGTCCTCTTGGACCGCGGCGGCACCGACACCTACGAGCTCCTGGGCGCCCGCGGCCAAGGGTACGGAACCCACCTTGGCACCGGCCTCCTCCTGGACGCCGGCGGCCACACCGACGAGGGTATCCGCTCCACCCGCGGCACCACCGTGGGCCCCGGCAACCTGGACATCGACGGCGGCGTGAACCACGAGTACGTGGCCGGCACCGTCTGGTACCGGAACGGACAGGGCTCCCTGGACGCCGGCAACGCCTCCGCCCCCACACCCGGCGCGGGGCTCGCGCTGGACCTGGACCATCCCGCCGCCCTGGACCTCGACGACGACCGGGGTCCGGTGGCCAGCGTCCAGAGCATCAGCGTCGCTGGCGTCGACGTGCCCGGGCTCTTCAGCGTGGACCTCGTGAGCGACACCACGTACAGCGAGAGCTACGGGGTGCTCGTGGACCTCTCCGGGTACGACACGTACGAGAACGGCGCCGCCAGCGCCGCCTCCGGCGAGGCCGCGCTCCTCCTGGACCTTGGGGGTCGGGACCGCTACGGCCTCGCCGACGCCACCCCCCGGGATCGCGTGCAGGCGTCGGCCGACGGCGGCGTGGCGCTCCTGGCGGACCTGGGACGCTCCACCGACGCGTACCACGCGGGGAACCGCTCCCAGGGCTTCGCATCCAACGGCGGCGTCGCCCTCCTGCTGGACGACGGCACCGACGGCGACGCTGACACGTTCCAGGCCCTCTCCCACGCGCAGGGGGCTGCCACCGGCGGGGGCTTCGGGGCCCTCGTCACGCTCCAGGGTGCCACCCAGTACGAGGCCAGCGCCCACGCCCAGGGGAGCGGAAGCGACGCCGGCGTGGGGGTCCTCGTGGACCGCCACAACCCCCGGTACGTGGAGACCGCGGACCGCAGCACCACCCCCGGTCTGCCCTACGCGCCCCACGACACGTACGAGGCGGTGGAACGCTCCCAAGGCCACGCCGCCGCCGGCGGCACCGGGCTCCTTCTTGACAGTTGGGGCGACGACACCTACCGCCTCAGCAAGCACCACGGCCAGGGCTACGCCGCCCCCGCCGAGTCCGCTCCCAACGGCACCGCACCCACGACGGCCCTCCTCACGGACCTCAACGGCGCGGACCGCTACCAGGCCGGCGGACCCCAGGTCCACGGGTACGCCGCCGCCACCGCCCAGGGCACCGACGCAGGGAACGCTACGGCGAGCTTCCTCCTGGACCTCCACCTCCCCGACATCCCCCTCCCCACCCTCGCCGACGTCCTCGAAGGGT
>CAZDGP010000003.1:0-4994 GCA_964505085.1 uncultured Thermoplasmatales archaeon
GCTCGATCTCCTGCGCGTACTCCGCCTCACCCTCGGCGGTGGCCTCGGCGTCGGCCTGGGCCTCAGCGGCCGCGTCCGCCGTGGACTCAGCCTGACCCTCGGCCTCGCTGGCGAGGTCCCCGCTCGCTTGAGCGGAGCTCTCAGCCTCACCGGTGGCCTCCCCAGCAAGGGAGCCACCAAGGGCCATGGCGTTGCCCACGGCAGCGAAGAGCAGCAGGGCGGTCATCATACCGATCGTCAGTGCGTTCCCCAACGCGTTCCGTGTCATCTGAATCACAAGCATCCCTTGGTGGGGGGTGCTTAAAAACGAGTTTGGATAGGGGTGCGAAATGAAGGCCTCGAAGGGGGGGTGCGCGGGGGGTTCGAGGCGTTGGGAGAGTGCTCATGACCCTGGGGGACGGCGGGGGATGCGTGAGCACGAAGGAGCGGGGGTTTACGGTGAGCCTCAAGCGGTTCCTCCCAGCGGATGACGAGGAGGGGGAGGACGGTGGGGACGAGGAAGCGTAACCCAGGGCGGTCCCCCGTGGCCCCAAGCATTGAAGCCGGCGACGCTCCATCCCGTACCCATGGCATCTTCCTCCGGGCTCGGCACCGTCCGGAACGTGCTCTTGGACGCTTTCCGGGAGCGGGAGCGCGTGGTGACGGCCTTCAGCGGCGGCGTGGACAGCGCCCTGCTTGCTCGGTTGGGCCATGACGCGTTGGGGGAGGACCATCTGGCGGTCATCGTGGACAGCGAGTCCTTCCCGTCGGCGGAGCTTCGGGACGCGGTGGTGGCGGCGAAGGCCATGGGCGTGGGGTTCGAGGTGGTGGAGCACTCGGAGCTTGCGGATCCGGCGTACCGGGCGAACCCCGTGGACCGGTGCTACCATTGTCGTGCGGGTATGAGCGAGCGCCTCCTCGCCCTCGCGAGCGAGCGGGGGTTCCGTGCGGTGGCCATCGGGAACAACGTCACGGACCTGGGGGACCACCGCCCGGGGCTCAATGCCATCGCGGAGGCTGGGCTGTGGCAACCGTACCTGGAGCAGGACGTGGACAAGGCCACCATCCGGGCGCTGGCCCAGGACCTGGATGTGCCGGTGCACGACAAACCGAGCATGGCGTGCATGAGCAGCCGCATCCCCCACGGGGAACCCGTGACCCTGGGGAAGCTCCAGCGCATCGAGGCCGCCGAATCCTACCTGCGGGGGGAGCTGGGGTTCGAGCAGGTGCGCGTCCGCACCCTGGAGGCGGGCGCGAAGGCGCGCGTGGAGGTGTTCCCCCGGGAGGTTCCGCGGTTGCGCGAGGTGTGGGACGACGTGGTGACGCGGCTCCGGAGCGTGGGGTACCGCCGGGTGGTGCTGGACGAGGAGGGGTACCGTATGGGGAAGTTGAACGAGCTCATCCCCAGCACCCAGGAGCAAGGGTAACATGGTAACGTTCTTACCGTCCGGTACGGCTCGCGCCGGTGGGTGAGGTCTCTTGGAGCATGTGTTGATAACGGTCGTGATCACGGTGGTGGCTGGAGCGTGGGGGATGGTCGGCGGGTTCATCTACTGGACGATCCCCGAGCGGCCCACGGGCGTGGATAGCTTCCTGCGGCGCGTCGCCGTGGGCTTCGTGGCCGGTGTGCTCGCGTACGCCCTGGGGGATGTGTCCCCCTTCAACTCGCAGGGGTGGTCGGTGCAGGGTGTGGGCGAGCTCGTGACCTTGGGCTTCCTGGGGTTGACGGGGTTGGCGACGTTCCTGCCGGACCAACTCGACGAGAACGTGCGGAGGCTCCGGGCGGGGGAGACGGAGACGTCGGAGGACCCCGACGGGGCGTCGTCCTGAGGCCGATGATGGCCGCGCTGCTGGTCCGGGGGTCGCTGGGTGCATCCCGCACCCCCCGGAACCTTTTCGTACCACCTGTTGGCAACCGGGAGGCACCATGGCGGCGCGGGAGCTCGCGGAGGACCTGAAGGCGCGGTGGGAGGAGGAGCTTGCGAACCGCTTCCCTGCTCCGCACCTCACCGGCGCCGACGTCACGGCGGGGGAGCGGTCCCTCGTGGTGGAGCGGGCTGGGGGGCGCCACTGGGGCCGATCGGTCCTCTTCGGCGGCGTGGGCCTTATGTTCATCCTCATCTGGGGGTTCGCGGGGTTCGCGGGGGAGCTCCCCTGGTGGGGGGCGTCCCTTGGTGTCTTCCTGGGGGGTGTGGCGTTGCTGGCGGGCATCGCACCGGAACCCCACGAGCGCGTGGTGGTGACGCCGGAGCACGTGGAGGGCCTCTGGGAGGGGCTGGGGAAGGACCGCTCCTGGACGCTCCCTGCCTCCGAGGTGAAGGAGGTGCGTTTCGTGCGCACGGTGGAGCGGGACGACGACGGGGACACGTGGAACGAGTGGCGCTGCGGCGTGGTGACCACAAGCGGGGAGGTTCGGGGCGTGGGGCGCTCCCGGGAGCGGGGGGACGTGCGGGCGGTGGCGGAGCGTACGCGGGAGATGCTGAGCCTGGACCGCCCCGACCCGGTGCCTCTGGAGGTCGTGGAGCCGCCGGAGGGTGCCGAGGACCCGCTCCGGTCCCTGGCGGACCTGGCGGGCCTCGACCTTCCGGAGTTCACGCCCCCGCGGCCCCGGGATGGCGAGGGTGGTGGGGCGTCGGATCCGGACCTCGATGCTACGTTGCAGGAGCGCGTGAGCGGGGAGGCGGGGGTGGCGTCGCCTGGAGCTTACGCTGGCGTGGATGTGGCTCCCCGTGGCTCCGGGACCACGGTGACGGTGACCCATCCGGGGTGGTTGGCCCGGGTGGCAAGCGCCACGAGGCACCTTCCGGGGGGCCTCGTCCTCGCGATCCTCGGAGGTAGCATCGCGGTGCCCGTGCTCCTCACCGCTCTCACCACGGGGTTCGAGGCGGGGATGATGGGTTGGGCCTTCCTCGCCTTCTTCCTGGGGATCCCCAGCGTGCTCCTCCTGGTGGGCTTGTGGCTCACGATGCGGGGGTTGGCCCGCACCCTCGGGCGGGAGTTCGTGCGGGTGACGCCGGACCTCCTGGAGCACGGGTGGCGCATCATGGGGCGGGACGTGGCGGTGACGCGGTGGGCGCTCCAGAGCCTGGAGGACCTCCGGGTGCCGGCGGGGCGCTTCGACGCGGTGAAGGTCGTGGACGCGGGGGAACCCCAAGCCTTGGGCTTCCACGGGCTCCCTCAGCATCTGGCCCAGGACGTGGTGGATGCCATCCGTTGGGCGGTGGCAAGGGTTCCCCCGGAGGACCCGTCGGCTCCCCCCGCGGGGTGGCCCCGGCACCCCCGGGTGCAGGTGGAGGATGTGGGGAGCGAGGTGACGCTCACGGTGTCGGAGGTGCGGTGGCCCTGGCTCCTGGGGGTGCTTGGGTTCGCGAGCATCTTCGGCCTCGTCGGCCTCGTGGGCGGTTTGGGCCTCCTGGCGGCGGTGGTGCTGAGCCAGGGGGACCCAGTGTGGGTGCGGGTCATCGCGTTGGCCTTCGTGGGGGTGCCCCTCTTCTTCCTTGGGGTGGGCGTCTGGATGGGTCGGGTGGCCCTGGCGTCCTTCGGGGGCGCACCCCGACGGCACCGCGTGACGCGGGACCACGTGGCGGCGGAGATCCCGGGGGCGGACCCCGTGGAGGTGGCGTTGGAGGACGTGGAGCACGTGAAGATCGACGAGGGGAACGTGGTCCTCGCCACCCGGGAGGGGGACGTGGACCTGGGGTTCAGCGTGCTGGAGGACGCCGCGGACCTCGCGTGGGCTCGCCGGGGCGTGGAGCACGCGGTGTGGCGGTTCCAGGATGCCTCCACGTCGGGTTTCGGGTGGGACGAGGACTAGGTGGAGGGGCGTCGTGGGTGTGGGCTTCACACCCAGGCGTCGTCGGTCTCCACGAGGTCGAGGGTGGCTTCGAGGATGTCGTCGACGCCGTCGCCGGTCTCGAGGCTCATGCGGGGGCGGCCGGTGTCGGCAGTGTGGATGTCGGCCTTGTTGTCCACGGCGAGGAGGGGGATGTCGGGGAAGGCGCTGCGGATCTCCTGGAGGAGGTGCTCCTGGGCTTCGAGGGGGTACCCGCAGGTGCCGCTGGGGTCGAGGACGAAGAGGATGGCGTGGGCGACGTGGTCGAGGGCGACGATGGCCTGGCGCTCGATGTCGTTGCGTTCATCGAGGGGGCGGTCGAGGAGGCCGGGGGTGTCCACGAGCTGGTACGTGAGGCGGTTGCGTTCCACGTGGCCGAGGCTCACGCCCTTGGTGGTGAAGGGGTAGCTGGCGACGGTGGGGGTGCCGGTGCTCACGGTCTCGATGAAGCTGGATTTGCCCACGTTGGGGTAGCCGGCGACGACGACGGTGGGGACGTCCATGCGGATGGTGGGGAGGCGTCGGAGGTCGCCGCGGGCGTCGTTGAGGTGGTGGAGGTCGTCGTCCACCTGGTGGAGGAGGCTGCTCACGCGGGCGTAGACGCGCTTGCGGATGGCCACGGCCTCGTCGGCGTCGCCGCTGGCGTGGATGTCCCGGAGGGCCTGGCGGCACACGTGCTTGACCTTGCGTTTGGCCCAGTGGATGGCGCCCAGAGCCTTGCGGGTGCGGTCGAGGTCCACGAGGACGTGGGCGAGGTCGATGTAGAAGGGGTCGAGGGTGTCGAAGTCGGGGAACTGCTCCACGTAGTTCTGGAGGCGGCTCACGATGGCCTTCTCCACGACCTTGATGCGTTTGATGGAGCCGTCGAGCTTGCGCTCGTCGACGTTGCGGCCGGCTCCGCTCTCCTTGCTGGCTTTGTGGAAGGCGACGTCCACCAGTTCGTCGGCGGTCATCACGGTGGGGAGGTTGCGGAGGTCCATGGCGGGAGCCCGTGGTGGCATCCGCCTACCCTACATATATAGGCGTGGGTGGGGGCCGGGGGGCGCGGTGGGTGGGGGGTCGGGCTTCGTGGGGGTGGTTGGGTTCGTGCTTGAGGAGTCTGGGGGGTCCCGTGGGGTGGTGGTGCCACCACGGAACGTTGAAAGCCCTTCAGGCCCATGGGTACGGGAGGACCCACCATGGC
>CAZDGP010000003.1:5094-12364 GCA_964505085.1 uncultured Thermoplasmatales archaeon
CCACGGAACGTTGAAAGCCCTTCAGGCCCATGGGTACGGGAGGACCCACCATGGCGCACGAGGGATTCATCGTCTCGGACAAGAACCGGAAGGCCGTGTTCCAGGAGCTGGCAAGCGGCGAGTCGGACCCGTCGCGCATCGCGAAGAAGCACCACCTCATCGACCGGGTTGTGGACCGGGTGGTGGGGGAGTTCCGGGAGGAGGGCCTGGTGGAGGACGGCGAGGAGGGCGTTGTCCTGACGGATGAGGGTGAGCGGGTGGCCGGTGAATTGAAGAAGCAGGACCTGTTCTCATGACCTCGATGCCGGATGCCAGCCCCGAGGAGCGGGAGGTCCTGAAGCTCATCGCGAAGGTGGGTGGCCTCCACGACACCGTGTACACGAGCAGCGGGGAGCTCGCGGAGCGGTTGGACGTGAGCCAGCAGACGGCCTCCCGGAAGATCCTGGACCTCCTGGATGCGGGGTTGATCTCCCGCCGTATGGGCACGCGGAAGCAGCATCTGCGGTTGAGCCCGGAGGGCGTGGAGGTGCTTCGGCAGGAGTACGCGGAGTACAAGGCCATCTTCGAGGAGGGGAACCTCCTCACGGTGCGGGGCCGCGTGAAGTCGGGGTTGGGGGAGGGCGAGTACTACATCAGCCGGGATGGTTACCGGAAGCAGTTCAACCGCATCTTCGGGTTCGACCCGTTCCCGGGGACGTTGAACGTGGAGGTGAGCGCGGTGGACCGGGAGAAGCTGGAGCAGCTTCAGGAGATGGAGGGTCAGGTGATCCCGGAGTTCCAGTCGGAGGGGCGGACCTTCGGCGCGGTGAAGTGCTTCCCGGCGGAGGTGCGGGGGGGCGCGTCCCTGGAGGATGTGGGGGCGCAGGACCCGGAGGAGGGTGACGGCTCGGTGGTGGAGGCGGGTGCGATCCTGCCGGTGCGGAGCCACCACAGCAACGTGCTGGAGGTCATCAGCCCGAGGTACCTTCGGGACGTGCTCGCGCTCGAGGATGGGGATCGGGTCACCATCGAGGTGGACCTGCGGGTGGCGTCGGACGGGTCCTGAGGCCTCGCGGGGAGCTCTGGCACCGGGTTCGGGGGGTGTTCCATGGGGTGGGGCTGTCGGGGAGCGTCCGCGTGAGGGGGGGTTGGGTGCGGCGAACGCTTTTACGGTAGGACGCGCATCTTCCTCATCATGACGCGCCGCGTCAAGGTGGTGTCCGAACCCACCGACCTCGTGCCGGTCCTACGGAGCTTCGATACCGCGGTGAAGCGGGAGGTGTTCCGCCGGGTCACCGAGGATTGGGTGCCCCGCAGCGAGATCGAGGAGGACCTGGGTGAGGATGGGTTAGCCGCATTGGAGTTCTTCGACAAGTCGAACCTTGTGGAGACGAAGTGGGTGCCTGGGGATGATGGGGCGGAGAAGGCGTACCACACGTACTACACGGGGTTCAACATCCAGGCGAACGGTCCGGTGGATGAGGTGGCGGAGGTCCTGGGTGCGGCGGTGATGTCCCAGGCGGAGTTCGACGAGATCGAGGAGGATATCCTCGCGATCGTGGCTCACGAGGGGAAGCAGCGGAGCCAGGACATCGCGGAGAAGCTGGAGATGCCCATGGTGCGCTTGCGGAGCCTGGTGAAGCGGAGCGCGCATCTGGAGTTCAAGGGTCATCACGTGCACAAGCGCACGTAGGAACGCGCCCGTGACGCTGGCATGGACCCTGGCTTCCTCAGGAACGCCTGGGTCCGGTGCGTCACGCAAGGTTTTCCCTCTCAGGGTCCTTGGGCTAGTTGCAGGTGTCCATCATGGCGTCCACCCCGAAGGTCGAACTCCTTGCCATCACGGATGATGCGGAAGAGCTGGTGTGCCGTTGCGCGCGGAACGATTACTACGATGGGTCTGTCTTCGAGGACGACTTCGAGACGGTGATGGAGCCCGTGTCGGGGGGTTCGCTGGAGGAGAAGCAGGAGAACCTGCTCAAGAAGCTGATGCTGCGGGGGCATTGGGGCGTGTACGAGCACCCGCAGCTCACGTTGTGGTTCCGGGTGAGCCGGGCGTGCATGGCGCAGATCACGCGGCATCGGCACGCGAGCTTCGACATCCAGAGCATGCGGTACGTGAACTTCGGGGGGATGGACCCGGAGGACGAGGACGATTTCAGTTGGCCGGAGTCCTTCACGGCGGACACGGTGCGGGCGCGGGAGGGGGGGCAGATGGAGATCGAGATGCCCGCGGGCACGCGGCGGAAGCGCGTGGCGGCGGTGTACCGTCAGGCGTTGGAGACGTACAACGAGCTGGTGGAGGCGGGGGTGCCGAAGGAGGATGCGCGGATGCTCCTGCCGGTGGGCACCCACGTGAACGTCACCATGAGCATGAACGTGCGCAGCGCCTTCCACGTGCTGAACATGCGGGGCGCCGGCGATGCCCAGTGGGAGATCCGGTCCCTGAGCGAGCAGATCGAGGAGCTCCTCGCCGAGCACCTCCCCGTGAGCATGGGCATCTGGCGGGAGAAGCGCACCGCCCTCCAGCGGCAGCGGTTGAGCCCCTGACACCGCTTGGCACCTGGGCCCCCACGGTTCCCTTCTTCCCCACCGCCTCCCTACCTCCTTTCTTCTCCCCCTCACCTCCTCGACCTATAGGTTCCTATAGGGCCCTATAGGTTCGTTCCCTTCCCCTTGTCCAGGGGAGGCGGAGCCGGGCGGAGGGGCGGGGTGTCCGGCGAGCGGCATCTCCGCTTGTCTCAACCGCTCGCCGGGGGTGGGTGGTGGGGAGGCTCTCGGCCCGACGCGTCACGTTCTCCCCACATCACCTTCACCCACGCCCCACCGCACCACACTTATCCCCCCTGACGCCCATGCCCGCTCGATCACGATGTCCCGCATCAGCACCGGCACCGGCGACGAGGGGTCCACCGGCCTCGTGGGGGGCGCCCGCGTGCCCAAGACCGACGCGCGGGTGGAGGCCACCGGCACCGTGGACGAGCTCAACGACGTCCTGGGGCTCGCCGCGAGCTTCGGAAGCGACGCGCTCCGTGAGGCGCTCCGACCCCTGCAGCGGGACCTCCTCACCCTCGGTGCGGACCTCTCGAACCCCGGCACCGACCACGACGAGGGGGTGCGTGTGTCGGAGGAGCACATCGGGCGAGTCGAGGCGCGCACCGAAGAGCTCGAGGGGTCGCTTCCGGAGCTTTCGAACTTCATCCTGCCCGGGGGGGAGCGCGCCGCCGCCTTCCTGCAGCTTGCGCGGAGCGTCTGCCGGCGGGCGGAGCGCCTGGCGTGGCATCTGCGGGAGGAGCACGGGGACGATGTGAACTCGGCGGCGCTCGTGTACCTGAACCGCCTCTCGGACCTGCTGTTCCTCATGGCGCGGAAGGTGAACGTGGATGCTGGTGTAGAAGAGGAACGATGGATGGGGTCACGCGAGTAGGGTGATCCCGTTCCACGCGCTCCACACCGCGAACCCCGCGAGGAGGATCGCCGAGATCACGGCGACGAGCTGGGGGAGCTTGCGCCATCGGTCGGTGCCCCAGCGCACGACGGTGGCGAAGAAGGCGACGAAGAGCGTGATGCCGTTGAAGAACCCGAGGATGACGAGGGTGCCCAGTTGGTTGAGGAGGGTGAGGCCCACGGTCAGCCACCACGTGATCTGGAAGGGGTTCGTGAGGGCGATGAGGAAGGCGCCGAGGAACGTGGCATCGACGCCGGTCTCCGCTTCGGCGGGGTCGGCGTGCACCACGGCATCGTGGCGGCTGGACCACGCGCCCCAGGCGAAGTAGAGCATCACGAGCGCGCCGAGGAGGCTGAGGGCGCCGAAGACCGTGTCGCTCCGGAGGACGCGGAGCACACCCTGCCACATGAGTTCGCCGTAGGTGAACCGGCGCCGCCGAGGCTGAGGGACGAAGCTGAGGCGGTGGCGTGGAGGAAGAAGACGGCGTCGGCGAGCATGGCGGCCATGCCGGTGGCGAGCCCCTGGGGCCGACGCGGGTGAGGCGAGGAACGAGCCGAACCCGTGACGAAGCCGCGGGTCCAGGAGCGTGTGCTCTCGCTCGCCATCATGGCGAGGATGGGGCCGGGAGGTGCGGCAAGGCTGATGCCGAGGAGAGCTCCGAAAACGAGAGGGAGGTTCTGGACGCTGGGCAGGACCACCGCGTCACCCGTAGAGCTTGAGGTCCCCTGTGATCTTGTCCACGAGGTTCTGGGGGCCGGGGCCTACGGCGAGGCAGGTGAAGGTGCCGGGGTCGAGCTCGGTGTGGCCGGCGTCGCGGATGAGGGCGGTGGTGAGGCCCTGGCCCTCGGCGAGGTCCTTGAGTTGGAAGAGCTCGTCGCGGCTGTTGGCGCGGACCACGACCTTCATCTGGCCGCTGTTGAGCCAGTCGAAGTACCGGTCGGGTTGTTGCTTGCGGGCGGTGTCGGCGGCGTCGACGCAGGCGTGGCCTACTTGGGCGGCGAGCTTGCCGGCGCTGAGGCCGAGGTCCTTGCGGGCGACGATGACCATCTTGGTGTCTGCCATGGTGGGTCCTCCGTCAGTCGTCGATGGGCAGACCTTCGTCGTCGTACTGCATGGCGTCCTCCTGGGCTTGGCGCCATGCTTCGCCGGCTTCCTCGGCGCGGTCCCAGTCGATGTTGGGGTCGGCCACGAGGTCGCCGTCCTTCTGGAGGACCTCCTCGGTGCTGAGGGCGAGGAACCCGTCGTCGCCTTTGAGGATGATCTGGTCGTCGTCGATGCCCACGGTCTCGCCGAGGGTCTCGCCGTCGGTGTTCTCGACGAAGCGGGCGAGGAAGGAGCTGGCGTCGGCGCCCTCGGCGAGCTGCTGGCGGATGCTGTGGGTGGGGGCGTCGCCGGGGGCGGGGGTGTCGTCGGGGGTGGTGTCGTCCTCGGGGGGGTGGGTGGGGCTGCCGGCTTCGATGTCCTCCCCCTCGAGGTCGTCGTCCGCGTCCTCCTCGTCCTCGTCGGCGGGGGTGGGGCGGATGGAGGTGGCTTCGGGGTGCTGGTCGGTGGCGCGGGCGGTGCGCATGAGGTAGACCACGAGGCCGATGAAGATGAGGCCGAAGACCGCGGCGAGGGCGAGGTACACCCACGTGAGCGGGTCGTCGGAGGCGACCTGGGCGACGACGGGGAACATGGTCGCTCCGGGAAGGGGAACAACGGTATTAAAGGGTGCGGGTTGGCTTATGGGGGATGTGGTACCGTGACGGGTGATCCTCCGCGCATCCGGGAGCTGTCGTGGGGCCGCATCGAGCTGGAGGATGGTTCCACGTTCAAGGATGCGAAGTGCTGGCCGGGGGGTGCGCGGGCGTGGGATTGGGACGAGACGGGCACCAGCCACGAGCCGGGGATCCAGCCGGCGGACGTGGAGGAGTTGCTGGAGCACGGTGTGGACCTCGTGGTCCTGAGCCGGGGCCAGCACGCGCGCCTCCAGGTGATGCCGGAGACGCTGAAGCACCTCCACGACGCGGGGGTCGTCGCCGAGGTGCACCGCACGGAGCAGGCGGTGGAGCGGTACAACGACCTCGTGGAGGACGGGGTGGCCGTGGGCGGGTTGTTCCACAGCACGTGTTGAACGCTCGACCGAAGGTACCGCGGTCCCCTCCATCCCCGCACGCACGCCAGAGGGGTGGTGGTGCCGGGCGGTGGGGAGGGGTGTACGGCCCGGGAGACCCGTCTGTCTCCTCTCCGGCGCCGGGGGTGCCCGCAGGAACCGGAGGGCGTAGCCCGGAGGTTCCTAAGGGTGAACCCGCGGCTCTGCCGCGGGTGGCGGGCGGTGGGGACATGCCGAGCCGGGGGCGGGCGGTGGGGAGGAAGCGCCAGCCGCGATGGGAAGGACAGAGGGACCTCACGTTCAGACGACCTATAGCCACCTATAGGTTAAGGGTTCCCGCCGCTCCATCCCCCACAACCTACTTACCCGTCTCCCCCCTTGCAGGTCGTGATGCGGGACGTCATCATCGTGGGCGCGGGCCCCGCCGGAAGCCAGACCGCCTACCACCTCGCCAACGAGGGGTTGGACGTGCTCCTGGTGGAGGAGCACGAGCAGGTGGGGAGCCCCATCCAGTGCGCGGGCCTCTTCACGCCACCCATCTTCGACATGGCGCCGGTGGACCTCGAGGACGTCCACCAGAACACGGTCTACGGTGCCCACATCTACGCGCCGGACGGCCACATGCTCGACATCCGGAGCGACGAGCCCGCGAGCCACGCCATCGAGCGGGACCGCTTCGACTACCTTCTCTCCCGAGCTGCCGCGGACGCGGGAGCGGAGCTTCGGGAGGGCACGAAGGTCATGGATGCGCGCCGCGTGAACGGGCACGTGGAGGTGGAGCTCGTGGCGGATGGTGGCGCCGATGGTTCGTACACGGAGTCGGCGCGTCTCATGGTGGGCGCCGACGGCGTGCAGTCCCGGGTGGCGAAGTGGTTCGGCCTGCCCTCGAGCCGGGAGGTGCTCCCGTGCTACGGTGCGGAGATGACCGGCATCAGGGCGGACGACCCCGAGTACGTGGAGATGTTCCTGGGGGAGGAGCGGGCGCCGGGGTTCTTCAGTTGGATCATCCCGACGAACGAGGCTGGGACCCGGGGGAAGGTGGAGATCGGGGTGGGGATGAAGGAGGCGGAGCGCCCGAGCAAGTGGTACTGGGAGAAGATGTTCTCGGATCCCCTGAGCGAGGGTTTCCTGCCGGAGCCTGAGGAGGAGTACGGCATCTGCGGGTGCATCCCCCTGGGGGTGCCCCGGCGGAGCACGGCGGACAACGTGGCGCTCATCGGGGATGCGGCGAGCATGGCGAAGCCCACCACGGGCGGCGGCGTCTACATGAGCCTGCGGGCGAGCGAGCACCTGCGGGATGCCGTGGTGGCGGCCTTCGAGGCCGACGACCTGAGCCGGAAGCGCCTGAGCGCCTACCATGACGCGTGGATGGGGGATATCGGTCGGGAGCTCAAGATCGGGTGGCGCATGCGGAAGGCCTTCCTGCGGTTGAACGACGAGCAGATCACGGAGCTCTTCCACATCATGGACGACCCGGAGATCCTCGCCACCATCAACGCCGTGGGGGACATCGATTACCCCAGCGAGCTGGCGAAGGCCCTCATCAAGAAGGCGCCGCAGTTGTTCAAGTACACCCCCACCTTCGTGCGGAGCCTGTTCGATTAGGGGGTGGCCGGCGCGGAACCGGCGGGTGGAGACCGGCGGGACCGTCGCGCGCATCGTCGATGGACGCCGGGACCAACGGCGGCGGATGCAAGGTGACGAGCGACACCTTGAAGTAGTGGGTCTTGGCCAAACTCCTCCATCCCCTG
>CAZDGP010000003.1:12464-14118 GCA_964505085.1 uncultured Thermoplasmatales archaeon
GGTGACGAGCGACACCTTGAAGTAGTGGGTCTTGGCCAAACTCCTCCATCCCCTGTACGGCGGGTTCCGTCCCGCCCTGAAAGGTCACCTCCATGGACGCTGTACAACAGGAGTTGTTCGCCCGGATGGAGCGGCCGGCGAGCTGGATCCGCCTCACCCTGGTGGGCTTCGTAGCCGCCGCCCTCATCGCCCTCCCTCTCCCCCCGGGGACCATCCCGTGGGCAGCCTACGCTATCGTGGGTGCGGCGGGAGCGTACTCCCTCATCCTCCTCACGTACGAGCCCTTCGAACGGTTCGACGTGATGCGAACGGGCTGGTTCCTCTCCACCACGGACCTGGTGCTCATCACGGCGTTCCTGGTCTCCACCGGGGGGATGGAGTCCCCGTGGTACCCCATCCTCTACGCGAGCATCGTGGCCTTCGCCCTGCGCTTCAGCATCGAGGAGACGATGGCAGCATCCACGGCGTACATCGTGGCCTACGCGGGGATCGCCGTCTGGGACGGAGGGATCGTGCCCCACATGGAGGCGTTGGTCGTCCGGGGCGGGTTCGTCCCCATCCTGGGCCTCCTGGGGGTGCTGCTCTCGCAGGTGGCGCGGGAGGAGACCGTGCTCAAGCGCACGTACCAGGAGCTGGCGGAGGAGAACGAGGAGTACCTGTCGGTGCTTCGGGGCACCCTGGATGCCACGAAGGACGGGATCCTCGTGGTGGGGGAGGAGGGGCGGGTGGTGGCGTACAACAAGCGGTTCCAGGAGATGTGGGACATACCGGACGACCTGTTGGAGACGGGTCACGACGAGGAGCTCCTGGACCACGTCACGGGTCAGCTCGTGGACCCTGAGGCGTTCCGCCAGCGGGTGGACGAGCTCTACGGCGAGCAGCTGGATGAGGAGAGCACCGACCGGATCCACTTCCGGGACGGGCGGGTCTTCGAGCGGTACAGCGAGCCCCAGCGCCTGAACGGGGTCGTGGGGCGCGTCTGGAGCTTCACCGACGTCACCGAGCGGTACCGCGCGCTGGATGCGCTGGAGCGGAGCAACGAGGACCTGGAGCGTTTCGCGTACGTGGCGAGCCATGACCTTCGGGAGCCGTTGCGTATGGTGACGCAGTACCTCCAGCTTCTGGAGCGACGGGCGGAGGGCAAGCTCACGGAGGACGAGGAGGAGTTCCTGCATTACGCGGTGGACGGGGCGCAGCGCATGGACGGGCTCATCCGGGACCTGTTGGAGTGGAGCCGGGTGGACCGCATGGGGGAGGAGCTGGAGCCTGTGGAGGCGCGGGAGGCGGTGGACGCCGCCCTGGTGAACCTGGAGATGGCCATCGACGAGGCGGGCGCCACCGTGCGGGTGGGGGACCTGCCGCGGGTGCTGGCGGATCGGACGCAGCTTGCGCAGGTGTTCCAGAACCTCGTGGGGAACGCGCTGGAGTACGCGGAGGGGTCGAAGCCCGTGGTGCGCATCGCCGCGGAGCCCTGCGAGGATGGGTTCTGGCGGTTCCAGGTGGAGGACAACGGTCCGGGGGTGCCGGAGGATGCTCGGGACCGTGTCTTCGACGTCTTCTTCTCCCAGCACGACGGCGAGGGCGGGGGTACGGGCATCGGTCTCGCCATCGTGAAGCGCATCGTGGAACGCCACGGCGGCGAGGTGGGTGTGGA
>CAZDGP010000003.1:14218-18295 GCA_964505085.1 uncultured Thermoplasmatales archaeon
GTGGGTGTGGAGGATGCGGAGGGGGGTGGGGCGCGGTTCTGGTTCTCGCTTCCCGGGGCGGAGGAGGCTGAACCGGAGGCGTCGAAGCAGGCTGCGGCCAAGGGTGAGACGGAAGCCTAGCGCCGGGATGGGGAGCGGGCTCGGTCCGGGCCGGGTACGATGAGAGCCCTCGTACCACCGTTAGCTTTAAATGATGCCCAACGTTAGTCGGAACGATTCCAGCCTTGGCGGCTCCCGTGGGTTGCCGGCTCCGACCCGCCGTCCACCCCCGTCGACGGGGGGTTCGAGCCCGCACGCGGGTGGACGGAACCTTCAAGTGGGGGGAAGCCCAATGCCCGCCCCCGGGGATATAACGCCGTTATGTTCCCGTCTGGGCGCTCGGCCCCCCACCCTGCGGCGTACGCCAAGCAGGGGTGCTACCATGACCAGCGAGGAAGAGACTCTCCAGCGATACGCGGACCAGGAGTACAAGTGGGGCTTCAGCTCCGACTTCGAGACGGAGGAGGCGCCCCGCGGGCTCTCCGAGGACATCATCCGCTTCATCAGCGACAAGAAGAACGAGCCGGAGTGGCTCCTCGAGTGGCGCCTCAAGGCCTACCGTCACTGGCAGGGCATGGAGGAGCCTCACTGGCCCAACGTCCACTACGACCCCATCGACTACGAGGACCTCATCTACTACGCGGCGCCCAAGACGAAGGGCGACGGCCCCGACAGCCTCGACGACGTGGACGAGGAGCTGCGGGAGATGTGGGACCGCCTCGGCATCAGCCTGGACGAGCAGGAGGCCCTCGCCGGCGTCGCCGTGGACGCCGTGGTGGACAGCGTGAGCGTGGCCACCACGTACAAGGAGAAGCTGGAGGAGATGGGGATCCTCTTCATGAGCTTCAGCGAGGCCGTGCAGGAGCACCCGGAGAAGGTGAAGAAGTGGCTCGGCACCGTGGTCCCGTACACGGACAACTTCTTCGCGGCGCTCAACGCCGCCGTCTTCTCGGATGGGAGCTTCTGCTACATCCCCGCGGGCGTGGATTGCCCCGTGGACCTCAGCACGTACTTCCGCATCAACAACGCCGACACCGGGCAGTTCGAGCGCACCCTCATCGTGGCCGAGGAGGGTGCGAGCGTGAACTACCTGGAGGGATGCACCGCGCCCATGCGGCGGGAGCACCAGCTCCACGCTGCCGTGGTGGAGCTCGTGGCCCTGGACGACGCCACCATCAACTACTCCACGGTGCAGAACTGGTACCCCGGCGACGAGGAGGGGCGCGGCGGCGTCCTGAACTTCGTCACGAAGCGTGGCAAGGCCCTGGGTGACCGCTCGAAGATCACGTGGACGCAGGTGGAGACGGGTTCCGCCATCACGTGGAAGTACCCCAGTTGCCTCCTCATCGGGGACGGCAGCGTGGGGGAGTTCTACAGCGTCGCCCTCACGAGCCGCCACCAGCAGGCGGACACGGGCACGAAGATGATCCACATCGGGGACGACACGAAGTCCACCATCATCAGCAAGGGCATCAGCGCCGACCACGGGCAGAACAGCTACCGCGGTCTGGTGGACATCAAGAAGGACGCGCGGAACGCGCGGAACTTCAGCCAGTGCGACAGCCTCCTCATCGGTGACAAGTGCGGTGCCCACACCTTCCCCTACATCGACGTCCAGAACCCCACGGCGAAGATGGAGCACGAGGCTACCACGTCGAAGATCGGCGAGGACCAGATGTTCTACTGCATGCAGCGTGGGCTCGACGAGGACGATGCGGTGAACCTCATCGTGAACGGTTTCGCCAAGGACGTCATCCGGAAGCTGCCTATGGAGTTCGCTGTGGAAGCGCAGAAGCTCCTGGAGATCAAGCTCGAGGGCAGCGTCGGGTAACGAACCCATCCCCCCTTCAACCAACCGACGACACACTCAACGGAGCGATACACATGGCCCCTATGCTCGAAGTCAAGAACCTGCACGTGGAGATCGACGGGGAGGAGATCCTCAAGGGGATCGACCTCATCATCGACGCCGGCGAGACCCACGCCATCATGGGCCCCAACGGGTCCGGGAAGTCCACCCTGGCGAAGGTCATCGCGGGACGGGAGGAGTACGAGGTGACGGAGGGTGAGATCCTCTTCGAGGGCGAGGACCTCCTGGACCTGGAGCCCGAGGAGCGCGCCCTGGCGGGTGTCTTCCTGGCGTTCCAGTACCCTGTGGAGATCCCCGGCGTGCACAACATCACGTTCCTCAAGTCCGCCCTGAACGAGGTGCGGAAGCACCGTGGCCTCGAGGAGTACGACGCCATGGAGTTCAACAAGGTGGCGCGGGAGAAGATGGACGAGATGGGTCTCGACCCCAAGCTCCTGAACCGTCCCCTGAACAGCGGGTTCAGCGGCGGGGAGAAGAAGCGGAACGAGATCTTCCAGATGGCGATGCTGGAGCCGAAGCTCGCGCTCCTGGACGAGACCGACAGCGGCCTCGACATCGACGCGCTGCAGACCGTGAGCGACGCGGTGAACGAGCTCCGCACCGAGGACCGGGGCTTCCTCGTCATCACGCATTACGAGCGGATCCTCCGCTACATCACGCCCGACCACGTCCACATCCTCCTCAACGGCCGCATCGTGAAGAGCGGCACGCAGGAGCTCGCTTTGGAGCTCGAGGAGAAGGGCTACGGGTGGGTCGAGGAGGAGTTCGCGGAAGCTCCCGCGCAGTGAGGTCCCAACCATGCCCGGAACCACCGAGACGGAGACCCTGTCCGGGTTCGACGACGGCCTGGACGAGCTCGAGACGAACCTCCCCGGTTACAACACGCACTGGCTCAGGAAGCTGCGGGAGGTAGGCGCCGCCCGCTTCCGCGAGGCGGGGTTGCCCCACAGCAAGGCGGAGCTGTGGAAGAACTCCCAACCGCAGGTGGCGGCGTTGGCCCGGAAGGGCTTCCAGCACGCAAGCCGCGTGACCCCCGCCACCGTCACCGCCGACGACCTGCAACCGTTCCTCTTCGGGTTGGACGGGGCGAGCATCGTCATCGTGGACGGTCGCTTCGACCCGGACTTGAGCCAGCTCGACGGTCTGCCGGAGGGCGTCACCGTGGAGAGCCTGGGCCGGGTCCTTGACCAGGAACCGCACCGCGTGGAGGGGAAGCTGGGGGATGCGGCGCAGCTTACGCTGGAGTTCCAGCAGCAGGAGCATGACCTCATCTTCTCCCAGTTGAACACGGCGCTCTTCCAGGATGGTGCCTTCGTGGAGGTGGAGGATGGTGTCGTGGTGGAGGAGCCCATCCACGTCCTCTACGTGGGCACGGCCCACGATCCGAGCATCGTGAGCCACGTGCGGAACCTCATCGTCGCCGGGGCCTCGAGCGAGGTCACGGTGGTGGAGTCCTACGCGGGCCTGGGTGAGGCGGAGTACCTCACGAACGTGGTGACGGAGGTCCTTGCGGGGGAGGACAGTCACGTGGACACGGTGAAGGTGCAGCGGGAGTCGGAGCGGGCGTACCATGTGGCGCAGTTGCAGACGAACCAGGCGCGCTCGAGCACGGTGCGGAACCACAACATGACCTTCGGTGCGCGGTTCACGCGCAACGACGTGCACACGCTCCTGCGGGATGAGGGGAGCCACGCGGAGATGAACGGGCTCTTCGCCACCCGGGGCGAGCAGCATGTGGACAACCACACGTTCATCGACCACGACGCGCCCCATTGCACGAGCCACGAGCTGTACAAGGGCGTGTTGGACGATGAGAGCCGGGGTGTGTTCTACGGCACGATCTTCGTGCGCAAGGGCGCGCAGAAGACGGATGCGGTGCAGCACAACCCGAACCTCCTCCTCTCGGAGGGTGCGTTGGTGAACACGACGCCGCAGCTGGAGATCTTCGCGGACGACGTGATGTGCACCCACGGGTCCACCTTCGGGCCGTTGGAGGACGAGCAGGTGTTCTACCTGCGGAGCCGGGGCATGGACGAGCTCACGGCGCGGGGCCTGCTCACGTACAGCTTCGCGGCGGAGGTGCTGGAGACCATCGAGATCCCGGAGGTCCGGCAGGCGCTGGACGACCTCCTGCTCGCGCGGCTTCCGAACGCTGAACGCGTTCAGGA
>CAZDGP010000003.1:18395-19500 GCA_964505085.1 uncultured Thermoplasmatales archaeon
GCCCTTTAGGGCCCACCGACCACCGAGGGGCATCCCCTCCATGGGGGCTGGTCCCCGGCCCCCAACCCTTTTCCCCACCCCCATCCATCCCCAAGGTGACCCCATGAGCTCCATGCGCGACCTTTACCAGGAGACGATCCTCGACCACGGGAAGAGCCCCCGGCATCACCATGTTATGGAGGATGCGAACCGGGAGGCGGAGGGTGACAACCCGTTGTGCGGTGACCAGCTTACGATGTACCTCAAGACGGACGGGGAACTCATCGAGGACGTGAGCTTCAAGGGGGAGGGGTGCGCCATCAGCCAGGCGAGCGCCAGCATCCTGACGCAGGTGCTTCCGGGGCGGAGCCGGGAGGAGGCGCGGGAGCTGGCGGACCGCTTCAAGGAGATGCTCACCCGGGACGAGGGTCCGAGCTTCGACCCGGCGGAGCTGGAGAAGCTCCAGGTCTTCCTTGGGGTGCGGGACTTCCCCACGCGGGTGAAGTGCGCGACGTTGGCGTGGCATACGCTGGAGGCGGCGTTGGAGGGGGAGGAGCGGGTCGTGACGACGGAGTCGTAGACCGGGGCTTTCCCGGGATCGTCCACGACCCTCGACCAGTAGGCAATCTTAGCCACCTATAGTAACCTATAGGTCCCTATGGGTCCGTATAGGTCCTCCCCGTTCCCCTCCAACCTGGGGTGGCGGAGCCGGGCGGCGGGGAGGGGTGTACAGCTTCGGCCGAAGCGAAGCAGAGGCCGAAGCTGGGGGCGGGTGGCGGGCGTCGGACCGAGGCCTGGGGGTTGTGGTAGCGGGCGGCGGGACCGCGCCGGGGCCAAGGTACTAAGACGAGGCCCTCTATGGTTCAACCATGACACGCATGGTGTGCGAGCTTCCGTCGAGCGCCCGGAACGATGTGGATGCGCTCTTGGACGAGGACCCCTTGAGCCGTCAGAGCGTCACGGTGAAGGACAGCGAGAACTTCGGTCTCGATCGGGATTCCATCCTCGTCTTCCTGCAGGGGGACGAGGAGATCCTGAAGGAGGCTGCGGCGGCGTTCAAGGAGCTGGGGGGCAAGCAACCGGAGGAGGCGAAGGCGCTCCACAAGCAGCTGGACGAGGAGGAGCA
>CAZDGP010000003.1:19600-42044 GCA_964505085.1 uncultured Thermoplasmatales archaeon
GCAAGCAACCGGAGGAGGCGAAGGCGCTCCACAAGCAGCTGGACGAGGAGGAGCAGGCTGCCGCAGGTGGCGTTGGTTTCATCTTCGGCGACTGACCGAGCGAAGCGAGTGAGCGAGCCAGGACTCAGAACGCCCCTGCGGCAGCCTGCCGGCGCCGCTGAGCCCGCCTGGCGTGAAGGGCGAAGCGGTGGCGCGCAGACTGCCGCCGGAGGCGTGGGGTTCATCTTCGGGGAGTGACCCGACGCCCCCCGCCCCCGTTCTCCCCCTTCCCCCTCTTCTCCCACCTCCCCACCTCTTCACCTATAGCTACCTATAGGCCACTATAGGTGGCTCTTCTCCGAGGATACGGACGGGGTGGCGGCGCCGGGCGGCGGGGCGGGGTGTACGGCCGTCCGGAGCGAAGCGTAGGACGGTCGGGGGTGGGTGGTGGGGAGGGTGCCGAGCCAGGAGCGTGCGACGAACCACCCCCCACACCGAAGCCCGCCGGGGCGGACCGCTCACTCCTCCGGACCCTGCTCCCCGTCCCGGTCACGCCGCACCATGATGGCGCGGGTGATGAGGGCGATGGGGAGCAGGAGCGCCACGAGGGCGAGGGCCAGGAGCTCCGGCGTCTGGTACCAGAGGAAGCTGGGGGTGATGGCGACGTGGGCCTGCGTTTCCACGGGTTCGTCCTCCGTGGTGACGGTGAGCACCGTGCGGCCCTCATCGTTCGTGTGGGTGGTGGCGGCGCCGTCGGGTGCCTGGGCGTCCAGGAGCGTGGTGCCCTTCGGCAGGATGATCTCGTACGTGGTGGGCATGCCGTTCATGGGCTGGAGCTCGAAGCTCTGCCGCGTGTCGAAGAGCGTGATGGCCGCCTGCTGGCCCTGGGGTTGGCTCAGGGTGAGGTCCATGTTGATGTTGGCCAGCATGTCCAGGGTGACCGGGGGGTGCGTCTCGTTCACCTCCTCGCTGGGGGTGAGGTCCAGGCTCGCGGCTTCGAACCCTCCGCTGACGGTGATCTCCACGTTCTCGGGGGCGTCGGCGGCGAAGCCCTCCACGAAGCCGGCGGCGAAGTTCGTGAGGGTCCCGCGCTCCACGATGCCCTCCCTTACGAGGAGGCGCAGGTCGCTGGCGCTGATGTGCGTGATGTCCGCCTGACCCAGGCCCACGGAGCCCTCCGGAACCTGCAGGACGTGGAACGTGCCCTGGGCGCGGACGTCCGCGCGGGCGTTCCCGAGGCTCCCGTCGGCGAGGCGCAGGAGCTTCAGGTCCAGGCCCTTGGCGTCCACGACCACGTGGAGGCTCGCCTCTTGCTCCTCGAAGCGCGTCTCGTCGGGGTCGTGCACGGTGAGGAGGACGTCCTCCTCCTGGGGGGCGGGTTCCTGCCAGTTCCGCACCGTGGTGGTGGCCACCTGCCGTAGGGGGCCCACGGTGGCGCCGTCGGCGCTTTCGATGGCGAGGTCGTTGGGGACGTCCAACCGGAGCGTGAGGTTCGTGCCCGCGGGGGCCTTGACGGGGAAGGGCACGTCCAGGGTAGCGCCGAGTTGCAGCGCCACGTCCACCTCGGTCCGGTTCACGTCGCCTCCCGCGATGGCGGTGAGGTTCACGGGACCCTCGGCGGCCACGGTGAAGACGAGGGGTGGGTGGTACGCGTCCTTGCCCTCCTCCGTGGTGTTGAGGGTGGACCGGTCCAGCGTGGCCGGGGTCACGTCGAGGTTGGCGTCACCGAAGAAGTCCGTCATGGCGGCGCGGAAGCGCTGGGTGATCTTGTTCTCGAAGTCCGAGACGAGGTCCTCGGCGCGTTCGGGGTCCTGCTGGTAGAGCACGTCGTAGAGGTCCCGGGCGTCGTCGGCGCTGTAGGATTCCCCGTCGTAGAAGATCTTGTGGAACCGCAGGGTCCCGTCGACGTCCACGTACGTGAGGTTGTTGAAGGTGACGTCGTAGGTGGAGACGACCCAGTTGTTCGCTTGGGGGTTCGGGTCGTTGCCTTGGGCGGTGGCTGGGAGCGCCCCTGCCAGGAGCGTGGTGAGGAGGAGCCCGGTAAGGAGAAGTACGGCGCGCCGCATGTGAACCGTTGCCCCATGGAGTCGCTCCCTACAAGAACCTTCGCGGTTCTCACGTCCAGAGCTCGCGCGGAGGAGGTGCGCCGGCGCCTCCTGGAGCGGAGCCTCCTCCACGGGGAGATCCGGCCCGAGGTGCGGGACGACGGCGTGGCCTTCCCCGTGACGGACCCGGAGGCGGCGCGGGAGGTGGTGGAGGCCGTGGGGGGGCGCGTGGTGACGTTGGAGGACCCGACACCCCGGTCGCCCCGGGACCCCCACGTGCGCCTCCGGCGCCGTTTGAGGGACGTGCTTCCTGGGGATGCGCTGGAGCACGTGCCCTCCGGGTGGGACCGCGTGGGGGATGCCGTGCTCCTGAAGCTCCCGATGGAGCTCGCGAAGCACCGCCACGAGGTGGGGGCGGCCTTCGGGGAGGTGCTGGACGCGGACGTGGTGCTCTGGGACCGGGAGGGTGTGAGCGGTGCGCTACGGACGCCGGAGCCCCGGGAGGTCCTCTGGGGCACGCCGGGGCCCACGGTGCACGTGGAGGATGGGGTCCGGTACCGCTTGGACCCGCAGCGGGTGATGTGGAGCAGCGGGAACGTGAGCGAGCGCGTGCGCATGGGCCGCATCGGCGCGAGAGGCGAGGTGGTGGCGGACCTCTTCGCCGGTGTCGGGTACCTCTGCCTTCCCCTGGCCGTGCACGGGAAGGCGGCGGGCGTGGTGGCGGTGGAGCGGAACCCCGTCTCCCACGGGTTCCTCGAGGAGAACATCGAGCTGAACGATGTCGAGGACGTGGTGGAGGCGCGGTGCATGGACAACCGTGACCTGGAGGGGGAGGCGTGGGCGGACCGCGTCCTCATGGGGTACCTCCCCCGCACCGAGCGGTTCCTCCCCACCGCGCTCCGGGTGCTGAAGCCCGGCGGGATCGTGCACTACCACGACAGCGTCCACGCTCAGCGGGGTGTCGCGGAGGCTATCGGGGAGCTGGAGGAGGCTGCGGGGGAGCGGGGCCTCGATGTGGAGGTGCTGGGGTCGCGCGTCGTGAAATCCGTTGCGCCGGGCGTTCAGCATGTCGTGGTGGATGCGCGGGTTGGGTGAGGAGAGGGGGATGCGGGGGCGTGGTTCGGTGGCTGTCAGGGACTAGGGGCGGTCCGCGGTACCCGCATCGGCCTCGTCGAGCTTGGTCGTGAGCACGTTGATGAAGCGTTCCACGTCCTGCACGTCCTCCTGGATGAGGCGGTACACGATGGGGGTGTCCACCTCCCAGTAGATATGCACGAGGCGGTTGCGGAACCGCGCCATCTTCGCGAGGCGGGTGACGAAGTCGTCGGTGAGGACGCCGGCTTCGCCGAGGACGTGGAAGGTGTCGGCGTAGTCGTCGGGGGCGCGGAGGCGGTTGCGGCTGATGACGTGGTTCCCGAGGTCGATGCAGGCCTCCACGGCGACGAGGAGGTGGTACTTGGCGCTGGCTACGAGGTGCTTGTCCCCGAGGAACTCTGTCTCCGGCAGGTCCGCTAGCTCCTGCAGGGCCCGGAGCGCGTCGAAGGCCTCACCGCTGAGGCGGGCGACCTTGTTCCCGTCATACCTCAAGCCCAAGCGCGTCCCTCAGGTAGGTTCGGCGGTGGTGGTCGAAGTCGTGGTAGCGCGCGAGCGTCCGCTCCTCGAAGCTGGAGCGCGCGTCCTCGTCGCGACTGAACACGCGCTCGCCGTCGTGGACGATGTCGTACGCGAAGGGCAGCGGCGCGTGGTTGAGGACGCGGGCATCCACGGGGAAGCCGAACGCGTCCCCCAGTGCATCCTGCAGCGCCTCCTCCACCTCGAGCTCACCCCGCAGCGCTGCGTCCCGGTCCGGGTGACCCTGGAGGACCACGGCCACGTCCACATCGCGGAACGCGCCCTCGAGGAAGGACCCGTGGAGGTACGCGAAGAGCACATCCCCCCTCCGGGAGAGAGCGTTACGAAGCTCTTCCCGGACGGCGTCCCGCTCCTCATGCGTGGCGGTGTGGACGCTCATGGTTCCCGATAGGGCTCCGGGAACTTAAGCATGGCCGTGGGGCCCGCGTGGGATCACACGGCGTCGGTCGAGGCCCCCCCACTATGAAGGATATAATTTCCTTATAACCGAAGAGGATTGGGCGCTTGTGCGAGGAGGTGGGGCAGCTTCGTCTCCCACGCCGCACCGCTCCCATCCCCCACCCTTCGCACCAAGCGAACCGCTTAACCGATGGCACGGGCTTCGGGGGGAGCGATGCGGGACCGCTTCGAGAGCATCGGTCGGGACCTGGGGCGCATCCTGGAGGCCCTGAGCGGCCTCGTGCTCCTCAGCGTCATCGTGCCGGCGCTCTGGGGGGAGTGGTGGGCGGTGCCGGGCCTCATCGTGAGCGGTCTCGTACCCCTGGTGCTGGGGCGGGTGCTGGTGGAGCGGTTCCGGGAGGCGCCGGAGCCGGGGAAGCTCCATGGCATGATGACGGCGGCGAGCGGGTGGTTCCTGGTGGCGGTCTTCGGGAGCTTGCCGTTCCTGCTTCTGGCGTGGACGGTGGAGTTGGACCCCGCGTGGTTGGATGTGCCGGCGATGACGCCGACGCTGGCGGCCTTCCTCCACCCGTTGAACGCGTTCTTCGAGTCCATGAGCGGGTTCACGGGCACGGGCCTCACCATGACGATGAACGAGGAGGTGCTGCCTCGCACGTTGCAGTGGTGGCGGAGCTTCAGCGAGTGGGTGGGGGGCGTGGGCGTCATCGTGCTCACCACCGCCATCCTGGCGCGGCCCGGCAGCGGCAGCATGACGCTGTACGAGAGCGAGGCCCGGAGCGAGCGCATCCACCCGAGCATCGTGAGCACGGTGCGCACCATCTGGTGGATCTTCGTGCTCTTCACCCTCGTGAGCGTGCTGCTCCTGTGGGCGGCGGGGATGCCCGCGTGGGAGGCGTTGAACCACGCCATGACGGGGCTCAGCACCGGCGGGTTCAGCGTCACGGACCAGAGCATCGCGAGCTACGACAGCCTCGCCATCCACGTGGCGCTCATCCCCATCATGGTCGCGGGTGCCATCGCGTTCCCCGTGCACTACCTCGTACTGCGGGGGGATGTGGGGGCGCTCACGCGGGACCTCCAGTCCCGGTGGGTGCTGGGGATGTTCCTGTTGGGCAGCGTCATCGTGGTGGGGTTGCTCCTGTGGTTCGGCACGGAGGAGGTGGGGGCTGCGGGCATCGTGATGGGGACGTTCCAGTTCGTGAGCGCGGCGAGCTGCACGGGGTTCCAGACGGCGCCGGGTCTGGCGGGGTGGCCGGTGCTGGCGCAGCTCGTGCTCGGGGCGGCCATGGTGGTGGGTGCGGCGGCGGGGAGCACCGCGGGTGGCATCAAGGCCATCCGGAGCATCACGTTCATCAAGGGGAGCGCGTACCGCATCCAGAGCTTGTTCCGGCCAGCGAGCGCGGTGCATCACCTCCGCCTGGGGGATCGGGTATTGAGCCGGGAGGAGGCGGCGTACGAGTTCGAGGAGGCAGCCATCATCTCCTTCCTGTGGTTCGTCTTCCTCGCGGTAGGCATCGCGGTGCTGCTGCTTACGCTCCCGGTGGACCAACCGGGAGGGTTCACGCTCACGAACGTCATCTTCGAGGTGGCGAGCGCCCAGGGGAACGTGGGCCTCAGCACCGGCATCACGGGTCCGGCCATGCCCACCTTCGCGAAGTCGATTTTCCTCTTCAACATGTGGATCGGGCGCCTGGAGATCATCCCGGTGCTCGTGCTCTTGCGGAGCTTCGTGAGCGGAGGTGGTCGCTGATGGAGAAGGTGCCGCTCCTGGAGCTGCCGGTGATGGAGTGGGCGCGGGAGCTCGCGCGGGAGCTCCCCATCTACAACGGGTTCCTCGTGGTGGGGCTCGTGCTGGTCTCGGTGATCTTCGTGGCGGGGCGCACGCCGGTGACGCAGACGCTGGCGTGGGGGTACGTGGCGAGCTTCGTCCTGTACGTGCCGTTGCGGAAGCGCCTGCGGGAGCGGACCTGAGGGCAGGGTGCGGAACGGGAGAACCTTAGTGGGGGGTCGCCCATGGGGGAGGCGATGTACGTCATCGTCGTGGGCGCCGGCGCCATCGGGACGCAGGTGCTCGAGCTTGCCACGCAGACCGTGAACGAGGTCGTGGTGCTGGAGCAGGATCGGGAGCGCGCCAACGAGATCGGGAAGCGGTACGATTGCCTCGTGCTCCACGCGGACGCCACGTCGAAGGAGAGCCTGATGGAGGCGGGGGCGGACCGGGCGGACGCCATCATCTGCACCACGGAGAGCGACGCCACGAACATCATGGTGCTTCTGCTCGCGAAGGAGCTGGGTATCCCCCACCTCGTGACGGTGGTTCAGCAACCCTCGCACATGAGCATCTTCCGGCAGATCGGGGCGAACGCGCTGGAGAACCCGCAGCGCCTCATCGCGGAGTACCTCTTCCGGGCGGTGCAGCGTCCCCAGGTCAAGGACTTCATGCACCTGGGGGGGCCGGCGGAGATCTTCGAGATCACGGTGACGGCCGACGCTCCCCTGGCGGGGTTGACGTTGCAGGATGCGGGGGAGAAGGGCATCCTTCAGGACGACGTGCTCGTCGTGGCGGTGGAGCAGGACGGGGAGGCCCACCCCGCCCGCGGTAACACCCGCATCGAGGCGGGGGACACGGTGACGGTGTTCAGCGGCCGGGGCTTCGACCCGGCGGTGCTCAAGCTCTTCAACTCGGCGAAGGGTCGGTGAGGCCGTGATCCCGCAGGAGGGCCCTGTGCGCCTGGTGGCGTACTGGGCGGGGGACGACGACCCGCGGAAGAACACGGCGCGGAAGCTCGCGCGCTTCCACCTCCTGGACCTCGTGGAGCGCGTGGGGGACCTCCCCGCGGGATGCGTCGTGCTGGACCCCACGGCGGAGCAGGCGCTCTCGCGTGCGGACCGGGAGGTGGCGCTTGCGCGGGGGTTGGGGGCGGTGGATTGCTCCTGGCGCACGGCGGAGACGCTCCTGCCCAAGGCGCGGCGGGGGCGCGAGGCGCGGGCGTTACCTTTGTTGTGGGCGGCGAACCCCGTGAACTACGGGAAGCCCTTCAAGCTCAGCACGGTGGAGGCGCTGGCGGCGGCTCTCGTCATCCTGGGGGAGCGGGCGCAGGCGGAGCGCGTGCTGGGGAAGTTCACGTGGGGGATGACGTTCCTGGCGCTCAACGAGGAACCGTTGAGTGAGTACGCGGCGGCGGCCTCGAGCGCGGGGGTGGTGGCGGCGCAGGAGCTCTTCATGGAGGACGAGGGGGATGCGTAGCGCCTAGGGTTCGTCGTGCCCGTCGCGGTGGGCGGGGTCGTAGGAGGAGGCGACGATGGGGCTGAGCACCACGAAGAAGGCGCCAGCGCTCACGAGGAGCCCCAGCATGATGCCGCCGAGGCCCACGAGGACGCGGCCACCCCGGAGGGCGAGGTACCCGCCACCGAGGACGAGGGCGATGCCGAGGATGCCGATGGCGGCGCTGACGAGGGTGGTGGCAACCTGCTGGGGCCGGGCCATGACCCCGGAACCGACGATAGGTACTTATACTCCTCCCTGGGTAAAGCGGGTCGCGGAACCGGCGTGCGGTTCCATCCCTCTCAAGGTGACCTTCCCATGGCCCGCTTCCCCGAAGCTGAGGACCGCCTCCTCAACAAGAAGATCTGCATGAAGTGCTACGCCCGCAACCCCATGCGGGCGACGAAGTGCCGTAAGTGCAACAGCAAGGAGCTTCGCGTGAAGGCGAAAGAGGGCCGCGGCGTCTAGGCCCCCTCCTCCGGCGCGTACCTCCTCCTCTCCCTCCTTCCTCCGGCCCACCCCCTGAGGCCTGGCCTCGTCCCGATGGGGGTGTGGGCGACGGTACCTTGAAGGCCCCGCGGGCGATGCGTCATGTGGATGCTCACCGTTCCGGTCCTGGCGCAAGCGAACCCGCTTTCCTTCACTCGGGAGCACCTGGTCCTCTTCGCGATCCTGTGGGTGCCGTTGGGGTTCCTGCCGGGGCTCGTGGTGCTGTGGCATGCGTGGCGCAACCCCCTGGAGGAGCATGCGGTGGCGTGGGCGCTCCTGGTGATGGGGACGAGCGTGATGGGGTTGGTCGCTTATTGGGAACACGTTAGAATCCAGGAGAAGCGGGCGGCCGAGGGGCGGTTGCACGACGAGGCGTAGGCGGTGGCGGGACGTTGACGTGGGGCAGGCTTCTTGGTGTGGGAGCCCCTGCGTGAACCATGGGCGACCTCATCGCGGAGGGCGAGAAGGCACCGGCGTTCGAGGTTCGGGACCACGAGGGACGCACCCACAGGGTGCCGGATCCTGAGGGTCGTCCCGTGGTCCTGTACTTCTACCCGAAGGACGATACGCCGGGGTGCCGGGCGGAGGCCTGTGGCTTCCGGGACCGGATGCCGGCGTACCGCAAGGCCGGGGTGAAGGTGCTGGGCGTGAGCACGCAGGGGGAGACGGAGCACCGGGACTTCGCGGGGTCCTACGACCTGAACTTCCCGCTCCTGGTGGATGAGGGGAACGAGGTGAGCAAGGCCTACGGTGCGTACGGGCGGTTCTGGATCCTCCCCATCAACAAGCGCGTGACGTACCTCATCGACGGGGATGGTGTGGTGCGCCGCCTGTGGGAGAGCGTGGACCCGAGGGCCCACGCGGACGACGTGCTGGCGGCGGTGAGGGAGCTGGAAGCGAGCGAACCATCGGCCGGGTAGGTTCCCCTCCAAGACCTATAGGCACCTATAGGAACCTATAGGTCAGTGGGGTGTGGGACCCACCTCAGGCGGGGACCCCCCCGTCTACAGCAACCAACCTTCAAATACCGGCACCCGTATAGGCCCCGTTGAGTTCCCATGGGCAACGGAGACGACTCTGGCGCCAACTTCCGCTTCCGCACCCCCGACCGGGACAAGGGCGAGCTCTTCGGCATCGCCGACCAGCTCCTGGGGGGTAGCCGCCTCCACGTCATGTGCGAGGATGGCAAGAAGCGGCTGGCGCGCATCCCCGGGCGTATGAAGCGCCGCATGTGGATCCGCGAGGGTGACCTCGTGATCCTGAACCCGTGGGATTTCCAGGACGAGAAGGCCGACATCGTGTGGCGTTACACGAAGACGCAGGCCCAGCACCTCTCGCGACGGGGTCACGTCCCGGAGAGCATCGACGTCTTCTGACGGCCCACGCACCACGCGCTGGGCCATAGGGGGTTCCACAGGTGGGCAACCGCGGCGGTTCATCGGACCGGCAGCGCATCGTGGACGAGATGGAGCGCCGGCTCTCGACCCTTCTGCAGCGGAACCAGGACGAGCGTTCGGACCGGGGTGACCGGAAGACCGTGGATGAGGTCTTCGACGAGTCCACGCTCCTTACGTTGTACAAGCTCATGACGGCGGGCCACATCGAGAGCGTGGACTACCCCGTGAGCACGGGGAAGGAGGCGAACGTGTTCCATGCGACGACGGATGGGGGGGAGGCGCGGGCGGTGAAGATCTTCCGCGTGAACACGGCGACGTTCCGGAGCTTCATGACGTACATCCACGGGGATCCGCGGTTCCGCGACGTGGGTCCGAACCGGCGGGATGTGGTGCATGCGTGGACGAAGAAGGAGCAGCGGAACCTGGAGCGGTTGCACGAGCATGGTCTCGCGGTGCCGGAGCCCTTCGCCCGGCGGGAGAACGTGCTCGTGATGGAGTTCGTGGGGAGCGGGGCGGAGGAACCTGGGGAGGAGGCGGCGGAGGGTGGACCCGGGGGGACCGTGCCGGCGTTCCCTCGGACGCCGGCGCCGCGGCTCAAGGACCTGCCGGCGGAGGACCCGACGCACGCGTACGAGTTCGTCGTGTCCTTCATCGTGGATATGGTGGAGGAGGCGGACCTCGTGCATGGGGACCTGAGCGAGTTCAACATCCTCCACCGTCACGGGGCCCCGCTGGAGGAGCGGTTGACGGTCATCGATGTGGCGCAGTCCGTGGTGACGGAGCACCCCATGGCGGGGGAGCTTCTGAAGCGCGATGTGGAGAACCTGGCGAAGTACTTCCAGCGCCAGGGCGTGGAGACGAGCGAGGCGGAGGCGTGGGAGGCGGTGCGGTCGGAGCTTAGCGACGAGACGTTAGTCGAGGTGGATCAACCGTGACGGAGACCGTGGTACGGATCCCGCAGGAGCGAGTGGCCGTCCTCATCGGTGAGGAGGGTGCGACGCGTAAGGAGATCGAGGGTCGCACGGGGGTGAAGCTCGATATCGACAGCGAGTCGGGGGAGGTGACGCTCCACGAGGAGGAGGCCTTCGACCCGGTGCTGGCGTTGCAGTGCCGGGGCATCGTGCAGGCGATCGGTCGGGGCTTCAGCCCGCAGAAGGCGTACAGGTTGCTGCAGGAGGGGGTGTTCCTGGAGCTCCTGGACCTCACGGATTACCTGGGGCGGAACCAGAAGCGCCTCCAGTCCATGCGCGGCCGCATCATCGGCACCGACGGGAAGATGCGTCGGGCGTTGGAGACCTTCACGGGTGTGGACGTGAGCATCTTCGGGAAGACCGTGGGCCTCATCGGGGAGATGGAGGAGGTGGAGGGCGCCCGGGAGGCCGTGGAGATGCTGGTGGAGGGCGCAAGCCACAGCGCCGTCTTCAACTTCCTCGAGGACAAGCGCAGGGAGCTACGTCTACGCGACATCGGGCTCTAAGTAGACGTAGCCGGCGCCCGGGAGACCCATCGCCGCCGAGGCACGAGGCGGGGGCGGGTCGAGCGGGTGGCGCGCTCCGCTTGCGCGATATCGGGTTGTAGCAGACGCGGTTGGTGATATCCCCCGTCCCTCCTGCGTTCACCCCCTTCACCCCTCTTCCAGGGGCGGAGGAGCCGGGCGGCGGGGAGGGGTGAACGACGCGGGGACTCTTCTCGTACTTGCGTCCCGCGTCGGGGGCGGGTGGCGGGCGTATTGCCGCCGGAGATGGGGGTCGGAGGGGGATGCTGGGAGAGGGCGGGTGGTGGGGATGTACCGCAACCCAACTCGGTTCCTGAGGCCCCCCTCCCCACCCAACGTCGCGGTCCATCGACCCCCCGCGGCTCCCGGTCTCGACGCGCGTCGAAGGCCGGGTCCTTCACCGTGCCAGAGCCCCTTCTCCCGCCCCAATAACTTCAAGTAGAGGACCTTGCCATGGGGACCGACCAAGCCGGCCCGGCCCGCCGGGCTGTAGGTGACCTGGGTGCAACCCACCAAGGATGACGACCCGACCCCCCAAGCCTCGGGGGACAGCGACGACCCTCCGGATCGGTCCGCCGACGGAAACGGAAGCGAACCGACCCCCTGGGTGCAGCGCGCGACCCTCCTTCTCCTCGGAGCGGCCGCCGGATGGCTCCTCCTCACCAACCCCCTCTCCACGAACATCCTCCACAGCAAGGCCCTCGCCGTGGGCGTCGTGGGCGGCTTCGCCGGCGGCCTGGTGGCCGGCGGCATCGGCCTCGTCACCGTGCCTCTCCTCGTCCTGGTGCTGGGCCTCCCCATCCACCTGGCGGTGGGGACGAACCTCCTCCAGAGCGTGGTCACGGGCTTCGGCGGCGCGAGCCAGCATACGCGCATGGGGAACGTGGACCCGGCCCTGGCGAAGCTCCTGGTGCTGGGGGCGGCGGTGGGTGCGCCTCTGGGAGCGTTGGTGAGCTTGCGGTTGAGCGCGCTGACGCTCGCGTGGATCTTCAGCATCGTCATCCTCCTCACGGCGGTGCGCATGCTGAAGGAGGCGGTGTGGCCGAAGGGCCGGGACCGCAGCGGCAGCTTCCACCTGGGGGAGCTCCTGCCGAAGGAGCTTCAGCGGGCGAGCATCCTGCTGTTGGCCACGGTGACGAGCGAGTCGGCGGCGCGGAAGGTGGCGGACGCGGCGGCGGATCCCATCGAGGGTGAGCACAGCGGGCGGCGCTACCGCATCGACCGCGTGACGCCCATCCTGCTGGGTGCCGGCGTGGGGTTCATCGCGGGCCTTCTGGGCGTCACGGGCGGGTTCCTGCTCACGCCCCTGGCGGCGACGCTCCTGAACCTCCCCACGCACCTGGCGTTGGGCACGAGCATGGTGGTGCTCACGGGGAACAGCCTCTTCGGGAGCCTCACGCATCTGGGGGCGGGGAACGTGCTGCTGCCGGTGGCGGTCTTCCTGGGCCTCGGTGGGTTCCTCGGTGCGAACCTGGGTTCGCGCCTGAGCAACCGGTTGAGCGAGCGCACCCTGCATGGGCTCTTCGTGGTGCTCCTCACCGTCGTGGGGTTGAAGATGCTGCCGGTCTTCCCGCTGTGAGCCGGGTCGTCGCATCGGCGATGTGGGAGCGGCGGGGCTTCGGTGGGTCCGCTCCACCGCCCCGCGGGGGGCGCAACCGGTAAATAGTGGGTCCTATCGAGAGGTGTCGTCGCCGCTCCCGTGGGCCGGGCGGTGTCGAGTGTGGGACCGTGCAGCGAGCCGCAACGAGCTTCCTCCTGATGCTGATCCTCGCCACCGCGGGGTGCCTCGCCCCGCTGGAGCACGCGTACTACGACGCGCGGTTCAGCGAGAGCCACAGCGCGGTGGTGGCGTCGATCCGCACCATGGACGCGGAGCTGGACGCGTACCGTGCGGGGGAGGTCTCCGATGGTGAGTTGGAGGTTACGAAGTCCGAGACGCACGCCTCGGTGGCGGAGGCGATGGAGCCTTTGCGGGACCCGTGGCCCGCGAGGTGGGAGGCAAGCGTCACGGCGTTGCGCACGGCGGGCACGGTGTACCTGGGTATCCTGGATGACCTCACGGGATGCGTGAACGGCGGCGGGATGCCCTCCTGCGACGGTGCGGTGGACGGGCTCCTGAAGGTGTTCTCGCACCTCGCGGAGGCGCAAGAGGCGCGCCCGAGCCCGGCGTAGGCCTCGCCGACGTTGGGGTTGGGAGGCGGGTTCAGTACCCGTGGTCGTGCTCGTAGGCGCCCTCCACGTGGCACCCGCTGTGGTAGTCCAGTTGCTCACCGGGTTCGCAACCCATGACGAGGAGGCTGGCAAGGCGCACGAAGGCGGTGGCGCTGGGGACGCCGGCGTTGGGCGCGTCGCACCCGGGGCGGCCCACGGTGTTCCAGTACGTGCCCCCGTCGAAGGTGGCGCGGGAGCCGTCGGGGCGCGTGTTCTCCTCGAAGCAGTTGTTGATGCCGCCGCCGTCCCAGAGGATGTCCACGGCCTTGGGATGCGCGTCGGTGGCGGGGTTGTCCATGGTGTTGTCCACGATGGTGTTGAAGCTCGGTTCGGTGAAGAGCCACGCGATGGCGACGCCGGCCTTCGTGTGCCCGGTGATGACGTTGTCCGTCACGAGGTTGTGGCTTCCGCCGGCGATGACGATGCCGAGGCCGGCGGGGACGTGGACGGAGCCGGAGAAGTGCCACTTCTCGCTGGCGGTCTCGTTGTTGTTGTCCACGATGAGGTTGTCGTGCACGTAGAGGTGGAGCTGGGGCTCGTCGTGGTGGTCGCTCACGAGGACGTTGGGCACGATGCCGGCGGCGTTGTCCCGGAAGGTGCTGTCGCGGATGGTGACGTGGCTGCCGGCGGTGCCGCTGTACCCGATGAGGTTGCCCTCGGCGGTGACGTTGTCGAGGACGCACTGGCAGGAGTCGATCTCGCCGACGTAGAAGGCGCTGTCCGCGTGCTCGGTGCCGTAGCTGTCGAAGAACCCGCCGATGCGGGACTCGTACGCGTTGAGGCCGTAGTACCCGTTGGCGATAACGTGGACGCGGTACGCGTAGAACCCGACGACGTCGGTCCATTCGACGCCGTCGCCGGGGAAGTCCCGGACGGTGAGGTCCTGCACGGTGACGTCGTCGGCGGTGATGTGGATGCCGTCGCTCTGGTCGTGGCCGTGGCCCGACGGGATGAGGCCGTGGTCGTGGGAGGGCACGTCGGGGGGTGTGGCGTTGGTGCCGTCGAGGACGGTGGCGCCGGCGCCGTCGCCGGTGATGGTGATGTCGGGGGTGGTGACCCAGAGGGCCTCGTGGTACGTGCCGGCGTGGACGTGGACGGTGTCGCCGGGTTGGGCGGCGTCCAGGGCGTCCTGGATGGATGCGCCGGGTTCGACGTGGTGGTGGGTGGTTGCGTCGTCGGCGGTGGCGGGTGCGAGGGGGAGTGCGAGAGCTGTCAGGAGCAGTGCTACTAGGGTGGTGGTCCGTAGGGTGCGCATGCCAAGCCTCCAGGCTCCGTGGGAGCCGGTAGCACGGGAGGCGTCCCAGGGTGTAAAGCGTTTCGGGCCCGCAAGGGGAGCGGAGGAGGGGCGGAAGGGTCCTGACCTTCCGCCTCCACTACCCCTGCAGAGGCTCCCCATGCACGTGCTCGTTGTGGAGGATGATGACACGACGGCGAAGGTGGTCGAGAGCGTGCTCCAGAGGGAGGGGTGGGTGGTGACGCGCGTGGCCACCGTGGAGGGGGCGAAGGAGGAGCTTGTGGGGGACGATGGGTCCCAGGGGGTGGATGCGGTGGTGCTGGACCACGTGCTCCCGGACGGCACGGGTCTGGAGCTCCTGATCCACGTGAGCAACGAGGACGCGTTGCTGCCGGTGGTGTTCCTCACGGGGGAGGGGGACGAGGAGGTGGCGTTCAGGGCGTTGAGCCACGGCGCCATGGACTACCTCGTGAAGGGGGAGGACCCGGTGCCGGAGGAGCTTCGGGACCGCCTCTCCCGGGCGGTGGCCCGCTGGAGCGAGCTGGGGGGATTGGAGCTCGTGGAGGGGGACGCGGGGGGTCCGGGGAGGACGCGTCGCCCCGGGGGGCGGGAAGGAGGAGAAGGCAGCAAGACGAGGGGGGAGGGGGGGACCTCCCGGCCGCCGGCACGGATCCAGCAGGATTACGACGACCTCGACGATCTCCTTGAAGCGGTGGAAGCGGAGGAGCGCGTCGGGTGCGCCGTGTACGACGCGGGGGGCACGCTCCTCAGCGCGTCGTTGCCCGAGGACGCGAACGAGCGGGGGATGGGCACGTTGTCGGTGGACGTCTCCCGGCACGTGAGCGCGCTGGCGTTGGCTACGGGGCGTACGCCACGGCGGCACTTCCTCTTGGTGGACACCGAGGAGGGCATCGTGGGCTCCAGCATCGTGCCGGGGCCCCTGATCTTCGTCATGCTCTTCCCCCGGGATGTGGACCACGAGGAGGCGCTGCGGCGTTTGAAGCGCACCGCTCGCCGCGTGTGGGATGCGGGGGGGAGCGATCCTGCGGCTTGAGGTGGATGGGCGTACCGGGGGAGCCTAGACCTCCTCCAGCACGGGCTCCACGAGGAAGAGGACCACGCGCTCGCCCTCTGGGACGTGGGCACGGTGCCTGTGGTGGGGGTCCATAGGGAGCGCGAGGCCGTCGCCCGCCTCCAGCGTGATGGTGCCATCGGGGAGCTGGAGGTCCAAGCGGCCCTCCATGACGATGCCCCAGTGGGCGCTCCGGCACCATCCCTCCTCCGTGAAGCCATCGGTGAGCTCCAGGAGACGGAGGCGACGGTGCTCCACGCGCTCGACCTTCTGCCGAGCGCCCTGCGCTGCCTCCTCCCAGGGTCGGTCCCGGAACCGCACCATCCCCCGCGTGGGTTCGGTCATGACACCGGGATGCAGGGTTGGTCTCTTGAAGGGGCCCCCCACCGGACCTATAGGCACCTATAGGTCCCGGTGGGGTGGGTCGAGGAGAGGGTGAAGGAGGAAGCCCCGTCACGGGAGCGGGTTGCGGTCCACGAAGGCCAGGATGTGCTCGGCGACCTCCTCGCCGGCGTCCTCCTGGATGAAGTGGCCAGCGTCGTCGATCCACGTCTCCGGCTCCTCGGAGGCCGTGGGCACCATCTTCCGGAGCACGTGGAAGGCGTCCCGCGTGATGGGGTCCTTCCGACCGAAGACCGTGAAGAAGGGTTCCTCCCAGGTGGCGAGCGCCTCGGTGGCCTCCCGCTGGCTCGCGGCGCCGGGGTCGTCGGGGGTGAGCGGCACGATGAGGGGGAACTCCACGGCGCCGGCCTTGTACTCGGGCGTGGGGAAGGGCGCCTCGTAGGCGGCCCACACGTCCTCGGGGAGCTCCGTGGCGCACCCGGCATCCACCAGGAACCCGATGGGGAGGTCCGGCGCCTGGGCCTCCACGAAGTCGTGGAAGCGGTGCCACTCCTCGTTCATGCCGTGGGACCCGTCGGCGGTGAAGGTGTTCATGGCCACGATGCGGGCGAAGCGATCGGGCTGGTCCACCAGGGCGGTGCGGAGCCCCAGGACGCCACCCCAGTCCTGGCAGACGAGGGTGACCTGCGTGAGGTCGAGCTCCTCGATGAGGGCTTGGAGCGAGGCCAGGTGCCTGTCGTACGTGTAGTCCTCCCGGTTCGGGAGCTTGTCGCTCCGGCCGAAACCGATGAAGTCCGGCGCCACCACGCGACCACGCTGCTGGAGCACGGGGATCATCTTCCGGTAGAGGTACGACCACGTGGGTTCCCCATGGAGGCACAGGAACACCTCCTCCGAGTCCGGGTCCTCCGACGGGACGTCCACGTAAGCCATCTCCACCCCGTCCTCCACCTCCACGTAGTTCGCCTCCCAAGGGTACCCCGGGAGGTCCTCGAAGTGCTCCTCCGGCGTGCGCAACGGTTCCATGGTGCACGGTAGGGGGTGGGGGTGGGAAAAGGTTGCGGGGTGGCAGCGGGGTGGAGGTCCCGGTGAACTTACCCTTCGTCCTCGGGGAAGCTGCTGCGCCCACGATAGATGGGGCGGCCTGGTGCCGCAGGGACATCCCGCGGGTCCTCGGGCGGGTCCGGGAGCTTCGCCGTCTTGCCCATCACCCTCATGTTACGCCCACCACCACGTTAAAGATACCGTACCGTTCAAGTTGCGAGCGGATCAACACCAGCCGACGAGCCTCTTGTGGGAGATCCATCTCGTTCGGGTGCACGAGCGCTCGGTACCCCTCCCGCGGTATCAATCGTTCCCGAAGGGATCGAACAGCGGACCCCACCCACCATTTGAAGAGCCCAACGCGCCATACGCTCCCTGTGCCCCTCGATACGCGCACGAAGGCTGCGGGCGTCACCGCGCTCCTCGCGTTCACGCTGGCGTTCGGTGTGCTGGCGGCGGACCTCGCCTGGAACGTCAACGCGACCCTGGAGGCGGGCGGCGACAGCGTGGACCTCATGGAGCGCTACGTGAGCCGGGAGCTCCGCATCCCCAACTCCACGAGCGCGGAGCTCACGCTCGTCATCACCAACGACCGCCCCATCGGGTACGGTGCCAGCGTCGCCGTCCAGACGGGGTACAGCTACGTCGACGCACCCCCTCGACCGGAGGATGGATCAGGGGAGACGGGTGGGGAGACGTACCTTCTGGACCATCGTGTGGACCTGGAGCCGGGCGAGACGGAGCGCATCCCCTTCACCGTGGACGCCACCGAGTACAGCGGGAGCTCCCCAAGAGGCGATAACGGCGTCATCGTGGGGTACATGCCCCTGCAGGTGACGCTGGGGGACGAGACGAAGCACCTCTCCGTGACCATCGTGGAGGAGACCTCATGACCGATATCAACGACGCGGACGCCGACGGAACGAGCACGAGCCCCGGATCCAGCCCCGCACAAGCCTTCCTCACCCTCACGGGGCTCGTGGTGAGCACCGTGGGCATCATCTACCTCGCCACCGTCTTCTTCCCGCGCCTCAGCGAATGGGGGCAGTTCACCATGCTCCTCCTCATCACGCTGGGGTACGGCGCCGCCGCCGTCTTCGTGGACGGCCTGGGCCTCGATGGGGCGTTCTTCGACCTCCGGGGGTTCCGGTGGCTCACGCTCCCCTCGGCGCTCTTCCTCCTGAGCGGTGTGGGCGCCCTCGTCACCACCATCTTCTTCGTGAACATGGACGTCCTCGGCCAGGAGGTGAAGGTGGCGGTGGCCATCGTGGTGGGCATCGCGCTCCTCGGTGCGGGAGCGTGGGTGGGGCGGGAGCGGGTGTAGGGGCGTCGGATGCTGGCTGGCCTCGCGGTTGCTGCGTCAGAGGAGGAACCGCAGCCCCAACCCCGTGGTCACCGCCACGAGCACGCTCCCGAGGGTCCCGACGAGGTAGTACTCCGCGAACGCCTTGTCCCGGAGCTCCTCGAACCGCGCGATGGACTTCGCCGCGAGCACCAGGGCGATGGCGCTCCACTGGCCGAGGAGGACGAGCAGGAGCACGAGCCAGCGCTCGAGGGTTCCGATGCGTCTCCCGGCCTCCAGGGGGTCCTGGGTCGCGGAATCTGGCGTGGGTTCCGGGAGGAGGGCTCGGACGGCGACGTTCCCGCCGTGGTGGTTGAAGACGAACACGCCCAGCGTGAGGACGATCTTGGAGAGGCCCACCCACCCGAGGGGAGCGGTGGGTGGGGCTCCGGGGATGAGGGCCCGGTGAGCCAGCAGGTCCACGGGGAGCATGAGCCACGCACCCACGATGACGGCCACGTGGAGCGCCTGGTCCCCGAGGAACAGAGGGAGGGACGGGAGCCCCCGATCCCGAAGCGTCCCCTTCGCGAGGTCGATGACGAGGTGCGCGAGGGCAACCAGCAGGAGGATCGGGAACGTTCCGGCCCCGAGGAACGGGAGGAAGAGCGCGGTGTGCGCGAGGAGCACCACCCCGGCGTGCTGGAGCGTGGGCACGAGCTCCCCCTTGCGTTCCACCATCCGGCGCGATTGCAGCGCGAAATCCGCGAGCACGTGCCCTACAAGCAGGAGCAACAACGCCGTGATCCCGGGACCGAGGGTCGAGAGGTAGGAGGTCACCCACCCTCACCTGCCACAGGGGGACCATCGTGGTCGTCCACACGCTCTTGGAGTAGATCGGATATGGCCGCGTGGGCGGCACGCACCTCCTGGTACCGGGCCGCGGAGAGGCTCTCGCTCACCACGGACGGAGCCACATCGAGGGCCTGCGCCACCGCCTTCTGCACCCCGTTCCCTATCCGCATCTCGCGGATGAACTCCAGCTGGCGGTTCGTCCAACCCTCGCGCACGGCCCCCACGAGCGCCAGCAGCGGGTCGAGTTGGGATGCGGTGCGTTCCCCCAGCCCCCGAACGCTGGCCCAGGTCCCCTGCGTCTTGGCGGCCTCCAGCGCGTCGCGGGCATGATGGAGGCAGGGCCCGTCGATGCCCAGGGCGGGCGGGTGGTCGGTGGGATCGGAGGGGGAGGGGATGGGTGTGTCGAGGCGGCCGTACCCGATGCCGAAGGCCATCCGGTGCGGGCCCATCTCCGATGCGATGGTGTGCATGGCGGCGAGCACCGCCCCTGCGTCGAGAAGCAGCCCCTGGAACTCGTCCCCGAGGGTGATGGTGAACCGTGTGGCCGCGGATCCCCTGCCGACCTCGTGCCAACCGGCATCCACGGCGGTCTCGAACCGGCGCTGGAGTTGGACGCGGTCGGGGCTCTCACGGCTCCCCCGGATGTCCCCGATAAGCGCGAGGTAGGGGCCGTGCGAGGGACCTCCATGGTTCGCATCCACGGCCGAATTACCCATCAGTTCGGTGTATATGCCGAACTACAGGTAAAGGTTCCGCATCTAGTTCGCCCATAAGGGCGAACCTACCCCCGATTAGGTCTTGGAGACGAACCCTGAGCGTCGGCCGGGGAGCGGGGGGTTCACCCCCATCCCCCGGACCCTGCCGTAGCGCCAGATGCGCCGCGGGTGTGCGATGGGCGGGCATCGTGCTCCTTGCTGGCGGCGCGCGGGTGGGGCGGGAGCGCACCCCTTAACCCCGCAACCCGTGCATCACCGGAACGGACATGTACCGGGACCCGGCGAACCCGTAACCATCATGAGCTTCGTCATCGAGGACACCATCGACATCGACCGCCCCATCGAGGAGGTGTGGGCGCATCTGGAGAGCAACGACGAGTGGCGGGAACCATTCATCCTGGACGTGGAACCCCTGGACCAGCGGGAGCCCGAGGTGGGTGCCCGCTACCGGGATGACTGGGAGATGATGGGGCTCAGCGGGTACTCCGTGAACGAGATCACGGAGGTGGAGGCGCCCCGAGCGCTGCGCTGGAGGCAGGTGGAGGAATCCGGCGGACCCACCCGCGTCGTGGAGGGGGAGTACCTCCTGGAGGAGCTGCCGGGCGGGCGCACGCGCTTCACGCTCCGGAACGAGTACGAGGGGCGCCATCTCTGGAAGGTCCTGACCCCCCTCATGCGGCCGAAGGTGGAGAAGGACGTCTACCCCCAGATGCTCCAGCAGCTGAAGGCGACGCTGGAGGGTGGGGGAGCGGGAGACCAGGTGGAACCGTAGGTTCCAGTCCGCCCGGGAGGAAGGCGCCGGAGCGAAGCCGTGGGCGACGGCTGGTGAGGCCGAACGTGCGTAGAGGCCGAACCGGTCGTCAGCGTAGGCCGTGCCTTCCTGGAACGCAGACCTACGTGCCTGCGGGCCGGGGAGGGTCGAAGAAGGTGTCCTCCGCCGGGTCCACCGTGGGCAGGGTGAGGACGCTCTCCTCCGTCACGTGCACTCGGACGGGGTCGGTGACGGCGCTGGGGAGGTAGTCCTCGCCGGTGTGGCTCACCACGAGCTCGAGGGCGTGGCCGGCGGGGAGCACGACGTCCATCACCTGGAACTCCATCTTGGCCACGATGGGTTGACCGGGGGTGACGGTGCCCATCTCGCGGCCGCCGTCGTGGAAGCGGAGGTCCATGATGGCGTGGCCGAGGCGATCGTCGGTCTCGGCGTCCCGGAGCTCGGCGAAGAGCTGCCCGCCGGGCCCGCTGGGGGTGACGGTGACGTGGAAGCGCGCGTTCCCGGCGACGTGCGTGTCCTCGGTGCTCGAGAGGGCGTCGAAGCGGAACGTGAGCTCGTTGGCGGCGCCGAGGCCGAAGAACTCGGCGCCGGCGACGACGTCGGGGCCCTCGTGGAGGCGCGTCGCCTGGTCGAGGGTGAGGGGGACGCGTGCTGCGTCGCGGGGCGGGTAGGTGTCCTCCACGCGCCACCGGCCCTGGTCGTCCTGCACCTCCGCGATGAGCGCGGGTTGTGGGCCTTCCTCCTTGAGGTAGAACGTGAACCACTCCAGGAGGTCCTGGGCCCAGTCGAGGCGCACGGATTCGGGCGCGTGGCAGCGCTCCTCGAGGCCGTCGCAGTCCTCGTGCTCCTCCAAGCGGTCGGGGTAGTCGTGGGCCCACTGCCCGTAGAGGCCGCGCACGTCGAGGCCGGCATCCTCGAGCTTGTGGTGCGTGGGGAAGGCCATGTGGGGGTCGACGTTCCAGTCCTGGAGCCCGTGGATGAGGAGGACGCTGCCCTCGTAGTTCTCCAGGGCGCGGTCGAGGAAGTACCGCTCGGCCCAGTAATCGTTCACCTCGGGGGCGAAGTGGTCGCCGGTGAGGTACGCGCCGAGGCCCTGGACGGTGCTGGCTTGGTGGTCCTTGCAGAGGGCGTTCTGCACGTCGCCCTCGTCACCGTCGTACCCGAAGGGCCCGTACACGACGTTGTGCATGATGGGAGCGCGGAACTCGGCGGACCCGTTGCGCCACATGAGCTCGTGCATGCCCGTGAGGCCGCTGATGGGTGCGATGGTCTTGAGGTGGGGGTTGCCGAAGGTGGCGGCCTCCCAGGGGGTGGACCCGTCGTAGCTGCGGCCGATGAGGCCCACGTTCCCGTTGCTCCACTCGGCCTCGCCGAGGGCGGTGACGGCGGCGTCGATGCCGAGCTGCTCGCTCTCGCCCATGAGGTCCATGCAGTGGGAGCTCTGGCCGGTGCCGAAGACGCTCACCTGGGCCACGGCGAAGCCGTGGGGGACGAGGTTCTCGATGAGGAAGCCGCCCAGGCGCTCCGCGGGCTCCGTGGCCGGTACGTCCCCGTCGCCGTAGTAGGGGCCCACGTCCGCAACGACGGGCACCGTCGTGCCCTCGGGAACGTCCGGAAGCCAGATGCCCATGTGCACCTCGGCGGTGCCGGCGGCGCCCGCACCACCCTCGGTGACGGGGATCTCCACCTCGATGAACTCGCTCACCACGGGGAGGATGTCGTGGGTGCCCTCCTCCAGGGTGAAGCTGTAGGGGCCGTCGGTGACGTAGCTCGCCGCCGACGTCACGTCGTCCACGTTCGTGCTCGAGGAACCAACGTCGTCGCCGGTGATGCAGCCTGCGAGGACGGTGCTCGCGAGGAGAGCGGTCAGGGCTAAGAGGGTGAGGGAACGCCGCAAGCGCATACCGCGCAGGGCGCGGGAGGGAAGATAAAGGTTCGGGGGAGTTAGGTCGCGGAGGGCGCCGGACGGCAAGATGACCTATAGGTGCCTATAGGCCATGGTGGGTCACGGAGGAGGAGGTCCGATGCACGCCACTCGCCCGGGCCGGCACCGCGGGGCTCGCTTCACTTCTTGTAAAGCATCGCCCCGTCCGCACCGGTTCGGCCTCCACGGGGCTACGCCCCCGACCTCACCGGCGCTGCGACGCCATGCTTCATTTCTTATAAAGCATGGCGCCGTCCCTACGCCAGCGCTTGGCGAGGTACGGGGCGGCGTCGA
>CAZDGP010000003.1:42144-52675 GCA_964505085.1 uncultured Thermoplasmatales archaeon
TAAAGCATGGCGCCGTCCCTACGCCAGCGCTTGGCGAGGTACGGGGCGGCGTCGAGGACGCCCTGGAGGTTGTTGAGGGGGGTCTCCGCCAACCGGCTCACGCCGTACTCGTTGGTGACGACGCGGGCGGCGCGGCTCCCCTGGAGCTTGCCCTTCTTGGCGGTCTTCTCCCACTCGTCGTGGAAGCGCTTCTGCACGTCCTTGGCGAGGGTGAGACCGTCATCCTTGCCGCCGCTTCGCTTGGACCGCCCGCCGTTCGAGGAGGAGCTCTTGGACTTCTGGGAGCCCTTCTTCCGCTCCTCCTTCTCCGCCTTCACGGTACGGGCGTCCTGACGGATGTCGTTGGCGAGCTCCTCGTAGGCAGCGTTGATCCAGACGCGGAAGTCGCTGGCGTTGGGATCGTGCTCCGTCTTGATCATGGGCTCCAGGGACTCGATGCAGCGGAGGAAGCTGCTGAAGCCGTAGTCCTGGTAGCTGAAGTCGGGGCGGATCCGCCGGATGGACTGGCTCAGGGGTCCACCGTAGACGCGGCCGCTCTCGTCGGCGGCGGCGCCCATGGACTCGAGGACGATGCGGTGAAGCTCCGTGATCTCCACGCGCTCCTTGGCCACGGACTCCTTGTCCGGGCGGCGCCCCTGCTTCCGGGGGACCTGGAGGACGCGGGCGTCCGTGTCGTAGTAGATGTACTGGTCGCAGGACTGCACGAGGGCGCGGCCCACGCGGGCCTTGGCGCCCATGCCCACGACCTTCTTCCCGCCCTCGCGGAGGCGTCGAGCGAGCTTCGCGAAGTCGCTGTCGGCGGTGATGAGGAGGAAGACGTCCACGGGCCTCGTGTAGAGGACGTCCATGGCGTCCACGGTGAGGTGGATGTCGGTGGCGTTCTTCGCGTTGGCGCCGGTGGCGAACTGGTGGACCTCCTCGAAGCCGGCTTCCCGCAGCTGGTTGCGGGCGTGGGCGTAGCGGGTCCAGTCAGCGTAGGCTCGGCGCACGATGACGCGGCCGAACGCAGCGGCCTCAGCCAGGATACGGTGGAGGTCGGCGTCCCGGGCGTTCTCGAAATCCATCAAGATCGCAACGGTTGGCTCGCGACCGGTGCGCCGTTCGGAGCCTTCGGACTCCATGGTCTGGGGACGGCCTTCCGGTACATAAGATTGGGGGGCTGTTCCGGCCATGTCATGCCGCGTCGGAGGGGACGAGCCGTACGGCCATGTCGGTGTCGTTCAAGTGCACGACGTCGCCCTCGGAGAGGCCGAGGGCATCGGCCACGTCCAGGACGTCCTTCCGGGTGCGGCTGAAGCCGTCGGTGCGGTGCCGGGGGCTCCGGACCACGGCCCAGAGGTACCCCTCGGGGGGTACCCGGTCCTGCACCTCGTCGAGGTGCTGGGCGAGGTCGGTGTCGTCGTCGATCCAGGTTAGGGCAACGTCCACCGGGGGGTGGGGGAGGTCCTCGCCTTCCACGAGCTCCGTGGTCGGTGAGAGGTCCCACTTGATGACGCTGCGCACCTTCGCCTCGGGGCGGCGAAGGTACACGCGTTCGGCGGACTCGATGCCCAGCTTCGCGTTCAGGGTGGTCCCTGCGGGCATGGGAAGGTCCTCAGATGAGAACGGGTGAACCCCGCGTCACGGCGTTGCCGCACGCTAGAGGGTTGACCCTTCAGGTCATACAACAGCCTGCTACTTTAAGTACCTTCGTGGCGGGGGGACCCGGCTGAACCTACGCGGTACCGTTTCAGCGTGGTCCCGTGCTTCCCAGGGCCCTCTACGCGCCATCGTAGCTCCAGCTGGCGGGGTGTTGCATGAAGGTGTGCATCGTACAGGTCCTCGCCGCAGGGGTGCGGGCTCTCCGACGTCCACGCGGTGCCCTCCCGGCGCTGGAGCGTCACCAGGCGGCGCGAACCGCCGGGTCCCCGCCGGTCCTCCAGGCGGAGGCGATCGCGTCCCAGCGCATCCCACCGGACCACGTCCCGCACATCGAGGTGGGGGCCACCCGTGGCGGGTCGCCAGGTGCCCGTGGTGCGGAGGAGCACGGTGCCGGGCGCGGTGGTCTCCACCTCCACCTGCCCCTGCAGGGTGCCGTGGCGGCCGCCTCTCCGGTACCGGGTGGTCCCGACCATGCGGCGGACGCATCGGAGGGCCTCGAGGACCTGGGACGCGTCGAGCCCGCTCTGGGTCCGGTGGCCGTTGGCTTCAGTACTTGTAGGCGGGGTCATCCGTCTCCTCTTCCTCCTCCACGCCGAGCACGGTGACCACGCGGTTCACGAAGCAGAAGTAGCTCGCGACGAGGGTGGCATCGAGCACCTCCTCGTCCGTGAGGCCGATGTCCCGGAGGGCGTCCACGTCGCCGTCGGTGATCTCCCCGAAGCCGTGGGCGACACGCTCAGCGAGGTCCACGAGGGCCAGGTCCTCTTCCGAGAGGTTCACGCGGGTGTCCCGGGGGTCCTGGGCGAGGCGCTCCACGCGGTCGCGGTCCCGCCAGTACCGGTTGAGGGCGTCGCTGTGGTGCTGCACGCAGTACCCGCAGCTGTTGGCGGCGGAGACGACCACGGCGATCATCTCCCGTTGGGGTCGGGAGAGCCCGCCGCGACCGTAGAGGAGGCTCATGTAGAGCTCCTTGTGCCCCAGCATGGTCTCGGGCAGGAGGCTGTGCACCTGGTACACGTTCGCCACGGCGCCCCGCGCCTGCTGGATCTCCTCGTACACCTCGCTGAGGCGGCCCTCCGCGTCCTCCGGCGGCACCGTGGGGATGCGTGCCATGGGTTGGGGGATGCGCTGGCGGTGCAAGAACCCTGCGGCCGCGGTTCGTCTCGGGGCCCGAACCTTGAAGAAGCGTGTCGGGGTTCCCGACCCATGCTCCCGAGCATCATCCTGCAGATCGCCTCGCTCCGGGATGCGGCAACCAACTACGTCGCAGGCATCGTGACCCACCTGCCCGCCGTGGCTGCCGCCCTCGTGGTGTTCACCCTCTTCTACCTCGCCTCCGACATCACGAAGTCGATGTCCGAGAAGAGCCTCACGCGAGTCACCAAGGACAAGCGGGCGGGGAAGGCCCTGAGCCGCATCATCCAGTACATGGTGCTCCTCGTGGGCCTCGTGGCCGCGTTGGCCGTGGCCGGTGTGAACCTCGGGGCGCTCATGTTGGCGGTGGGTGCTGTGGGCTTCGCCATCGCCTTCGGCATGCAGGAGACCATCGGGAACCTCATCGCCGGCCTCATCATCCTGAGCACCCACCCCTTCGCCAGCGGGGACCGCGTGGACGTCGGGGGCGAGATCTCGGGGACGGTGGAGACCGTCGGGATCCGCGCGACGAAGATCCGCACCTTCGACGGGATCCGGGCGGAGGTGCCGAACCGCAACATCCTGGGAGCTCCCATCAAGGTGCTGAACTTCCACCCCACCCGCCGCATAGAGGCCGGCATCGGCATCGGGTACGACGACGACATCCCCAGCGCGATCGAGGCCATCGTCGAGGCCGTGGAACCCGTGGAGGGCGTGCTGAGCGAGCCGGAGCCGGAGGTGCTCGTGGACGAGCTGGGTGGCTCCAGCGTGAACCTTAAGCTCCGGTTCTGGACCGACACGCGCCCGGACGCACCCCCCTGGCGCCAGACCCGCACGAAGGCCATCCGCGCCGCCAAGGAGGGGGTGGAGGCACGGGGCATCGACATCCCGTTCCCCATCCGCACCGTGTACTTCCACGACGAGACCGCGGGGCGGAACGGTGACGGGGACGCGGGTAGGAACGACGACGAGGAGGGGGACGGGGAGCAGAACGGTGAGGATGCGGTGGAGGAACGGACCGGCGACGCGGACGGGTCGGCGCCGTGACCACGGGACCCTGCCCAGCCGCCATCACGGCCACCTATAGGGACCTATAGGGCGCTATGGGTCCCTCCCCAGATCGCCCCCTGGGGGCGTCTGGGGGGTCGATCGGAGTAGCGGCGCCCCCTGCGGTCACGAGGGTGCCGACGGGAGCTCACGCAGCACCGGCATCGCCTCCAGGTCCTCCTCCGTGAGGAGGGACCAGTCGATGCCCTCCGGCGGAGGCGGCGGGTCCTCCACCTCCAGGACCGCCTCCGGCGTCACCACGAGGTGCAGGGGGAGGTCCGTGGGGTCCCGGGGCACCTGGTCCACCACCTGGAGGGGGTGGATGGTGGTGGCCACCATGAGGTCCTCTTGCCCCAGCTCCCGCAGGATGGCGTACTCGAGGTCGCTGTAGCCCTCGCCCTTCCCCACGCGGCGCCCACCCCGGGTCACGGCCACGCTCCCGGTGACGACGAGGTCGATGGCGGGCAGGTCGTCGAGGGGGGTCTCCTCCGCCCACGTGTCCATGTGGCTGAGGCTGGCGGCCCTCCCCCGCTCGTCCTGGGGGATGTTCGCGGGGTCCAACCGCTGGAACCCTCCGCGGAGGCGGGGTGTGGGCACGAGCACCGTGACGCCGGCCTCCAGGAGGCCTGCGCGGACGAAGCGCTGGGGGGCGTCGGGGTTCACCTTCACCACCTCCGCGTCCTCCAGCATGGGGTGGTCCAGGAGGAGGTCGGCGGCCTCGCGGGCGCCCTGGAAGTTGGGGATGCGGCCGTGTGGAGGGAAGGGGAAGCGGGCGACGCCCTCGTCCTGGAGGGTGTCCCACACGTGGCTGCGGGCCCGGTCCTTGTCGGCGAAGTGCATCGTGGAAGGGTGTGCCCCTCTAGGCCTCACCCAGAGCCATCCGGACCACGCCGGCCCGCCGTCGTCTGCTTCGCAGCCGCCGCCGAACCGCCGGGCCTGGCCATCACGCCTCACCCAGGGCCATCCGGACCTCGTCGTTGAGCACGAGGACCTCCGTGATCTCGGGCTCCGTGAGCTGGCTGACGGTGCAGTGCTTGGGAGCGGAGCGGGCGATGACCTTCCAGTCGTTGCGGCTGGCGGGGCTCTCCACGTTCACCGTGACCTGGATGTCCGTCATGGCACCGTCCTCGTCGAAGTCGCACGATGCGTCCACGCTCAGGGACCCCACCTCCGCGCGGCGCTTCTCAGCCACCGCCAGGATGCTCATGGCCATGCAGGAGCCCAGGCTCGCCAGGTAGAGCTCGCTGGGCATCGCGCCCTTGTCGGACCCGCCCTTCGCCTCGGGTTTGTCCGTCTGGACCGTGTGATCCCGGATGGTGGCCTCCAGGTGCCGTCCGCCCTTCCACGTGAGGTGCGCTCGTTCCTCCATAGGGGCCCCATCCGGCACCCGGGTTAAGGGCTTTCCGCCGGAGCACCAGGTCCCAGGACCTCCTTCGAACGGTTCGAATACATTTCAACCTGCATCGGAACCTTCTTTGACGTTCCAACCCATGTTCCCACGAGGCGGAGAATGTCGGAGCTCTCGTTGCGGGAGATGGAACGCGCCTTCAAGACCCTCGGGAACATCAACCGGCTGCGCCTCCTGGTGGAACTCCAGGAGCCCAAGGGCTACGCGGAGATCGAGCTGCCTCCTAGCCGCAGCGACGGCGCTGGCGGCGGCGGCCGCACCATCACGCGCCAGGCGGTGCGCAGCCACCTCAACCCCCTCATGGAGCTGGGGCTCGTCACCGAGGTGGAGCGCGACGGCGCGGGCCAGCGGTTCATCGTGGACCACAGCCGCATCTTCGCCCTCATGGAGCAGATGCGGGACATCACGAACGTCCGGTCCACGGAGCCCGTGAGCGACCGGACCATGAACCTCCAGGGGGATGCTGACGCCCAGACCGTGCAGGGCCCCCACCTGGTGCTGGCCCGGGGCGTCTACGAGGGTCGGAGCTTCCCGCTGACCGGCCTGACCGAGGGCCAGCGGTGGCTCGTGGGCCGCAAGCAGGGTTCCGACATCTGCCTGGACTACGATGCCTTCGTGAGCAGCGACCACGCGGAGCTCCTCAACAAGGAGGGACGGTTCTACCTCCGGGACCTCCCCGAGAACCGGAACGGGACCTTCCTCAACTGGGAGCGACTGGAGGATGGAGCCATGGCCCCCCTGGACGCGGGGGACGTGGTGGGTGTGGGGCGGAGCCTGCTGGTCTTCCGCGGGTGACGTCCCTCACGGGAGCGCATCCCGGAAGGCCGCCACCGAGGGGAAGCGGTCCGCCGGGTCGCGCTGGAGCGCGCGCCGCACCACCCCAGCCACATCCTCGGGGACGTGGTCCGGGAGCTCCGGCGGCGACCCTCGCACGATATCGTCCACCACCTGGTACCTTACGCGCCCAGCCGTGGCGACGTGGGGGCGACCCGTGAGGAGCAGGTGGAGCAGCGCACCCACGGCGAAGACGTCGGCGGTGGGACCCACCTCCTCGCCCTGGAGGCGCTCGGGCGCCGTCCACGGGAGGCTACCGGCCTCCCGGCTACCTCCGAGGGCTCGCGTGGCTCCAGGCTCGTCCTCGTCCGACGAGGATGTGGCGCTCCCGAGGTCGATGATCACCGGTGTCCCGTCGGGCCGGAGGATGACGTTCCCGGGCTTGATGTCCAGGTGGTGGAGCCCCGCGTCGTGGAGCGCCTCGAGGGCCTCCAGGACCTCCCCGACGATGGCCACGCCATCCGCCACGGGGAACGCCCCCTCGGCGCCCACCACCTCCTGGAGCGTCTCGCCGGGGACGTACTCCCGCACGAGGTAGATGGCGCGCCCCTCCTCCACCACGTCCAGGACCTGGGCGATGCGCGGGTCCTCCACCTGCATACCCGCTCTCGCCTCCCGCATGAGGGTGGCGCGTCGGTCCTCCGCGGCCTCGCTCCAGGGCCGCGTTACCCCCTTGAGGACCACGCGGTCCCCCCAGCGGCGGTCCCGGGCGAGCACGGCGCGGCCGAACCCGCCCTCGCCCAGGACGCGCACGACTTCGTAGCGGTCCACCACGAGGTCGCCGGGTTGGAGGCCGTGGATGGCGCTCGTGGGCACCACGACGTTGCGACGCATGATGGCCTCCAGCGCCTGGTGCTCCTCCCAGCTCACGCCGTAGCGCATGCGCAGGGACTCCACCTCACCCTGCTCGGGTTCGTCGCCTCGAGCCCGGAGGGATTCGAGGGCCAGGCGGTACCGTTCGAGGCGTTCGCTGCTGGTGCTCTCCCGGCGCTTGGCGCTCACCACCATCCCTCCCAGTGGGTCCTGGAGCAGGAGGGCGAGGGCGGCCACGCCCAGGACGGCGCCGGTGGCGGCCTCGGGGCTGAAGGCGTCGGTGCCGATGCCCTCGGGGCTCAGGAGGATGCCCAGGAGGAGGAAGACGACGGTGCTGGAGATGAGGAGGGTGCCGGGGACGGCGATGCGACGCAGGCCCCGGGGGACCTGGAAGAGGTCGTAGCGGAGGATGGCCACGGCGAAGATCACGGGCCGGATGGCCTGGCTCGCGAACTCCCCGAGGGGGGTGGCGTCGTGGAAGGGCGCGCGAGCGCCCAGGACCACGGGCACGAGGAGAAGGAGCAGGAGGACGCCCTCGTCGGAGGACCGCTTCCGGACCCACCGGACGAGGAGCCAGGTGAGGGCGGCGAGGGAGAGCACACCCATGGTGACGAGGAGGACGATGGAGAACTGACGGGAGAGGGGGCGCTCGAGGAAGGGTTTGGAGGCGGCCTCCAGGTAGGCGATCACGATCCATCGGACCCCCTGGTAGATGGGGCTCATGGCGAGGCCCGCGCCCGCGAGCATCGTCATGGTGCGGTAGGGCCCGGGGGTGAGGTCGAGCCATCCGGGGAGGAAGTGGAAGAGGAGGAACATGGCGGCGGCGACGAAGGGGACCGTGTGGAGGATGTAGTAGGACCATGTGGGGTCGATGCCGAGCTGGGGTTGCGACCGGATGATGAAGTGGGCCACCGCCGGCACCGTGGCCGCCGTCACCAGGACCATCCGGCGCATGGTCCGGCTGCTCTCGGGGAAGAGCGCCCGGGGGAGCCGGGAGAGGAGCACCGCCAGGAGGGTGATGATGGCGATGTCCATGGACTGGAAGAGGCTGTGGTAGATGGGGTGACCCCAGAGGGGGATGGTGCCCACCTGCCAGAGCGTGAGCAGCAGGGTCTCGCCGCCGCTCAGGGCGATGATGGTGGCGACGCCGCCCCGGACGTCGTCGAGGCGCCCGGCGAAGGCGATGAGGAGCGCCAGGCTCAACTGGAAGAGGGTCACGACCAGGTGGTAGGTGGCACCCACGCTGAGGTCCGGAAGCATTCGGTTCGCTCAGGGTGTCCAGACGGGCCGAACCCCTTAAGGAGTTCGGAACGGACCGGGAGCATTGGCGCCATGCTCTATCGTGATCGAACTGGCGCCACGGCGCCGTTGAAGCCGAGCGGCTTGGAGGCTTCGACGGTGGTGATGGCGCCATGCTCTATCGTGATCGAACTGGCGCCACGGCGCCGTTGAAGCCGAGCGGCTTGGAGGCTTCGACGGTGGTGACGGCAAGGCTTTATCCGGGGCGAGGGGATGGAGGGACCGAACGCGCATGCCCGGGAAGAAGGAGGAGATGAACGCCTTCGACGTCCGCGCTCTCGTGGACGAGCTGCAGTTCCTGGTGGACGGGAACCTCTCCAAGGCCTACCAGCCCAGCCGGGAGGAGGTGCTCCTCCGTTTCTACGTGCCAAGCGACCAGGACCCCGGCATCGGGGGGGAGGGGACGCGGAAGGACCTGAGCATCCTCACGGGGCGGTGGATGTGCCTCACGCGGTTCCCCCGGGAGAACCCCACGAAGCCCCCGCAGTTCACGATGAAGCTCCGGAAGCACGTGAGCGGCGGCCGCATCCTGGACGTGCGCCAGGTGGGCTTCGACCGCGTGGTGGAGATCGTGGTGGGGAAGCGGGATGCCACGTACCTCCTCGTCATCGAGCTCTTCCACGACGGGAACGTGATCCTCGTTGAACAGCGGGATGACGTGGAAGAGCGGACCGAGGAGCGAAGCGAGGAGGGACGTCAGGCGCCCGGCGAGGACGCGGAGCGGCCTCGGGGGGAGTCCGTGGGGAAGGGCGTCATCAAGGACAGCCTCCTCACGCAGGAGTGGAGCCACCGGAGCATCCGTCCGGGCCACCCCTACCGGGACCCGCCGCACCGCGTGGACCCCTTCACGCTGGACTACGACGCGTTCCGGGAGCAGTTCCTGGACTCCGACGCCGACGTGGTGCGGACCCTCGCCGTGAAGTTCAACCTCGGCGGCACCTACGCGGAGGAGGTGGCGACGCGGTGGGGCGGGGGGAAGGAGACCCCCGTGAAGGACCTGCTCGAGAGCGACCTCGAGGCCCTGTACGAGGCGTTCCAGGAGGTGCTCCAGCCCTTCCGGGAGGGTGACTGGGACCCCGTCATCGTGCTGGACGATGCGGGGGAGGCCATCGGTGTGGCGCCGCGGCCCCTGACCGAGCACGAGGGCGCGAGGCTCGACCGGTTCGGGAGCTTCAACGAGGCGCTGGACCACTTCTTCAGCCGGCCTCTCACGGAGGAGATGCAGGCGGAGGAGCGGGAGGCCTTCGAGGAGGAGCGGAGCCGCGTGGAGCGGAAGCTCCACCAGCAGGAGCAGGCCATCGAGCGCTTCGACGTGCAGGAGGAGGAGTCCCAGCGGAAGGGCGACCTCGTCTACGCGCACTTCGACACGGTGCAGCGCATCCTCGACACGCTCCTGGAGGCGAGCCGGGAGCACGGGTGGGATGCCGTGCGGGAGCGGTTGGCCGATGGGCGGGAAGCGGGGAACCCGGAGGCCGAGCGCGTGGTGGACCTCAACGAGCACGCGGGCCAGGTGACGGTGGAGCTCGACGACCTGGAGGGCGACGGCACCACGAAGGTCACGCTGGACGTGCGGAAGAACGTGCAGCGGAACGCGGAGGCCCTCTACGAGGAGGGGAAGAAGGCCCGGGAGAAACGGAAGGGTGCGCGGAAGGCGGTGCAGCGGACCCGGGACCAGCTGAGGGAGCTCGAGGAGCGGGGGGCGGAGCTCCTGGAGGAGCTGGAGGAGGAGCGGAAGGGCAAGGAGCCCACGCACAAGTTCTGGTTCGACCGGTACCGCTGGTTCCTCTCGAGCGACGGCCACATCGTGGTGGGGGGGCGGGACGCGGGCACGAACGACGAGGTGGTGAAGCGCCACCTGGAGTCCGGGGACCGGTACGCCCACGCCGACGTCCACGGCGCCCCCAGCGTCGTGGTGAAGGCGAAGGACGGGGCGTCGCCTCCCGAGTCCACGTTGGAGGAGGCGTGCCTGTGGGCGGTGAGCATGAGCAGCGCGTGGAAGCAGGGTGTGGCCCACGGGGAAGCGTACTGGGTGACGCCGCCGCAGGTGTCGCAGACGCCCGAGAGCGGCGAGTTCCTTCCCCGGGGCGCCTTCATCGTGCGGGGGAAGCGCAACCCCGTGGACGGTCCCCTCCGGGTGGCGGTGGGGGAGGTGGAGGTGCAGGGTCACCGGAAGATCATGGGCGGCCCCGTCTCCGCGGTGGAGGCACACAGCGACGCGTTCGTGGTCCTCGAGCCGGGGCCGGTGGACGGGAACCAGGTGGCGAACCGGCTCTCGGACGTCTTCGAGGTGCCGGTGGAGGAGGTGCAGGCGGCGCTTCCGCCGGGGGACGTGCGGGTCGTGCGGGTGTACGGGGT
>CAZDGP010000004.1:0-4644 GCA_964505085.1 uncultured Thermoplasmatales archaeon
CACGAGTTCCAGGAGCCCGTGCGGGACATCCATCGCCACCTCCAGCTCCTCATGAACCGCGCGGAGCACGAGCTCGACGAGGAGGCCGTGGACCTCGTGGACTACAGCCGCAACTCGGCACGTCGGCTCCACGACACCCTCCAGGAGTTCCTCCGGTACATCGAACGCGACCCCGACCCCATCGCGGGGGAACCCGTGGACCTCCAGGGGTTGCTCCAGGAGGTGGTGGAGCGGTTGGAGGCCCAACATCCCGAGGTGGCCGACGTCCTCGTCACCCACGGGCCCCTCCCCACGGTGTCGGGGGACCGGGAGCTCCTGCGGGAGCTCCTGGAGCACCTCGTGGGCAACGCCGTCCGCCAACTGGAGGCGGGGCAGCGGGTGCACGTGGACGCCGAGGGCGATGGGGACCGATGGGTTGTGACCGTGCAGGACGAGGGCCCCGGCATCAAGCCCGAGTACCACGACCTCGTCTTCCAGCCCTTCGGTCGGTTGGACCCCCGGTCCAGGGACGGGGGCGCGGGGTTGGGGCTCACGATCTGCCGCCACATCGTGCACCGCCACGGCGGCGGCATCCACCTCGAGTCCACACCCGGCGAGGGCACCACCGTGCGTTTCACCCTGCCCGCCATGGGCCCGCCGCGGGATGACGCGGACGGGACGGTGCCCGTGGACGCGGTCCGCGAGGTGGAGGGCGGGGAGCCCCGCGTGACGGACGTGTAACCGGCGGGGACGCCCGGAAGGCTTTTCCCGTCGCCGCGGCCTCCCCCCTCCCATGCCCATCCCCACCGACGAGCCGCTGTGGCAGGACGCGGAGCCCCGGACGAGCGTCCGCACCCGCGTCATGGCCTTCCTCACGGAGCACGATGATCGAGCGTTCAACGCCTTCGAGATCGCCGACGAGGTCATGGGGACGTACTGGGGGCGCTACCACGAGCTGGAGCTTGCCCGCCTGGAGGAGGGGGAGGAGGCCATCGACATGGAGGCGTACGAGGAGGTCATGGAGGAGTCCACCACCGACAGCGTCCTGCTGGACGCCGTCCGGGACGCGCTGGATCACCTCCTCTACGAGGATCGCCTCGTGAGCCACCTCGTGCCCATCCGGGAGACGAACGTCGTGGCCGAGGCCGACGACATCCCGTACTTCACCACCGCATGACCCCACCGGGATGGTTCGACCCAGGCTCGAACGGTCCACCGCAACGCTCCTGTAGCGTCGGCGCCGTGGTGACATCATGAGCGACGCGGAGGGGTCCAGGGTGCCGGAGCGGGTCATCGCCTTCGACCTGGAGACCACCGGCACCCGGTGGGAGGAGGCCCGCATCGTGGAGCTCGCGCTGGTAGAGCTGGACACGGACCTCGGGGAGCTGGGGGTGTGGAGCCGTCGCGTGCACCCCGGCGTGCCCATCCCGGAGGAGGCGCGGGAGGTCCACGGCATCGGGGACGCCGACGTCGCCGACCTGCCACGTTTCACCACACACGCCTCCCGGGTGCAGCGCCTGGTGGAGGATGCGGTGCTCGTGGCGTACAACGCGAAGTTCGACGTGAACATCCTCCACCACGAGCTCGTGCGCCACGGTCAACCGGGGTTCACCGAGCACCCTCACGTGGTGGACCCGTGGCGCCTCTTCCGGGAGGAGCTGAACCACAACGCGTACCGCCTCGAGGACGCCGTGCGCGTGTACTGCAAGCGCGAGCACGTGGACGCCCACGGCGCCCTGGCGGACGCTCGGGCCACCGTGGAGGTGCTGCGGGCGCAACGGAGCCTCCATCCGGACCGCGCCGCCGACCTCCAGGAGCTCGCGGTGGACGAGAACGTGCTCCTCCACGACGTGGAGTGGCTGGAGCCCGGGCAACGCTTCTACCGCGACCCCGACGGTGAGGTGCGGTTCAACTTCGGGAAGCACGAGGACGACCCCGCCACGGCGCACCCCTCCTACCTCTCCTGGATGCTGGGGGCGGACTTCGACCCGGTGACGAAGCGCGTGGTGCAGGATCTTCTGGACCCCGCCTAACCCCCCTGGCGATCAGGCTCGGTCACGACCGCAACCGCTCCAGCGCCGCCTTCACCTCGTCGAAGGGCGGCAGGTCGTCGGCGTCCGTCGTCACCCACGCGTACGCCACCCGCATCCCCCCGTCGACGACGAAGACCGCGCGCCGCGGCACCTCCCGGAGCCCCACGAGGGTCTCGTGGAACCCCCCGTACCGGGGCACGACGGTGCGGTTCCAGTCCGAGAGGAGGGGGAACGTGTACCCCTGCTCGCGGGCGAAGACCCGGAGGCTCGGCCTGGCATCGCAGGAGACCCCCACCACCTGGGCGCTCAACGCGTCGTACGCGGCGAGGTCGTCCCGGAAGGTGCAAAGCTCCGTGGTGCAGGTGCTCGTGAAGGCCAGGGGGAAGAACGCGAGCACCACGGGACCCTCGGCCACCGCCTCCTCCAGCGAGAAGGTGCCCTCGGGGTGGTTCACGGCCGGGAGCGTGACGGGAGGAGCCGGGTCCCCCGGTTGGGGCGCGTGCTCCGCGGGATCCATCACCATCACCGGGCCAACCCCCTGGGTGGGTTTAAGCCCATCGGGCAACCTTCACAAGCAAGGCGGCCCCAACACCTAGCGAGGCACATCCCCGTGGCCTACTACCTGGTCCGCGCCACCATCGAACCCGGTCGAAGGAACGCCCTGCGCGAGCGCCTGGAGAGCGGCGAGGTCGAAGCCTACGATCCCTTCGGGCAGGCCCTCGCCTCGAGCCTCGAGGCTGCGCGGTGGGACCCCCGCCGAGGCGAGGCCGTGTGGGAGGAGGAGGATCACTGCACGCCGCCCCTGAGGCAGGAGCGTGCGGCGGTGCTCGACACGCACTTCACCGACGTGGAGGTGGAGGAGCTCGACGAGGAGGGCCAGGGGTGGTCGCGCATCCGGGAACTCCCGAGCTTCTGGGACGTGCCGGAGGAGACGTTGGAGAAGGGATTGGGCACGGGGCCCGGGGAGAGGTAGTGGTGGCCTACACCACGTGCTCGGCCACGTTCTCCACGATGCGCTCGCAGTACGTGCACCGGAGCGTGGGCGGGTCCTCCTTCAGCACCTTGAAGGTGGCGGTGGTGGGCTCGTGGTTCGTGACGCAGCTGGGGTTGCTGCAGGTCACGATGCCCTCCACCTCCTCGGGGAGGTCCACGTGGCGCTTGTCCGCCACGTCGTACTCGCGGATGATGTTGATGGTGACGTGGGGCGCCACGAGGGCGATCTTGTCGAGCTCGCGGGGGCGGAGCTCCCGGTCCTCCACCTTCACGATGTCCTTCCGCTCGGTGCCGTCCTTGCCACTGGGCACGTTCATGATGGCGCTCACGATGCTCGTGCCGCCCTCCCGGGGGAGGCCGAGGATGCGGAGCACCTGGAGGGCGCGGCCGCTGGGGATGTGGTCGATGACGGTGCCGTTGCGGATGGGTTGGACCTTGAGCTCCTTCATGTTGCCACCTCGTGGTGCTTCGCACCCCTCGCTACCAACATGGCCTCCGGCCCTGCGGGCCTCCGGCTCATGTTGCCACCTCGTGGCTCCTCGGGCACTCCGCCACCAGGCTGGCCTCCGGGCTTGTGGGGCTGCTGGCGCATCAGGCGCCACCTCCCTCGTCGAGCCCGAGGAGGAGGCTGAGGAGCGCCATGCGCACGGGGACGCCGTTGGCGGCCTGCTGGAAGTACCGCGCGTGGTCTGTGTCGTCGACGCTGGGGTCGATCTCGTCCACGCGGGGCAGGGGGTGGAGGAGGGTGAGGCCCTTCCTGGCGTCGGCCAGGAGCTCCTCGTCGATGCGGTAGCTTCCCTGCACGCGTCGGTACTCCTCGGGGTCGGGGAAGCGCTCCCGCTGGATGCGCGTGGTGTAGAGGACGTCCAGGTCGCCCACGACCTCGGTGAGGTCCGACGTGGTCTCGTAGTCGGCGCCGAGGTCCGTGAGGCGCTGGAGGATGTCGTCGGGCATCTGGAGGGTCTCGGGCGCCACGAACACCATCTCGGCGCCCACGCGGGCCAGGGCGTGGGCGAGGCTGTGGACGGTGCGACCGTACCGGAGGTCCCCGAGGATGCCCACGCGGTTCCCGTCGAGGCGTCCCTTCTCGGCGCGGATGGTGTAGAGGTCCACGAGGGTCTGCGTGGGGTGCTGGCCGGCGCCGTCCCCGCCGTTGATGACGGGGACGGTGGCGAACTGGCTCGCGAGGCGGCCGGCGCCCTCGTGGGGGTGGCGGATGACGAGGGCGTCGGCGTAGGTGCTGGCGACGCGGACGGTGTCGGCCAGGGTCTCGCCCTTCGTGACGCTGGTCATGTCGGGGTCGGCGAAGCCGACGCTGGCGCCGCCGAGGCGAGCCATGGCGGTCTCGAAGCTTAGGCGCGTGCGGGTACTCGGCTCGAAGAAGAGGGAGCCGAGCACCGTGCCCTCGCCTGTGCGGAGCGTGGTCTCGCCGCGGGCGGCCGGACCGAGGTCCGTGGCCACGTCGAGGATGCGGTGGATCTCCTCCAGGGAGAGGTCACCGATGTGCACGAGGTCCCGGCCCTGGAACTGGGAGGTCATGGTCTCGCCGCGGCAACGGAACCACGGGGTAAGAACTTTGGCATGGGGCAGCCGCCGGCGAGGGGCGCCGAAGGCGAGGTGCCTGGAGGTGGCACGGCCG
>CAZDGP010000004.1:4744-9140 GCA_964505085.1 uncultured Thermoplasmatales archaeon
GGGCAGCCGCCGGCGAGGGGCGCCGAAGGCGAGGTGCCTGGAGGTGGCACGGCCGCTAGGCCGCGCCCCCGGACGGCACCTCAGGCCGCGCCCCCGGACGGCACCTCAGGCCGCGCCCCCGGACGGCACCTCAGGAGGGTGCGGTGGGTTGGAGGATGGCGGTCTCCATGGTGTAGGAGACGCTGCCGCTTCCGGCGTTGCCGCGGTAGAGCTCCACCTGCCAGTGCCCGTCATCGGGGTCGTCGGTGCTCCAGGTGGAGGCACCGTCACCCATGGCGGTGACGCCGGTGTCGGCGCGGTGGCTGCAGTCGCTGCTTTCGCAGCCGGGCGGGTAGATGGTGATCCACAGCTCCCCGTCGCTGCTCGTGAAGTTGAGGGTGAGGTTCAGGCTCCCCCGGGTGACGTTGAAGTGCTCCACGGTGGCCCCGCTGCTCACGATGACGGCGTTCGCTCCGCTCACGGAGCCGTCCCGCGTGGTGGTGTTCCACGTGTAGGCTGGGGTGGGGTCGGGGGTCTCGTTGGTGGTGTTCGTGGTATCGTCGTCGAGGTCCTCGTTGGCGGCGGTGCCCACGTTCCCGCTGTTGCCGCCGTCGTCACCGGCGAGGCATCCGGCGGTGGCGAGGACGAGCACGAGGAGGAGGATGGGGAGGCGGCGCGTCATGACCCCGCAGGTACGCTGGGGGACCATAAGCGTTGCGCCCGTGTGCCAGCGAGGGGGGGAAGGGGAGCGGGAGGACCGGTCGGGGTGGGCTGGGGAGGAGGAAGAGGGGGGTGAAGGGTGCGGGGGCCGGGTTCAGCCCTCGAGGGGTTCGAGGACGTCGGCGGTGAGCACGTAGTCCGTGGTGCCGTACCCGGGTTCGTTGCGGAACATGGTGATCTCCCACGTTCCGGGTTCCGGATCCTCCGCCATGTAGATGGTGCCGCCGGCGGTGGTGTTCGTGGTCTCGCAGTCGCTCCCGCCGAAGGACCCGCCCTCGCACCCGGGCGGCGTGATGGTGAAGTACACCTCGTCGCTGCCCGTGGTGAGGTTCACGATGAGCTGCGTGCTGCCGGGGGCCACGGTCCAGTTCTGGCTGGCGTCGCTTCCCTGGGGGTTGCTGTAGACGAAGACGCCGGCGTTCCCGCCTCGGAGGGTGCCCTCCCGGGTGGTGGTGTTCCACGCGTGGGTGGGTTCCGTGGCGTTCTCCGTGGTGTTCGAGGAGGCTCCGGTGGCATCGGATGCGTTGGCGGAGGCATCCTGCGCTTCGACGTCGGATCCGCCGTCGTCGCCGGCGAGGCATCCTGCCATGGCGAGGCTCGTGGCAAGGAGGAGGATGAGTACGGTGCGGCGCATATCGACCGGAAGCCCGCGGCGGGGCATGTAAGCGTTGTGGTACATCGGTCGTCGCATCCCGCGTCCAGGGGGTGGGATGAGAGGAAGGGGGGCCCATGGGGAACCGGGGGGCTAGACCTCGACGTACTGTGCGATCTCGATGGTGTAGTCCGTGGTGCCGTACCCGCCGTCCTGGCGGTAGAGCTCGATGGTCCACTCGCCCTCGTCGGCGTCCTCCACGGTGAAGCGGACCTCGCCGTTCTCGGTGGTGTTGCTGGTGGCGCAGGGGGCGCCGGCGACGTTGTCGTCGTTCTCGCATCCCGGGGGGTAGATGTAGACGTTGAGCTCGCCGGTGGCGGTGAGGTTCACGTGCATGATGTGGACGGTGCCGGTGACGTTCCAGGCCTCGTCGCCGCCGCTGTTGGTGAACCCGGCGCCCACCACGGGGGCGTAGCCGCCGGTGACGCTCCCCTCGATGGTGGTGCGGTTCCACGCGTGGGGGTGGGTGGCGTTGGCGGAGGTGCCGTTGGTGGTGGTGTTCCCCGGGGAGACGGTGGGGTCGTCGGTGGAGGCGGTGCCCACGTTCCCCCCACCCTCGTCGCCTCCGAGGCACCCGGCGAGGGGTAGCGTGAGGGCGAGCACGAGGAGGAGGATGGTTGGTCGCATGGTACCGCATCAGGTTCCGTGGAGCCTTGTAAACGTTGCCATGGGGCGGGGCGTCGCTTACGTCACGTGCTGGTGGGGGCGAGCTGGTCGATGCTCACCACGTAGTCCACGGGGCTCACGCCGGGGTCGCCCTTGTAGAGGTACACGGTCCAGGCGCCGCTCTCGGGGTTCGTGGTGCTCCAGGTGCTGGTGCCGTCGGTGGTGTCGGCGCGGTGGCTGCAGTCGCTGCTGGCGCCGCCGGAGCACCCGGGTGGCACGATGTCCACCCACAGTTCGCCGTCCTCGGCGGTGAAGTTCAGGATGAGGTTCGTCGCGCCCTCGACGATGCGGACGGACTCCTGCTCGGCTCCCACGGTGACGGCGGCGGCGTTCGTGCCCTCCACGGTGCCGGTCTTCTCCTCGTGGGTCCACGTGAACTCGGGGGTGGAGCTCTCGTTCACGGGGGCTTCCGTGGTGGTGTTCCCGGCGGCGGACTGCTCGTCGAGGCTGGTGTCGCCTCCTCCGCCGAGGCATCCTGCAAGGAGCAGGACGCTCGCGAGGATGAGAGCGAGGCTGGGGCGCTGCATGACCCGTGGGGGGACGCCGCAGCTCATAAGGTTTGTTGTACGGAGGTGCCGCGGGAGCGGTGCCCGTGAAGGGGTGGACGGCGTGGGCGGGGGCGGGTCCGGGAGGGGACGCTTGGGTGCGGGGTCATCAACAACCTTCATAAGCCCCCCCGCGTGCTTCACGGCCGAAGGTGCCGTAGCCATGGCCGACGACGACAGGAAGATATCCCGGCGCTCGATCCTCGCCGGCGGCCTCGCCGTACCCCTTTCCGGGTGCCTGGCCCGCGTCCAGGACCTCACCCCCTCCAGCAACGGATCCAACGGGTCCGGTGGGGATGCGTTCCGGAACGAGTCCGTGGAACCCACGGGGGACGTCAAGGAGTTCGACCTCTACCTCCGCAACGGCACCCAGCAGGTCTCGCCCACCGTGAGCATCCCCATCTGGGGGTTCACCCTCGAGGACTCCGGCCCCGTGCAGATCCCCGGGGCGGAGTTCCGCGTCACGGAGGGGGACCTCGTGCGCATCAACTTCCACAACACCCACCCCATCGGGCACACGATCCACTGGCACGGGCTCCATGTGCCCATGGACATGGACGGTGTCCCCTACCTCACGCAGGAGCCCATCCAGAGCGGCTCCACCTTCACGTACGAGTTCATCGCGAAGCCCGCGGGCACCTTCTGGTACCACTGCCACGTGGACGCACCCCACCACATCGACATGGGGATGTACGGGTCGTTCATCGTCGAGCCGAAGCCACAGGACCTCGAGGCGAAGGAGGTGCCCTTCGACCGGGAAGCCACCCTCATCTTCGACGAGGTGGACAAGGACCACAACCACAACTTCCAGCAGTTCGTGGACCGCGCCGACCCCACGGCGAACCCCAACGGGAACCCCTACTACAACAAGGAGACGGCGGAGCAGAACGTGAAGGACGTGGGGAACAACCCGCCCGGCGGCAGCGGCAACGAGGCTGGGCCCCTGGCGGAGGAGCGGGACTGGTACCCCGTGACGCATCCGGCCTTCGACCCGAGCTTCGACACGTACCTCATCAACGGGTACAGCTTCCCGTACACGAAGCCCGTCACCGTGAAGCAGGGGGAGCGGTTGAAGCTCCGCCTCATCAACGTGGGGGCGGAGGACAAGAACTTCCACGTCCACGGCCACAGCTTCTGGGTGACGCACAAGGACGGGTACAAGCTCGCCCATCCCTTCCGCGGGGACACCGTGAGCGTGAGCCCCGGGGAGCGCCTGGACCTCCTCATCGACGCCGACAACCCCGGCGTATGGCTCATGCACGACCACTACGGTGGGCACACGAGCAACGACCGCATCTACCCCGGCGGCATCGTCACGGTCCTCGCGTACGAGGGGTTCGCGGACCAGGTGCCGAACGTCTTGCCCAACCCCGACGACGGACGCATGACGAGCGGAAGCTTCATCCAGCACTACCAGGGTTGATCCGGCATGCCTCCCGACCCGCGGGATGCGGACGCCGCGGAGCCCGTGGCCGTCCCCAACGAGGACGCGCACCGCGGGAGGAGCCCCCGACGCGGGCTCCTCTACGCCCTGCCCTTCCTCCTCGTCTACCTCGGCATCCTCGCGTGGAGCCTCGTCACCAACACCTCCCTCTTCACCGTGCTCCTGCTCGCGCCAGGCGTGGCTGTGTTCACCGCGGCGGTGTACCTGCTGGGGCGGGGGTCCGGGGAGAGGTAGAAGTGCGGGGGGCAGGATCACGGCCGTGCCGCTTCGCGTCACGGCCTACCTCGGAAGCAGAGCTTCCTCGACACGACCGTGCCGCATGGAGACATCCGAGGGCGTCACGGCCTACCTCGGAAGCAGAGCTTCCTCGACACGACCGTGCCGCATGGA